>NZ_JAYGIL010000002.1:0-443017 GCF_034931025.1 Arcicella gelida | reverse complement strand
ACTAAACCCATTCATAACTGGGGAATTATTATCAACCAATTTTACCTTATTTTTGACCAAAGAATCAAAAACAAATAATCAATACAAAAAACAACTTACACAAAATTAGGGATAGTGTCTATAATTTCCTCTCAAACGTTTTAGCAATGCTTTTGTAAACCTGTAAATAGCTGTCAAATTGAATTGGTGCAATTCCAACGATTAAATAATAAGAGCTATTTGAAAATAGCATTACTTCATAAACCAATTCTTTTTGTCCTTTTTCATTTTCGCCAGTTCCAATTACTTCGTAGCCAGTCATCCCATCAATTTCAATGGTAGATACTTTTTCAATTTTAGTTTTCTTGCCATTGGGGAATTTCTGCATCGTTTCAACAGCCAATAGTTTTTTGTCTGGAACAGTCGAAGTATTGACAAGTATTTGACCAACCGAAAGAAAAGCTTTGTCTGTATCGGCAGGAGGTAATTTACCGTCACTGGTAAAGATTAATGAGCCAGAAAGTGAATGAGCAAATTTGAACTTTGTATCAGCGGTATTTATCTTGAAATTTGCTTCTTCAAGCGGATTTACCTGTTTAGTACTTTGATATACAACAGAGGCTATTGCTTTGTCCATTTGTTCGGCTAAAGTTTTATCGTTTTCGGGGTACAGAAAATTTACTAAAAAGACTTTCTTAGAATCTCCAAAAACTAAAATTGTTTTAGAAAAATCCATTCCATTAGCAGATTGCTTGGTGAAGAGTAATTTTGCTGGTGTATTTTGAAAAGAAATATCTTCAGATTTAATCAGAATAACACCTCTGGTTTTAAGTGCCTCAGCAGTAAACGCTTTTGCTATTTCTTGATAAGGAGCAGGAATTTCGGCAACCAAGATTGATGAATTCGTTTCGGCTTGTTGAAAGCCACTAAAGCCAACCGCTTTTGCGAAATTTGGCGGAGGAACCAATGCTATTTTTGTTGCTGAAATGAAAATATGTTCAGTACCAAGCTTGTTGTTAATAGAACGTTTTTGAGCAAATGTTTCCAAAGTAAAGAAACATAAAAAAAGGAAAAGCAATTTTTTCATTGGAGTATAAAGATTATTAAATTGAAATTTCGAATTCTATGTTTAAATTATACTATTTTATATTTTGTATCTTTGTGTAAAGATTCAAACTTGTATAGTCTTACTAGGGTACAAAATAATGATGCTTTGATTTAATACTCATTTGAATATTGATCAGATATTATATTTCGTTTAAAAATTATGGATTATAGATTAGAAAACCTATCCGAAGATGACTTTGAAAGTCTCATTAATATGCTTTGCCAACACGTTCTTGGTATAGGATTTGTCAGCTTTTCTAAAGGTAAAGATGGAGGAAGAGATGGGCGTTTTGAAGGAGTGGCTAATGCCTATCCCTCTAAAACGGAGCAATGGAAAGGGAAGTTTATCATTCAAGTAAAGCACACAACAGACTATCAAGCGAGTTGCTCAGATAATAAATTTTTTGGAAATAAAACTGGTCTTGTAGAAAAAGAAGTTCCAAAAGTTAAGGTATTGAAATCGAAGGGAGAAATTGATAATTATTTACTTTTTACTAATAGAAAAGAAACAGAAAGTCGAGAAGAGGCAAGACAATATATTAAAGACCAAACTGGTCTTACAAATGTTGACATTATTGGAAAAGACACTCTACATAGGTTCTTGTCACAAAATAAAGAGATTGTCAAGCAATTTGGCTTAGATAAGTTTACGATGCCATTTGAGTTTCATGACAAGGATATAAGGGATTTAATCGTTATTTTTCATGACACACTTCCTAAATTTATCAACAGTAGCTTGACATTAGACAGACCCAGTATTGAGGAAAAAAATCGAGTTAACAACTTGGATAATGCTTATTATGAGAATATCATTTTGCCAGATTTAGACCGTCACGAAAAGCAAATATTAGACTTTTTACAGAATCCAATTAACCAAGAATTTGCCCAGTATTACGAAGAAACTTCCTTAGAGTTGAAAAGAGTCATAGAAGCTAACAGGGAACAATTTGATGACTTCAAAAAGATTTTTAGTTTTCTAACGAACTATCTAATGGAAAAAGAGCCTGATAAGCTTAAAAAATATCGCAATACGATTCCTGCATTTTTTCATTTTATGTATTATCAATGTGATATAGGTCGAAACAGATGATAACACCGCACAAATATCTCAATTTAGATTTATCGGTTATCAATGTCAGTGCATTAATAATTGATAAACTAAAAACACACAACTTGTTGACATACGATGAGTTGCTGAATATTACTACAAATGCTCTTGGTAAAAATGCGAAAGAAGTATTTTCAGATTCGTTAAACTTTCTTTTTCTATTAGATAAGTTACATTATTTGCCAGAGTTGGATGTATTTCAACTAAATTTTGATTAAATGAAACTAAGTAAAATATATAGCAATAAGCCGTTTCACAATACCACCTTTATTTTAGACAAAGGAGGCTTAAATGCTGTTATTGGGGATGTCAAAGGAAAAAAAGAGGATGCAAAACAACATAATCTTGGTAAATCAAAACTTGGAGAACTAATAGATTTCTTACTTTTAAAAAGTATAGACACAAAATTCTTTTTTTACAAGGAGATAAATAAAGAAAAATTTAAAGGATATGAGTTTTATTTGGAAGTGCTACTAAATAATGGCAAGTATCTTACCATCAAAAGAACGGTTGATACTCCTACTAAAATCTCATTTAAGTTAAACGAGGCTCGTTCAACAGAATTTATCTATTATGAAAATTTTGATTTGACGCTTTCATTCGATAAAGCAAAAGAGTATCTAAATGAGCAATTGAATTTTGATTTTTGTAAGTCAAATAATGAAAACTATCGCCGTATAGTAAATTATTCTTTACGTACACAAGGTGATTACGAGCCTAAAATGAATACCATTTTCCAATTAAGAAAATTTGCTAAAAACAAAGACAAAGATTGGAAGCCTTTATTGTTCAGCCTTTTAGGATTTGATGGGAGGATGCTAAGAGAGAAGTATGAGTTAGAAGAAAATATAAAAGACGATGCAAAAACGATAAAAATACAAGAAAAAGACTTTGGCATAAAGTCGGAAGACAAAGATGCGATTGTTGGTAAAATCCAAAATGTAGAAATAGATAGAGAAATATTACTGAGAGAATTAGAAAGTTTAAATTTCTATAAGCAAGATAAGGCTACAATTCAAAATTTGGTAGGCAATATAGAAGAAGAAATAGCTGAATTTAATACTCGGCTCTACAATGTCGAATACGATATTAAAAAATTAAATGATTCTATTCGTAATGAGTTTTCTTTCGACATTAAAAAAATTAAAAATATTTTTGAGGAGGTTGAACTATATTTCCCTGAAAAGTTATCAAAGTCTTATGAGCAGCTAATTGAGTTTAATCACCAAATTACGCAAGAGCGAAACAAACAAATCAGACAAACGTTAATAGAAAGATTAGAAGAGGAAAAACAAATAAATAGTAAACTCATTACACTAAATAAACAACGAGAACAGTTCAGAGATTTGATACAAGACACATCTCTCTTTAAAAAATATGCAGTCTATCAGAAAAGAATGATAGAAATTGAAAGAGAACTATCTAATTATCAGACACAATTAGATGCTATTAGAGAAATTGAAAAAAAGAAAGAAGAAATTGGTCATAAGCAAAAGCATGAATTACAAACAATCAAAGACCAGTTGAAGGAAATTATTGACAATACAGCAAATTGTGCTTTATACATGAGTATAAGAAAGACTTTTGCTGAAATAGTCAAACGAGTTTTAAATGAAAATGCTTTAATAAAAATAAGTCCTAACTCAAATTATAATATTGATTTTGACCCTGATTTTCCTAACTCAGCAAAAGATGAAGGAGCAACGTATTATAAAATTCTTTGCGTAGCCTTCGATTTAGCCATTTTGATAAATTATACTAAGCAGTCTCATTTTCGTTTCGTTTATCATGATGATGTTATTTCTGGAGATGATAATGGAATAAAGTCTCGATTAATAGAGATAGTTCGTGAAATTTGTAGAAATTACAATATACAGTATATTTTCTCAGCTATTAAAGATAACATACCTGCTGGTATAGATTTATCAGAGAATAGTATCTTAGAACTCAATGATAGAGATGATTCTGGGAAACTTTTTAAAATGAGTTTCTAATATTTAATTGTTGGTATCCTAGGTTAGCTTGGTATTATATACTTCGCTAACCTAGGATACAAGCTTCACGCCAACAAACCCAATCACTTAAATTTTTATAGGTATTCTTTTTCAAAACCCCTAAATTTGCAACTCTTTAGCAATTCGGCTGTATTTATGTTGTTTTTAGAAATTAGCCGACAAACAACCAACAATCTGTTTCATCATGATTCATTTCTTCGGGAGTCACTCCAGCACAGTTTATGCCGTGCAAACGCATGCCATTCTTTCAGATGAAGATATTCAAAAACTCTTTTGGCTTTTCAATAGTAAAATTGACCATACTTTTACGGTTGTAAACCAAGAAAATGCTACATTGGAAGCTGTTTTTGTGGGGCCACGTGCAGCCATGATTACGCCGTGGAGTACCAATGCTGTTGAAATTACCCAAAATATGGGTATTCAAGGAATTATTCGTATCGAGGAATTTACGGCAGTAGCGGAGGATTTTACTGATTTCGACCCGATGCTTTTGCAAAAATATACGCAATTACATCAAGGAATTTATACGATCAAGATTGCTCCAGAAGCAATTCTTGAAATTGATGATATTGCTGCTTATAACAAAGAACAAGGACTTGCTCTTAGCGAAGAAGAAGTTGGCTATTTGAATGGTTTGGCTGAAAGTTTAGGTCGTAAATTGACTGACTCAGAAGTATTTGGTTTTTCACAAGTAAACTCTGAACACTGCCGTCACAAAATCTTCAATGGTACTTTTGTGATTGATGGCGAAGCAAAACCAAGTTCATTATTTAAACTTATCAAGAAAACTTCTGAAACGAATCCTAACGACATCGTTTCTGCTTATAAAGATAATGTTGCCTTTATTAAAGGGCCACGTGTTACACAATTTGCTCCAAAATCTGCCGACAAACCAGATTATTATGCAGAAAAAGAATTTGATTCTGTGATTTCTGTAAAAGCTGAAACCCATAATTTCCCAACAACTGTAGAGCCTTTCAACGGAGCGGCAACAGGTTCAGGTGGCGAAATCCGTGACCGTTTAGCTGGTGGACAAGGTTCATTGCCTTTGGCAGGAACAGCGGTATATATGACTTCGTACTCTCGTTTAGAAGAAAATCGTCCTTGGGAAAAAGCTGTTAACGAGCGTGATTGGTTGTATCAAACACCAATGGATATTTTGATTAAGGCTTCCAATGGTGCTTCTGATTTTGGTAATAAATTCGGTCAGCCATTAATTACGGGTTCTGTTCTTACTTTTGAACACGAAGAAGAATCTCGCAAATTAGGTTTCGATAAAGTAATCATGTTGGCTGGCGGTATTGGTTATGGCAAAGAAAGCCAAGCGATAAAACAAAAGCCAACAGTAGGAGATAAAGTAGTCGTATTGGGTGGTGAAAACTACCGCATTGGGATGGGGGGAGCTGCCGTTTCGTCAGCAGATACAGGAGCTTTTGGTTCTGGTATCGAGTTGAATGCGATTCAACGTTCAAACCCAGAAATGCAAAAACGTGCTGCCAATGCCATTAGAGGTTTAGTAGAATCAGACCATAATCCAATCGTTTCTATCCACGACCACGGTGCAGGCGGACATTTGAACTGTTTGTCGGAATTGGTAGAAGAAACAGGCGGTTTGATTGATTTAGATAAATTGCCAGTAGGTGACCCAACGCTTTCGGCAAAAGAAATCATCGGTAACGAATCACAAGAACGTATGGGCTTAGTGATTGGTGAAAAAGATTTAGAAACACTTCAACGTGTAGCAGAGCGTGAGCGTTCGCCAATGTACACTGTTGGAGATATTACTGGAAATAATCGCTTTACTTTCGAATCGAAATCAACTGGTGCTAAACCAATGGATTTTGCTATTTCGGAAATGTTCGGAAGCTCTCCAAAAATTGTGATGGAAGACAAAACCATTGAGCGTAACTACGCAGGTTTGTCTTATTCAGAAGCAGAAATTCCAACCTATTTAGAACAAGTATTGCAATTAGAAGCGGTAGCTTGTAAAGACTGGTTAACCAACAAAGTTGACCGTTGCGTAGGCGGACGAGTAGCCAAACAACAATGTGCAGGACCATTACAATTGCCTTTGAACAACGTTGGCGTAATGGCTTTAGACTTCAAAGGGAAAGATGGTATTGCTACTTCGGTTGGTCACTCGCCAGTAGCAGCTATCGTTGACCCTGCGGCTGGTTCACGTACTGCCATTGCGGAGGCACTTTCAAACATCGTTTTTGCTCCTTTGAAAGACGGTTTGAAATCGGTTTCGCTTTCTGCCAACTGGATGTGGGCTTGTAAAAATGCAGGCGAAGACGCTCGTTTGTACGAAGCCGTACAGGCGTGTTCGGATTTTGCCATCGAATTGGGCATCAATATTCCGACAGGAAAAGATTCGCTTTCGATGAAACAAAAATATCCAAACGATGAAGTAATTGCTCCGGGTACAGTAATTATCTCGGCAGGTGGACATTGTTCGGACATTACTAAAGTAGTCGAGCCAGTGTTACAACGCAATGGCGGAGCGATTTACTATTTGAATTTATCGAAAGATAGCTTCAAATTAGGTGGTAGTTCTTTTGCCCAAATCTTGAATAAAGTAGGTAATGAAGTACCAACGATTCAAGACGGAGCATACTTCAAAACAGCATTTAATACTTTCCAAGACTTAATCAAAGCAGGCAAAATTGAAGCAGGTCACGACATCGGTAGCGGTGGTTTGATTACGACTTTATTAGAAATGTGTTTTGCTGACGTAAACCTTGGAGCAAATATTGACCTTTTAGGTTTAGGAGAAAGCGATACCGTAAAAGCTTTATTCAACGAAAACATTGCCTTGGTATTCCAAGCAGATGCTTCGGTTGAAGCTGTTTTTGCGGAAAACAATATCTCTATCGTTAAAATTGGTGAAGTAGTAGAAGGCAACACGCTTTCGGTGAAAAACAATGAAACTACATTTGATTTTGCTGTGGCGGAATTAAGAGATGTTTGGTTCAAAACGTCTTTCTTGTTAGATTCAAAACAATCGAAAAACGGAACAGCTTTAGAGCGTTATAGTAATTACAAAAACCAAGCTTTAGCTTATACTTTCCCTTCACATTTCACTGGAAAATTAACGGATAACAGTACGATTTCAGCTCGTCCGAAAGCGGCAATTATTCGTGAAAAAGGCTCAAACTCAGAGCGTGAAATGGCGAATGCGATGTATTTGGCTGGTTTTGATGTAAAAGATGTTCACATGACCGACTTAATTGCTGGCCGTGAGACGTTGGAAGATATTCAGTTTATTGGTGCAGTAGGTGGTTTCTCAAATTCTGACGTATTAGGTTCGGCGAAAGGTTGGGCAGGAGCATTCTTGTATAACGAAAAAGCCAATGCTGCCATCAAAAAATTCTTTGCTCGTGAAGATACACTTTCGGTAGGGATTTGTAATGGTTGTCAGTTGTTTATGGAATTGGAATTGATTAATCCAGACCACGAAGTACATGGCAAAATGCACCACAACGAATCGCATAAGCACGAAAGTATCTTTACTTCGGTGACAATTCAGCAAAACAACTCAGTGATGCTTTCTACTTTAGAAGGCACAACTTTAGGCGTTTGGGTATCGCATGGCGAAGGTAAATTTGTGTTGCCTTACGGAGAAGAAAAATACAGCATTGTAGGAAAATACGGTTACGAAGCCTATCCAGCCAATCCAAACGGCTCAGATTTCAACACCGCCATGATGTGCGATGCCACAGGTCGCCATTTAGTAACCATGCCACACATCGAACGTTCGACCTTCCCTTGGAACTGGGCAAACTACCCAGCCAACCGTAAAAACGACGAAGTAAGCCCTTGGTTAGAAGCGTTTATTAATGCAAGACTTTGGATTGAGGCGAAGAATAAGTAAAGATAAGAGTTAATAGAATATTACAATAAAAGGGAAATTTTTCAATGGAAGATTTCCCTTTTATTTTTTGCCTATAAGATTTCTCTTTAAGTTATTATATTTACATGATGGAGAAGATAACAATACATAATTATAGATGCTTTGAGCTACTTTCTTTGAACTTTAAAGAAGGGGTTAATCTGTTTATTGGAGATAATTCGAGTGGAAAGACTACGCTTATCAGGGCTTTAAGCACTGTGCTAAATTCTTTTTTTATAGGATTTAGTGATGAAAATACTCGTTTTTTAGGATTAAGTCCAAACGATTTTAGCGTAGTTGAATCAACATCAGGTTTGGCAAACGAACCAGCTATAAAGATTGATTTCACCAACTTACGGGTAAATGCTTCTCTTGAATTAAATTCCAAAAAAGGTAGAACCTTACAAAAGCCTCTTGATGCTATTAACAGGGTAGGAAAGTCGCTTTATAAAAACCTTTTTGAAGATAAAGTACAAAAAGAAACACTACCACTTTTTGCGAGTTTTTCTACGGCAGATATTCATACCACGAGAAAAATCAACCGAGAGAAATTTAAAAATTATGACCAGAAACCTTCGTTTGGCTATTATGAATGCTTGCAAGGAGATGGTTTTTTAGATTATTGGACTAAAAGATTGTTGATTTTAAAAGAAGCCCAAAAAGGTGAAATAGAAATTGAAGGAGTAAGACTGGCGATTCAAAAAGCATTGGGTGTTGATGGATGTAATGTTATTGAGGATATGCAAATTCGTCACAATCAAGGGAAAGTTTATTATATGCTTACCGATAAAAGAGAGGTAGAAACAGCTTTACTTTCTGATGGACTTACCCGTTTGGTAAATATTGTATTAGATCTTTCTTTCAGATGTATGTTACTCAACAAAGGCATTTTTGGCGTTGAGGCTTGTGCCAATACAAAGGGTACAGTGTTGATTGATGAAATTGACTTGCATTTGCATCCAAGTTTACAATCGCTCGTGGTAAAGGGGGTACAAAATGCTTTCCCGCAGCTACAATTTATCATCACTTCGCACAGCCCTTTGCTGATGTCTGGCATTTTAGATAACGAGAAAAATGTCATTTATAAACTTACTTATGCTAAGGAAAAAGGTTACATAGCCCAAGAAGTAAAAACTTACGGTTTAGATGCTTCCACAATTATTGAAACCGTTTTAGGGGTAATTCCAAGAACAAAAGAGGTTGACGACCGCTTGAATACGCTATTTTCTTTCATTGATATTGATGACTATATAAGCGCAGCCAATTACCTTAATCAAATGAAAGAGGAGTTTGGTGATAGCCTACCCGAATTATCCAAAGCAGAAACAATGTTGAATTTTCTAAGTGATAACGATGATTAAGATAACAAAAGGTAAAGAACCACAAGAATGGACGGCTAAGAAAAAGACATCAGGCTTTACAAAATATAGTCCCATTCCAGAACTTCGTCAAGCCTTACTAGAAGAACAGGGGTATATCTGTGCCTATTGCATGAGACAAATTCCTGTTAAAGATAAGTCTGAAAAAGAAACGTCAAAAATTGAACATACCATGTCAAGAGCTACTCATCCCGACTTACAACTTGACTATACCAACATGGTAATTTGTTGTCCAGGGAGTATTAATGATGATGCTCATTGTGATAAGTCTAAATCAGTGGGAGCGAAAGATATTAGCTTCTCTCTTTTTAGTATCCCTGACATAAAATCAATCTCATACAGCAGTAAAGATGGTATAATAAAATCAACTAATCCTGTCATTGAGAATGATATAAATAAGGTTTTAAATCTTAATAATAAACTCCTAAAAGCGAATCGTTTGCAAACCATAAATGGTGTTATTGAAGTACTAACCCTAAAAAAATGGAAAAAAAGTGAATGTGAGAAACAGTTAGCAGACTGGAAGCAAAAAACAATCAGAGATATTCAAGGGGAAAAACAATTAGCTTTTAAACCTTATTGTGGCGTTGTTATTTATTTTTTAGAGAAGAAGTTGAAACAGTATGCTTGATTGAAGTTATACGGCTTTATGTAATTACAATTTATTGCTTATGAGTATCGAATTAATTCAATCAAGCATTAAAACCATACTCATGAGCATCCAATCGGTTTATTTAATTCCTATAAGAATACTCACGAGTATCAAATTGATTCAGTCGAGTCTTGAAACAATGCTTATGAGTATCGAATTGACTCATTCGAGTCTTAAAACAATACTCACGAGCATCAAATTGATTCATTCGAGTATTAAAATGATGCTCTTGTTACTTCATCACAACCCCACCAGACCCTTCCTCTGAAGGAAATAATTGAAAGATATTTCTTGGAAAAAGTCCTGCTTCGTTGCGATGCGATACGTACAAAATGGTACTCTCGCTTTCGTTGGCAATTTTGTTGATTAATGAAATTACGAGTGAAGCATTGTGGTCGTCTAATCCTGCGATGGCTTCGTCTAAAATTAGTAGGGGAGGATGTTTCACCATTGCTCTGGCTACCAAAGCCATGCGTTGTTGCCCTGTCGAAAGCATAAAAAATGGCTTTTTACTGAGTTTTTCCATTTCAATTAAAGTAATCCACTGCTTGGCTAATTTAATTTGTAAATCAGAAGGTTTATTGTACAAACCAATAGAATCATAAAAGCCAGACATTAACATTTGTTCCAAAGTATGGCTTGCGGTAAATAAATCTGTCATGGCAGGCGTAACGTAGCCGATATTATTTTTAATCGACCAAACCGTTTCTCCAGTACCTTTTCTTCTTCCAAAAAGGGTTAAATCCTGTCCATATCCTTTGGGATTATCACCCGTAATCATGGACAACATGGTGGTTTTCCCAGAACCATTTGGACCAATTAAATGCCAAAATTCATTTTTATGGATTGTCCAAGTAATGTCTCTTAGGATATGTTTGTCACCATAACTTACATTTACTTTATTGAATTTAATCAGTTCTGGATTGGGTAAATCATAGTGTTTGAAAGGAGGTGGGATTTCTCCTGAAAAAGAGAAATTTTGGTTTTTTCTATAATTTTCAAGAAAAATTGGAAGGTCTTTATGTACAACTAATTGGTTATTTTTTTCGATACTTACTACATTTGTGATGAAAGACAATAAATCTCTTTCACGATTAATTAGCTGAATTAAAGAAGTATGTGTACCAATTTCATGGAGCATTTCTAATAAAGAAGCCTGAGCCGCTACATCCAAATTATCAAAAGGATTATCCAAAATCAAGTAATCGGGCTTTTGAGCAACTAAGTAATTCAACAAAGCTTTCTTTTGCTCTCCACTCGACATCGACTTCAAACTTCTGTCAAGATGTTTAGTCACAGCAGTAAATCCATGTCGATTTTCTTCATCAATAAAATCATTCACCGTAAGGCTTGAAAATAATAAACCGTTTGATTTGTTTAAATCTTCAAAAATTCCCTTAGCTTTTTGGGATAATAACTGTTGAATAAATACTTGTTTGTTGGCACTGTTTGATAAGAATATTGCCCAATGTTTGGTGTTTTTCATAAAATAATCCGCTTGATTTTTATGTACTTTCGTACATTTATCAGTTATCTGAAATATGTTAATCGTATTTGTCTTTCAATAAATTGATAAAAGTCTTGATGGTTAAAATAAACAAAAAAACTCCTCAAAAGCATTGCTAATGAGGAGTTTTTTGAGTGTTGAATGAGGAGTGTTGAGTGAAAAGTAATTTTTACTCCTCATTCAACACTCCTAACTCAGAACTGATATTACATCATTCCACCCATTCCGCCGCCACCACCATGTGCGTGTGGAGCTTCAGCAGCTGGTTTGTCAGCAATAACACATTCAGTAGTCAATAATAAACCTGCGATAGAAGCAGCGTTTTCTAATGCTAAACGAGTTACTTTAGTAGGGTCGATGATACCCGCAACAATCATGTCTTCGTATTTGTCTTCACGAGCGTTGTAACCGAAGTCGCCTTCGCCAGCTTTAACAGCGTTCACAACTACAGAACCTTCACCGCCAGCGTTAGCAACGATAGTTCTCAATGGAGATTCGATTGCTTGACGGATAATGTTGATACCAGTTGTTTGGTCTTCGTTGTCACCAGTTAAACCGTCTAATGCTTTGATAGCACGGATTAAAGCAACACCACCACCAGCTACGATACCTTCTTCAACAGCGGCACGAGTAGCGTGAAGAGCATCGTCAACACGGTCTTTTTTCTCTTTCATTTCTACTTCAGTAGCAGCACCGATGTAAAGAATAGCAACTCCGCCCGACAATTTAGCCAAACGTTCTTGCAATTTCTCACGGTCATAATCAGAAGTAGTATTTTCGATTTGAGCTTTGATTTGGTTAACACGAGCCTCGATACCATCTTTTGCACCAACTCCGTTTACAACAGTTGTGTTGTCTTTGTCGATGATGATTTTTTCAGCTTGTCCTAAATATTCAATTGTAGCGTTTTCTAATTTGAAACCACGTTCTTCAGAAATTACAGTACCACCTGTTAATACTGCGATGTCTTCTAACATAGCTTTACGACGGTCACCGAAACCTGGTGCTTTAACAGCAGCAACTTTCAATGCACCACGGATTTTGTTAACTACCAAAGTAGCTAAAGCTTCTCCGTCAACATCTTCAGCAATGATTAATAAAGGACGACCAGTTTGAGCAACGCCTTCTAATACTGGTAATAATTCTTTCATTGAAGATACTTTCTTCTCAGAAATCAAGATGAACGGACGCTCTAATTCAGCTTCCATTTTCTCTGTATTAGTTACGAAGTATGGAGACAAATATCCACGGTCGAACTGCATACCTTCTACTGTTTTAACTTCAGTTTCAGTACCACGAGCTTCTTCAACAGTAATAACACCTTCACGACCAACTTTGTCCATCGCATCTGCAATCATTGTACCGATTGTAGCATCCGAGTTAGCAGAGATAGTAGCAACTTGAGCAATTTGTTGAGAAGTTTCGATTGCTTTAGATTGAGATTTCAACGAAGCAACAACAGCAGTAACTGCTTTGTCAACACCACGTTTCAAATCCATTGGGTTAGCACCCGCAGCAACGTTTTTAGAACCGATAGTGTAGATAGCTTGTGCTAATACAGTAGCAGTTGTAGTACCGTCACCAGCTTGGTCAGCAGTTTTAGAAGCAACTTCTTTCACTAACTGAGCACCCATATTTTCAACAGCGTCTTCTAATTCGATTTCTTTCGCTACTGAAACACCATCTTTAGTGATAGAAGGTGAACCAAATTTTTTGTCAATAATTACGTTACGACCTTTTGGTCCTAAAGTTACTTTAACAGCGTTAGCTAAAGTATCGACGCCTCTTTTCAGTTTGTCTCTTGCGTCTGTGTCAAAAAATAATTCTTTTGCCATTGTTATTTTTGCTTTATGCTATATGCTGTATGCAATAGGCTGTTACCAAAATGCAAAATCAGAATATAGTAGTAAATTAAATTAAGTTTTTTATTTTTAAAAGCTTAAAGCTTATTGCCTACTGCTTAAAGCAATAAAATTAAAGAATTGCGAAAATATCGCTTTCACGCATGATAAGGTAATCTTTACCTTCTACTGCAATTTCAGTTCCTGAGTATTTACCGTATAAAACAGTGTCGCCAACTGCAACTGTCAATGGCTCATCTTTTTTACCAGAACCTACTGCTACAACAATTCCTCTTTGTGGTTTTTCTTTTGCAGTGTCAGGAATGATAATTCCGAATGATGTTTTTTCTTCTGCGGCTGCTGGTTCTACCAGAACTCTGTCAGCTAAAGGCTTGATACTAACTGTTGACATTGTTTTTTTGATAAGTTATTTTTTGTATTTGATTTTTTAGGTAATTATTGAATTGCAATTTGATTTTGCTGAAATACTTGTTCAATAAAATCAAACTAATTCTGCATACAACACAACTATTTCATCATATTTTGTGCCATTGTCTGAAAAACGGTAAAATTGTCAGGTTTTGAGATGAAATAGAAAAAAAAGATTGAAATTGAATAACTATTTGACAGACTTTAAAATACTTTCCAGAAATCTTGGCATTTTCGTAGAAATCATTAATTTTATTATTCTAAAGCAAAATCAGATGCTTTTATATTTAGTACGTTGTTTTAAAAATAATCCTTCACTAAATGATGTCGCCTATGAAAAGCTTAGAGAAAGATTGGCTAACCACTGGACTCATTGATTTTGAGTACAAAAAGTATGTTTTACTGGCATATTTGCAACAGGTTAAAAGTAATTTTAAAAGTAAGAAGTTATATCCCGACTTACGAGATTTGCAGTATCATTACGATTATTCTATGTATTTTAAGGATGGAATCGACCAGATGAGTATTCAATTTCCCAAACGAATTAAAGGTGTTAATCCTGAAAATTTAGATGTTGAATATGAATTTTCAAATCAACCTCAAAGTGAATATTTATCCGAGATTGAGTCAATCATGGAATATGCTTTGCCAAGATTCAAAAATGCCTTGCACGAAGGCGAGCAGATAGTAGAAGAAGTACAAAAGGATATTCATATTGCGCCGATTGGGATTTTGCCACTTTACAAAAATGATGGTTACTTGTTATTGCACGAACCCATTATTCACGAAACAAGGGTTTATCAGTACAATCTAACCATTTTTGAAAATAAACACGAACGTTTGAGAGGACTAAAAACATTTTATGTAGAAACCATTAAAAAAAGTGCCTTGAGTACTTTCGAGAATATTAAAATAGATTTAGTAAAACGTTATAAACATCTTCCCAATCCTGCTACTTATTTGGTAGAATCAAAATATGTGTTGCCATTGGAAGAAACCTTTTTGCCAATTGCTAAAAAGAAAGTTGTTGAAGTTGTAACGAATTGAGAAAATATGAGTAAACCCAAATTTTAAAATCATAAAAAAGCGGTCGAAAAGCTAATTTCGACCGCTTTTTTATGATTGAGGGAGAACGAATTCCTACTGTCTGAGCGAAGCGAGTTTAGGAATTCTTGATTTTTTTGTTACTTTTTGTATCAAGACAAAAAGTAAGGACGAGAATAAATCCAAAAAACATTAAATTTTTTAAAACTTACTTTCTCAAGAGAAAGTTCGGGATGACTCATGTTTCTATGTTTAATATCTAAATCTTACTCCTTCAAAATCAAAGAGAATAATCTCTGTTCCATTTTTCTTTTTCAAGATAATTTTTTCAGGTTCTTGTTGATTTACTCTTTGATTAATTTGCGAGTTTTTAGGCAAATAAAAATTAGTAAGTTGAGCATCAACAACTGAAAAGGAAGGAATATCTTTTCCGCCCGGTGTAGCATCTTGATGATTAGAATATAATACAGTATCGCCTTCGGCATAATTTTGTAAAATTTTACTTGCCACTAACTGATATGGATTGTTTTTACGTGGTTCTGCAAAACTCATAAAATATCGTGGTGGATTATCTAGCCAAATGTTTTGGATGATGCCCGTCAACAAGTAAAACTGTACACAACACATTGTTAGTAAAACATACTTTGCATTTGATTTGAAGTACCAAATTTCTTTAATTAACAAAGTAACTAAGATGATACCAAATGAGTAGGAGTAACCAACATACCTTGGCATGATTCTGAAAGTATTGCCATCTTGCCAAGAGAAAAATATCAAGAAAACAAAAGGCAAAACAACTAAGGACAAAAGAAACAAGATTAGCTTGTTTTCTGCTTTTTTCCTATTCTTCCAAATAAGATTTATCAAGATAAATAATAAAGTAATATTTAAACCTAATACCAAAAACTGCATTTTAGCTACAGTACAGAAAACTAAAATTATAATCGCCATTGAAGTACAAAGTGCAATTTTTAGCTTTTCTGATTTTATTAAGATGAATCCTATGATTCCTGCCAGTGAAGCTACAATGGTCAATAAAGTATTACGTAATCCAGATAAATGAAGATAAAGTCCTTCACTACTGATAAAAGCACAAGAAATTACATGACGAATTTGTCGGGCAATATTCTTTACTGTAGCTACCGACAGGTATTCATCTGGCGAGTTTTGAGCGAGATAATTATAGGTTTTTACGCTGTTTTGTACATAGTCGAACAACCATTTTCCACCATCTGATTTTAACCAAAGTATTACGCCAATCAAAGGAATAATCATTGATAAACTCAGTCCAATCCAAGTACGTAAAACTCTTACATGAAAAACTACATATAAACCATGAATGAAAAATAATGGGAATGTAGAAAAATGGCAAAGCTCACAAGCTAATACTGTTAAGCCGTAAAGTAAGTAATATCCAAAAGGTTTTTCGGCTTTTTCTTCTTTCTTAATAATCAATAATAGCAGATGAGTAGCTAAAATTGAAAGGAAATATAGTAAAGCATAATTACGAGCTACCTGCGAATAATTGATGTAAAAAGGAGAAATCGCTGCTAGGAAGGATGCTAAAAGTGCTAAACGAACAGACTGAAAATGTGTTTTGACGAAAGCGAAGATGACTAAAATAGTCAGCAAATTAAATATCAACGACGGGAATCTCAAACTTTGGTCAGATAAACCAAAGGCACTCGTCCAGTAATGAAGCGAATAAGTATAGAGTGCACCATTGCCAGTATCTAAGCGAGCAATTGAATCGAAGAAATCGTGATAATCTTTTTTAGACCAAAATTCCTGAGGTGTGAAATAAGGATTTTTAGGTTTGCGAACAGAGTCTTTCTGATTGTTCCCTTCATAACTTGTAAACTGACTTACGAAGAGAGAGTACTTCTCATCACCCGCCAATCCGTGTTCGCCGATGTTATGAAAGCGTAAAAAAAAAGCAAGCATTAGTATGCTTGCTAAAATTAAGTATTGATATTTTTTCATTAAGTCTCGCATTAACTATCTTAACTAAAATGGCTATTCTAATTAATTTAATTGTAAAATATGTCTGAATTAGACAGTATTCCGAAAACTATTTAATGTTATAAACCTTATTTTTTTGAAGTATCAGTAGGGTTTGTTCCTAATGCAGGAGCTGCTGCTGGAATACCTGCTTTCTTAGAAGCTGCCTCTGTATTTACTGATTTGAACGTTTCAGCACTTTCAGTAGGAGTGATAAACTTAGTAGCTAAAACTAATAAAGCGATAGTGATTGCACCTCCCCAAGTAATTTGTTCTAAAAGGTCTCCTGTACGTTGAACACCAAACATTTGACTTGCACCAGCCGTTCCGAATTCTCCTGATAAACCACCACCTTTTGGATTTTGAACTAATACTACAAATACTAATAACACTGCAATGATGCAAATAACTACGATAATTGCTCCGAACATCTTTTATTTTAATTTGAAAATTTGAAAATGAAATTCTAATATTTTTAAACTCACTGAAACGAGCTGACAAGTCCTTAAATAATAATGGTAAATTTAAAATTCTGATAGCTCTTGAATTTTGCTTGCAAAGTACGCCTTTTTTTCTGGGAATTTCAAAATTAATTTCTCATAAACTCCTATTGCTTTCTCTTTCCTACCTTGCATTGTAAGGATTTTAGCATAGCTTTCAGTCACAATTCCTTTGTCTAATTTTCCACTATTCAAGGATAAATCTTCTTGTTTACCGATCGCTTCAAGCTGGCTTTTACTACTTCTGATTAAGCCTGGGTCTTTCAATAAAAAGTTCTCAATAATAGTATTTTGCAATTGTTGTTTCTGAGCTATTTCATTCAACAACATATCTTCTGCAACGGTTGAATAACTCAAGAATTCTTTATCGGATAATACTTCTTGCTGATACTCTTGCTGTTTGCGTTTGTCTTCATCTTCTTTGGCTTCTAAGATAGTTTCTAGCTTTCTTAAGAAATTAGAATCGAATTTTGCAGTTGTAGATACGTTCGAATGGTTTGTAAAAGTTCCATTCATGATTCTACGAAGGGCATTTCTGCTTAATGAATAAGCGGCAGCTTTACGCAGTTTTGCTTGTTTGGCAAGGTCATCGTTTTCATAAGCTTTTGCCAACAAAGTATGAGCAAGCGAACAATATGGATATTGTTGAATGGTTTCTTCCAGTCCATTAATTTCAAGAGCTGAAACTTCTGAAAGGTTAGCCACTAAATATGTAAAGGTTTCTTTAGTCATTTTATCAATAGCTATCTTTTGAGCTTTGAGTAATGGGCTTCTAATACAGAAAAATTGATTCAAGAGTCACAAATGATGTCTTCTAATACAGAAAAATTGATTCAAGAGTCACAAATGATGTCTTCTGATACAGAAAAAGTGATTCAAGAGTCACAAATGATGTCTTCTGATACAGAAAAAGTGATTCAAGAGTCAGAAATGATGTCTTCTAATACAGGGAAAGTGATTCAAGAGTCACAAATGATGTCTTCTGATACAGAAAAAGTGATTCAAGAGTCACAAATGATGTCTTCTGATACAGAAAAAGTGATTCAAGAGTCACAAATTATGCTTTCTAATACAGAAAAAGTGAATTAAGAGAATCGATTTGCTTTAAATCAATATTTTAAAACTCACAACTCATCATTCTTAACTCACCATTCTCCCGCTGTTTTATTGAAAATATCTAATACAATTTGGTCAAGTATTTTAGGTATTAAAGTGCCTTGAGCCGCCGTAATAGTTTGTGTTTGAGGGAAATCTTGATAAAAAGAAAACTCTTGGTCATAGTTTTTGTTTTCATCTTTGGCATTCGTAAACTTCACTTGAATACGAATCGTCAACCTATTCAAACCACCTTTATCATTTGCAGTGGGTGCTTGTGCTTCTACATCAAAAGCTGTGATGGCACCTTCAAACATCAAATCAGGATTACTGTTTGTCATTTTCAATGAAGTGTTTCTTTGAAAATACTCTTTGATTTTCTCGTTGAAAGTCAAACTTAAATTGGCAGGTCCACCAGCCGTTTGAAAGGCAAAGTTTTGAATTTGAATCGTCTTTAAATTGGGGTCTAAGCTAGCTCCACGAAAAGAATAGCAGCCACTTAAAACTAACATACTCAAACTTAAAAGAGCAACAATGCTAAGTTTTGAGGAAGCCCAAAAAGGAGTTTTACTCTTCTTCAATATCATACTGTTTGATTTTTCGGTACAATGTTCTTTCTGAAATTCCCAAATCTTGTGCGGCATATTTACGCTTGTTTTTATTTTTTTGTAAAGCTTTGATAATCATGTCTTTTTCTTGTTTTTCTAAAGAGAAAGATACTTCTTCGGCTTCGTGGGTAACGTCTATGAACGCATTTTTATTCTCAGCATTATTATTTCCTAAGTTAATAATTGTTAATTCGTTATCAGGCTGATTGTTCGAAAAATTATTCGCTGTTGGCGGTAATGTTCTCGGACTGTTAAATTCAGGTTGATAATTAGGCTGGAATGGAAATGAACGTTCCTTTTCGATGTTTTGGAAAAGACTTTCATTTTGTTTCAGAATATCTGGATTCACTTCACCATTTTGCAATACTTCTAAGAACATTCTTTTTAATTCGGTTACATCCTTTCGCATGTCGAACAGAATTTTGTAAAGTAATTCTCTTTCGGTGAAATTATCGTTTTGTTGTGCTTCAAAATCTCTTCTAACCAAACTATTGCCCATCATTTTTCCATTATTCATCTGAAGATAATGAGCTAGTTTTTCGCCATCCACAATTCTTTCATCGGTTTCAAGAATAGAAATCTGTTCGGCAAGATTTTTTAATTGTCTGATATTTCCTGGAAAACGTTGAGTCAACAAAATTTGTTGGGCATCAGAAGTAAGCTGAATTGGTTTAATACGATATTTCTCTGCAAAATCACTACTGAATTTTCTGAAAAGTAATTCAATATCCATTCCTCTGTCACGTAAAGGTGGCACAAAAATCGGAACAGTATTTAAACGATAATATAAATCTTCTCTGAATTTACCACGTTCAACGGCAGTCATCAAATTGATATTAGTTGCTGCAACGACTCTGACATTTGTTTTCTGAACTTTAGAAGAACCTACTCTGATAAACTCGCCGTTTTCTAATACTCTTAGCAAACGAGCTTGTGTTCCCAAAGGCATTTCAGCAATTTCGTCTAAGAAAATCGTACCGCCATCGGTTACTTCAAAATAACCTTTTCGGGCATCAATTGCACCTGTAAAAGCACCTTTTTCATGTCCGAAAAGTTCAGAATCAATCGTTCCTTCTGGAATTGCACCGCAGTTTAAGGCGATGAATTGTCCATGTTTTCTGGCAGAAAGATTATGGATAATCTTTGAAAATGATTCTTTCCCAGAACCACTTTCTCCAGTAATCAGCACAGTCATATCGGTTGGGGCAACTTGTGAAGCCACCTCAATCGCATGATTTAATGCTGGAGAATTGCCGATAATACCAAATCGGGCTTTTATGGATTGTAGTTCGGACGTTTGCATTTGAATAAGTGTTTTTTGTAAAAATGAAATGAATCTGTTTAAACAAGGCAGATATTTCTTTTTACACTACATCTCCAAACAAAGTAGCCGACGAACATGAAGTGATTTTTACATTCACATAATCGCCTTTTTGATGATTTCCTTTTGGCAAAATCACCATTTTATTTTGGTCATTTCTACCTTGTAAGAAATCCGCTGAACGTTTAGAGTCACCTTCAATCAACACTTTTTGAATCGTTCCAATCGACATTTCATTACGTTCCTGTGAAATTTTGCGTTGAAGCGCAATTATTTCTGCCAAACGTCTTTGCTTTTCATCATCAGAAATATCATCTACTAATTTCTTAGCCGCAGGCGTACCTGGACGCTCAGAATAAGCAAACATATAACCGTAATCATAACGAACGTATTCAATTAACGAAAGCGTATCTTGATGGTCTTCTTCGGTTTCTGTACAAAAACCAGCGATAATATCTTGAGAAATTCCACATTCTTCGCCCAATACTTCACGGATTTTATCCACACGATTGATATACCAAGCACGGTCGTAAGTACGGTTCATCAATTTTAAGATTCTACTGCTTCCGCTTTGCGCTGGTAAGTGAATATAATTACAGATGTTTTCGTACTTTTTCATGGTGTAAAGTACTTCGTCGGTAATGTCTTTTGGATGTGACGTTGAGAAACGAACTCTCAATAAAGGATTAATTAAGGCTACTCTTTCTAATAATTGAGCAAAATTGACTGTTTCTGTTCCATCAGCAGAAGCCCATTTATATGAATCAACATTCTGACCTAATAAAGTAACTTCCTTGTAGCCATTGTCTAATAAATCTTGACATTCTTTCAAGATAGAATAAACATCACGAGAACGTTCACGACCACGAGTAAAAGGAACTACACAGAATGAACACATATTATCGCAACCACGCATGATTGAGACAAAAGCTGTTACGCCATTTGAATTCAAACGAACGGGTGAAATATCTGCATAAGTTTCTTCTTTAGATAAGAAAACGTTAATTGCTTTATTTCCTTCTTCTACTTCTTCAAATAAATTAGGTAAATCACGATATGAATCTGGCCCTGCTACTACATCAACGATTTTTTCTTCTTCCAAAAACTTCGTTTTCAAACGTTCAGCCATACAGCCCAAAACACCCACGACCAAACTCGGACGTTTTTTCTTGAGATGAGTAAAATTCTTTAAACGATTTCTTACTTTTTGCTCGGCATTATCACGAATGGCACAAGTATTCAAAAGAATAACGTCTGCTTCGTCGAATAGAGACGTTGTCGCATAGCCATTTTCTTGTAAAATTGAAGTAACAATCTCGCTGTCAGAGAAATTCATCTGGCAACCGTAGCTTTCGATGTAAAGTTTCTTTTTGTCTTGTTTTCCTATTTCATCCACAGTAGTACGTGGAAGATCTAAAGCTTCTTTATCTTCTTCAGAAAGTATTTCTAAATTTCTCATATCTTTTTGTTCACCAATTTTGCTACAAATGATTGAGCAAACGTGAAAATTATTTTTGGACTAATGGAATCACAAGCTGTGACGAAGGGCAAAATTACGAAGAAATATTGTTATGTCTGACAGAATGTCAGTAAATTGTTGCAATTAAAAAGGATAACCAATTCCGAAGTTTAAAACCAATGGATTACGATAAGTAGAAGGCAGTTTTTCGCTAGGTTTAAATAAAACCCAACGATTGTTTTCAGGTAAAGATGGGTCTAACATCCTTACAGCCCAATCTAAACGCAATACAAAAAAAGATAAATCTACACGAACGCCAAAACCAGTTCCAACAGCAATTTCTTTATAAAATCTATCAAACTGAAAATCGCTACCAGTAATCCCTTCCGTATTTTGTCCTCGAAAACGCCAAACGTTACCAGCATCTACAAAGAATGCTCCGTTGATATTATAATCTCCGTAAAATCTTAAAATTTTAAAACGATATTCTGCACTTGCTTCAAGAAGAATACTTCCGGGTTGGTCAAAATTACCTTGAGCAGAACCAGGCCCTAAGCCTCTAGGTTTCCAAGCACGTAAACTGTTTGGTCCACCTACAAAGAAGTTTTTTTCATAAGGTAAACCTCTTTCTGTACCATAAGCATAAGCTAAACCTGTATTGATTTTATAGACAAAAATGGAATTTCCTTGTGGGTTTAAAGCAAGGTATCTTCGATAATCAGCATTGATTTTCAAGAAACGATAGAATTGTAAACTATCACCAAAAACGTCTGCTACAAAACCTATTTTGCCTTTCGGGAAAAAGTTAAGAGTAGTTCCACCAGATTCTAAGAGTACTCTTAAATAATTTCCTTTAGTAATTTGTCCATAAGGATTGTCGGTATAAGTATAAGAAGCACTAATACTTGAAACGAAAGATTTATTAAAACTTCGTCCTAAATTATTACCAGCATAGCGTTGAAGGCTATCCAAAAAGTTTTTGAAATCACGAGCTTGCTGGTTATTTGGATACGAAGTAGAAAGTAAGTTTAAGTCAATCAAAGAAACCTGCCAGAATTTATTTGGCGAAGGTCTCCATAAATAAGTTTGGTTAATTTTGAAATTCAAACGGTTATATTCTTGTCGTCCTACAAATTCAACCCCACCGCCCAAACGTGTTTGTGGCGTAAAATCATTCAATCTTTGAGCGATAAAATTGGGTGCTAAAATTTTTGGAATGATAATAGAAGAGTTAAACCCTAATTCTAAATTTCTACTCACAATATCAGGACGAATAAAACCTGCTTGGGCTTCGAAACCAAAGCGAAAGTTTGTTTCTAAGGAACTAGCACTTCCTCTTAAATTTCTCAGCTTAAAAGAAGTATTAAAAAAAGGACCTAAAACCAATTTATAAATACTTCCACCTGTTTCAGCAGTGAACTGATATTTATCCAAAGGACGAGCATAAATGGTGGCGTCCAAAACCCCTTTGGTTGTATCAAAATTTACTCTGGTGAATTGAAACTGGTCAAGTCCATACAATTTCTTCTGTGTTAAGGTTACTTTTTGAAGACTATAAGGTTCATTAGGACGAATATCAATTTTGGTATCTAAAAGCTTTTCTGAGAATTTTTTATTCACAAATAAGTACTGAATATTGCCAAAAACTACGGTGTCAACCTTTGCTTTTGGAATATTCGGCGAAGTACCATCCGAAATAAATGTTACTTTATTAAGCAAATACGATTTATTGTAATTTGGATTTTGTGGAGGTCGGTCTGGATTTGGTACAAAGGTAATTGCTTCGATTCCTTTTGTAATGGCAGTATCTAAATCATTAATACGGATACTTACATTCTCTTTTGTAAAATGATAGTAACCATTGTTTTTCAATAATTCTTCAATTCTAGCTTTTTCTGCATTATAAGTTTCAACTTCTAAACGATTACCATTTTTTAGCAGACTTTGATATTGGTTTTTCTTTAAAATAGCATAAATAGCTCTATCTGGTGTAACCAAAGAATCGGTTTTGTAAAAAGGATAATAATTTCCTTCATTTACCAAATAAGTAACGGCAATACTTCTTTTTTTGAAGAAAAGACTATCAGCTTTGTAGCTTACAGCATAATTGAAAAAGCCATGATTTTTGAAATAAGTCTTTACTTTTTCAACATTTTTCTTGGCATCTTCTTCATAAAAATAGGAGGGAGCTTCGCCAAAAGTGCGCATTCCCCAGTTGCCTTCGTTGATTTTTTTAGTAAGTTTTTGTGCTTTACTTTCTTTCTCTTTTGATAATTTTAAGAAAGCCAAAGAATTATTATCAATTGAATTTGCTACACGGTCGAAATCCTCGTTTAACTTTGTCAGTTCTTTTTGCCATTTTATCTTTTGATTAGGATAATTTTGAGCAAAAAGCTGGTGAAAATACAGTCCAAGTGTAAGGGGCGTTTTAAGTATTCTTTTGTTGGGTCTTTGTGGAAGTAAGGATTCTAGTTTTTCGGTAGTAACAATTTTATTTCCTTTAAAAGTCTGTGAATACAACAAAGGGTCAGTTAAAGTGCCTTTTGGAGAACATCCTGATAAATAGATGATTATCGAAAAAAAAGAGATATGGAAGATTGTTTTTTTCAAGGATAATAATGATAATAGATTTTATAAATAATCAATAATTTTTTAGACTGATGCTATCAAAAAATCAAATTAAATACATTAATTCTCTGCAGCAAAAAAAGTTTAGACAAGAGCATCAATCTTTTATTGTAGAAGGAGCAAAAAGTGTGCTCGAACTTATTCAATCTGATTTTGAAGTAGAATTACTTTTTGTTACAGATGATTTCTACAAAGAAAACGAAAGCCTTTTAGAGAAACAACCCATTCGTCCAGAAATTGTTACCCAAGCTGAGTTAGAACGTGTGGGTTCATTTAGTTCAAACAATGCGGCTTTGGCTACGGTGAAAACGAAAGAGAATCAGGAAATATTTGCCCAAGAAAATGAATATGTATTAATCCTTGATGATATTCGTGACCCTGGGAATTTAGGAACGATTATTCGTGTGGCAGATTGGTACGGAATCAAAAAAATTGTTTGTTCGAAAGAAACGGTAGATTTTTATAGCCCTAAAGTAATTTCATCAACAATGGGTTCATTTACTCGTGTAGCAATTTATTATACAGACTTGCAGACGTTTCTTTCTGAAAACAAGCTGAAAGTTTATGGTACTTTTTTGGATTCCGCTAATGTTCACGAAACAGTTTTTGCAGAGGCGGGATACATTGTAATTGGGAATGAAGCCAATGGAATTTCAGAAGGAGTAGAACGTTTAGTAACTGATAAAATTACGATTCCACGCTTCGGAGCAGCCGAATCTTTGAATGCTGGAATAGCCACTGCGGTTATTTGTGATAACCTTAGAAGAGGAAAATGATAAAATTTGAGGTTTTTGTATGAATTTACATAGTTTAATCGCTTGATTTTCAATATTTTATTTAAATTTAAATTCAAGATAAATCCGTAACGATTTGTTAACTATTTACTAACCACTGTGAAAAACAATTCTGTTTTTTTTGCATTTATATAAATTCTGGAGCTATGTTTTGGTACGAAGACGAAGTAAAAAGATTAGAGCAAGAGCGTTTGAAATTACCATACCAACCCAAAACGGCTTTTTATGGTAGTTCAACAATAACCCTTTGGGAGAGTTTATATCATGATTTTCAAGAATTTTCTCCTGTTAATTTAGGCTTTGGAGGTTCTACTTTATCGGCTTGTGCTTGGTATTTTGATAGAGTGTTTGCTCAATTTGAAGAAATTAATTCGGTAATTATTTACGCTGGTGATAATGATTTAAGTAACAATCGTCATCCAGAAGAAATTTTTCTTTTTCTGTTTCAATTATTTGAAAATATTCAAAGAAGATTTGGAGTGATTGATTGTACTTATATATCCATCAAACCGAGTCCACAACGTTGGTATTTAAACGAACAAGTAAAATACACCAACAAGATTATTGAGAGAGAAATAAAAAGTAGAGGAGACCAACTTCATTTTGTGGATATTTATGACCAATATTTGGATGATAAACATCGTCCTGATTCAAGATTCTATCAAAACGATGGTTTACATTTCAATAAGTTGGGTCATGATTTACTAAAAAATAAGCTAGTTGAACATCTTTCAACCCTTGTTTTACAATAAAATCAAAATGTAGTATGATTAATCAAGCATTTTTCATTAAACGTATCAATATAAATTATATGGTAATGCTTACAAATCAAATATAATTTTTACTAGTGTTTCTAAACCACAATTTTAGGAAAAGTATGAAAAGAGAATATCATAAATGGTTTAGTAATTATTTACAGAAAGATATGGAAATGCTAGTTTTTGGTCATGCCGGAGCTAGGGTTTTATTTTTTCCTACTCGTGGTGCTCGTTTTTATGATTATGAAGATTGGCATGTGATAGATGCGATTAAAGATAAAATAGAAGCAGGTTATTTGCAGATCTTTTGTGTTGATAGCGTAGATGCTGAAAGCCTTTACAGTGTTGAAAGTTCGCCGAGTTATCGTATTCAAAGACACATGCAATACGAAGAATACATCATTAATGAAGTCTTGCCTTTCACTCGACAAATCAATCCAGATATGACGATGATTTCGGCGGGTTGTAGTTTAGGCGCTTATCATGCTATGAATGTTGCTACAAAATACCCACAGTTTTTTACTAGAGTTGTTGGAATGAGTGGACGTTATGATTTAACTTGGCAAGTAGGTGTTTTCAAGGATTTGTTTGATGGTTACCACGACGAAAATATTTATTACAACAATCCTGTTCAATTTATTCCTAACATTAATGATGAAAATATACTTAATGAACTGAGAAGAGTAGAGTTTATTTTGGCAATTGGTCAAGACGATGCTTTTCTTGAAAATAATAAGTATTTCAGTGATATTCTTTGGAGGAAAGGAATCGTCAATAAATTATACGTCTGGGATGAAGAAGCTCACAAAGCTCGATATTGGCGTAAAATGGTTCAGCTGTATCTATAAAATATAAAACCAATATTTTGACATTAAAAAAGCCATTAACATTCAAACTTAAAGTTTATGATGTTAATGGCTTTTTAATGTATTTACTCCTAGTATTGAAGTGAAATTTTACTCTTCAGAAGCCGCTTCAACTTGTAATTTATCCGTCACATCATTTCCTAGATATTTATCAATCAAATTATGAGCCAAGTAAATAATTGGCGTTAATAAAATTGCCGTAAAGAATTTATACAAGTAACTATTCAATGAAGTAGAAAGCCATTGGTCAATTGTCCAATTTCCGAAAAGTACAAATGCAATTCCAATTACTACAAAACTGTCAATTAACTGTGAAACTAAAGTAGAACCAGTGGCACGTAACCAGATTTTTTTGCCATTCGTTACTTTTCTAATCGCATGAAAAATATACGCATCTAATAACTGGCTAATCAAAAATGCTGTCAATGAGCCAGTAATAATTCCTAAACCTTGTCTGAAAATTTTCCCAAAAGCATAATCAATATTAAAATTATCAGTGCCTTTATTTACTTCTAACCAAAAAGGAGCAGGAGTGAGGAGCGTTGCACCATAAATGATAATAAAGCAATATGCTATAAAACCAGCAGCTAAATACGATACTCTTTTAACACCTCTTTTACCGAAATATTCATTAATAATATCGGAAGTAATAAATACAAATGGCCAGTTTAATGCACCAGCCGTTTGGTTAATATCCCAAGTACCTAGAAAAGTTTGTAAATGAAGGGGTTTAAAACCAAAAGTAGATTCTACAGAAAAGATTTTAACACCAATAATCTCAGCGACAATAGCATTTGATAAAAAAATGCCAAATAGAAAGATGAATAATTTATTTCTTTTGGAGCTAAGAATGGAAAATTTCGAGTTCATTATTTTTAAGAATGAATATTGATAAAAATAGTAAGTCAGATAAACACAAAAGAGGCTAGATGTTTGAAAATCTAACCTCTTTACGAAGATAACAAATTATGTTAAAAATTGTTGGTTTGGATTACTTATTTAGCTATTGAATGCAAGCTTTGCTAAAATGAATCTTCACCAAAATCTAAATTTACTTTTTACGATGATTATCAAAATGAAGTGCGATTTTATTCATCGCTAATTCTAATTGCTCCAAATGTGGAAGAAAAACGATTCTGAAATGGTCTGGTTCTTTGAAATTAAAGCCTCTTCCGCCAACCACTAAAATACGTTGATCTTCTAATAAACTCAATACGAAATCACCATCATTTTTGAAATCAAATTGCTTTAAATCAAACTTTGGAAATAAGTACATCGCACCTTTTGGTCGGACACAAGTTACTCCTGGAATGGAAACAAGTTTTTCGTGAGCCAAGTGCATTTGCTTATACAAACGACCAGTTGGAGCAACTAAATCGTTAATTGACTGATAACCACCCAAAGCCGTTTGAATACCATATTGTGTAATAACATTAGCACATAAACGCATCGAAGCTAAAAAAGTAAGTCCTTCAACATACGATTTAGCCTTATGTTTTGCACCTGTCAAAATCATCCATCCACCTCGAAAACCAGCAGCACGATAATTTTTTGACATCCCGCCCATCGTTACAATTAAAGTGTCTTCCGACATTCCAGCTGTAGAATGATGAATGGCTCCATCATAAAGAATTTTATCGTAAATCTCATCAGCAAACACAATCAGTTTATGTTTTTCAGCAAGTCTAACGATACTTTCTACAATTTCCTTGTCATAAACAGCTCCAGTCGGATTGTTCGGGTTAATCAAAACTATTCCACGAGTTTTTTTAGTGATTTTTGATTCAATATCCTTTAAATCTGGATTCCAATCAGAAGCTTCATCACAAACATAATGTACAGGTGTTCCACCAGCGAGACCCACAGAGGTAGTCCAAAGTGGGTAATCTGGAGATGGAATTAAAATTTCATCATGAGGATTTAGCAAAGCAGTCATTGATAATGAAATCAACTCACTTACACCGTTACCTATATATATATCTTCAATTTCAATATTTTTTACTCCTCTACTTTGATAATATTGCATAACGGCCTTTCTGGCGGCGAAAAGTCCTCTGGAATCAGCATATCCTTGTGCGTTGCGAATGTTCATGATAATATCATGAATGATTTCCTCAGGGGTTTCAAAACCAAATGTCGCCGGATTGCCAATATTTAACGAAGTAATTTTATAGCCTTCACGTTGTAATTGAAGAGCTTTTTCGTAAACTGGCCCACGAATATCGTAGCGTAGCGAATCAAGACGACTACTTTTTAAGATTTCCATGCAATATTATTTTTACATTGTTGTTTGAAAGCCAAACATATAGGCAGTTAATAAGCTATCGTTTGATTTTCAATTTTGAGTTTGCAAAGGTGGGAAAAAATAAGCAAATACACTTAACTGAAAATCAAAAAAGGTTTATTGAAAACCAACTTGTTTCAATAAACCTTAAAAATTATTTAAAATTTGTACTATTTTACCTTTTCTCAAACCATTGCTCAAAAAGAAAACTGATATTACTTCTTTCAGAGGCATAGTTTAGTTGAACAAATTTTGCTTGAGTATTTGCCTCTAAGAAAATACCACCACGGATAGAAGTATGAGGAGCTAAAGTGGTAGCTTTAAAGTTTTCATTTAACCAAGTATGTTGTTCCCCACTAAGCTTGTCCATTCTTGAATAATAATGTTCATGGTCTGCAATTCGTTTGATTTGCGCTACTTGCACCATTGTTTCTCCTATATTTGCATTTCTCCAAGCTCTTTCAGGGTTTCTATTTGAAGAACTTGCAATCATTGCCACAATACCTCCTATAAATAAAACAGTATTAACCGTTTTAGCCCTTTTGATTTTCGTTTCCTCATAATTCATTTCTTGGCGAACTTTGCTTAATTCTTCTTCTGGTTCTATAGCTTGGTAGCTGTAAGTGTATTGCCCATTATTTGAAGTCAATTGATTTTTGTTAACATCAAGAGGTATAGCTTTGAAATCTTTTGGAGAAATTGTAAGAGGTTCATCAGTATTGTTAAAGAGTTCAACATCGAAAACCATGTATTTTTGGTAACGTCCGTCATAAGATGCTACGATTTTTACTTCATTATTTTCTTGTTTGACGATTTCTTTACCATTATCAACAATACTTTCTTGTTCAATCGGACGCATTTTCATGATATTTATCGAAGAACAAGAAATAAATAAACTTGAATAGCATAGTATTTTTAGATAATTGATCATTTTTTCTAAGAATTTTTAAAGATTATTGTTAGAACATTGACATACAAAATTTAGTTTTCCCCTATACTCAAAAGCTGATTTTTATGAAAATGAGATTAATAAGATGAAAATATTGAAAAAATTTTAATTTTTTTTTTGGCTTCTAAGTATTATAATAACCTTTTGATTATCAATTTTGTATCAAAATGTTATCAAATAAGGAGAAAATTATTTCATTTTTTTTTTGAGAGAGGGCTTGCGAAATAGAAAAATCGCCGTACCTTTGCATCACCTAAACACAACGACAGTATCACAAGCGATACTAAATGTGTTAAGGAGAGTTGCCTGAGAGGCCGAAAGGAGCCGTTTGCTAAACTGCCGTACCTCACAAGGGTACCGAGGGTTCGAATCCCTCACTCTCCGCTTAGAAGTATTAACTATTTCTAGCAAGGGAATATTTCGGGGTGTAGCGTAGCCCGGTATCGCGCTTGGTTTGGGACCAAGAGGTCGTAGGTTCGAATCCTGCCACCCCGACATTTTAAATGTGTTAGTTTGAAGATTTGAGAATTTGAAAATTCATTTCCTTGATTTTCAACTCTTAAAAATCTCAGATTAACACATTTTTTTTAGGTTCCATAGCTCAGCTGGATAGAGCAACTGCCTTCTAAGCAGTAGGTCTCAGGTTCGAATCCTGATGGAATCACTTTATTAAAAACCGCTTAGATTCGCTTTCTAAGCGGTTTTTTTGTTAGAAAATACTTTCATAACATAAACTAGTCCTATGATTCTCTATAAAAACCTACTGATTATTGCTACAGTAATTTTGCTGTTATTTTCAATACTAAGTATTTATTACGGAATCATTTCTCCTCCTCCATTAGTTACTTATACTACCGACGAACATTTTATTAGCGAATCTGGCGTTTTCCTTTGGTATGGCTGTACGCCAAGAACTTTAGAATGGGCAGGCTTGCCTAGTATTTTTATTGCTTACTCCTTATTTATCATACAGTGTGTATCACAAATTGTGAGCCATTTTTCTGACCTCCATCAAATTACTGATTTTTTGAAGGTTTTTGACGACAATGCCTATTATTACTTAAATCATCGTGCCGAATTTGTCCTTTGGGTGCGTGCCGCTCAAATTATTATTGTCGGAATTATTCTTTTTAATACTGTTCGGTTCATTTTAAAATCATCCCATTTTTTGTTGACGAATAATACAAAAGTAATTTTGGTATTATTATGTGTTTGCGTAGAATCTATTTGGGTGACTATTACACTTATCCGCCCCGAAGCTATTTCAGGAAGTTTGTTTATTTATGTTGTTCTTAGAATTTTATTTACTGAAAAAATCACACCACAAATAGCGACTACTTTATTTATACTTTTTATTGTAACTGTTTCTCAGCGATTAATCTTCTTATTTATTACTCCATTTATCATTGGAAGCCTAGCTATTCATTTACGTGCGCAAAAAATTGCGTTTAAAACATATTTGAATTATTCTTTAGTAATTCTATTCGCCGTATTTACTTTTATCCCATTTGCACTCACAGATACTTTTGTGGTATTGAAATCTTTTTTTGGTGTAATTTTTATCAAAATGCACCAAAGTCCGATGCCAACATTTTTTAATTATACTTTTATCTTGGACTTTTTATCGAGTCCTATGAATATTTTCTTTGCACTTTGTACGATTGTTGGAACTTGGTTTTTATTAAAAATTTATCCTTCCAAAACAATTATACTTATGTATATAGGTAATTTGTTATTTTTCTTATTTACTTCGTTAAAGTCAGCTCAATTATATCCTTCCCATCTTTTTCCAGCAACAATGATGTCAATTATCTTAATTGGTTTTGGCTTTGTTGCAGTTATCCAGACTCAAAAAGAACACTTAAAGAAATATTTAGTAACTGTATTTTGCTTGGTGTTAATCCTTAATTCTGGTTATGGAGTATATAGTAATAATAAAAGAATGACTACTGAACAAATAAATTTAGCAGAGGCAATTAGTTGGATTAATTCTTTAAATAATAACGAGACAATTGCTTTAGAGTTAGATTTTGATGGATTTATTCCAAAGAATTTAGTCTGTTTAGAAAGAGAAAAACAAGCCAATATTAGTGAGGCTTACAGAGTAGATAAGTTAAGTAAACTATTAAAAATTCCAGTATTAGATTCTACTCAACAAGTGAGTGCTTTACCAATTATTGCTCAAGCTTTTGCTAGTGAAGATGAAAAATTAATGGATGTTGAATACCAAATTTCATTAAAAAACATCCATAGTGATTCTTCAAAGCGATTCAATACTTATTATTTCTTTGATACAAGTAGTATGATGAGCCATTGTATGGTTCGTGATGAAGCCTATCAGAAATTTGAAGAAAATCAGTACCATTATTTGATAAGTGCTAAGCAATTGGCAAAATATAAACCAATCAAGGCATTTGATAAAGACGGAGGAGCAAAATATTGGGTGTATGAACAGAAAGGTTTTAATAAAGTACTAGCTGAGTAACAGCTTAAATGTATTATTTTTGTAATTATGAAAGCGTACTTTAATTTTAAATATAGTATTCAGTCACTTGGTTTGTTCATAGTATTTATGGGAAACCCCTTGATTTTCTTTTTTAAAGAAGTTTTAGGCTTTGGAGGAAGTTCAACTTTTACGATTGGAAGCTTATTTTTAGGCTTGATTTTAATGATTTCTCCGTCAGATATTTTTAGAAAGTTCTATAAACCTAATATTCCTATTTTTAGGGTTGCTAGTTTTTTCTTGATTCTTGCATTATTGGCTTGTTTGTTCTATAACCCATTTTTTGGATATGATAGAGACCGGACAGCATTTATAAGAGATCTAGGAAACTTCGTTTTTATTTTTGCATTCTTTTTTTTGGTGCTAAGTGTTTCGAATGATATTGCTGATTATTTTTTACCTGTTGCTATTTTGCTTACTTTTTTAGGAAGTATATGTTTAATTTATTCAATGGCAACAAATCCGCTATTTATTATTGGTCAAAGAGCAACTGTTGTTTTTGGTGATGGAACAACTACTGCAAGTGGAAACCCTCACGTATATGCAAGAAATGCTTTTGCGGGCGTTTTTGCTTCCTACTTTTTCTTGAAATCAAAAAGTCTTTTCTGGAAATTACTTTCATTCGCAAACTTAATTCTATCTGTAATTGTAATTATTCTTGCACAAGCAAGATCAATATTGCTGGCATTTTTATTTGCAGTTGCTTTATTTTTTTATTTCAATGTAACAAGAGAATCTGTTTCAGGATTTATTAGAGGTATCTTTAAACCTTTAAATCTAATAGGTATTTTCTTGTTTATTGCAGGAGTAATTTACTTTATAAGTACTCAGCAGAGGATTGTTGATATTATTGATTTGTATTATAATACATTTTTAGATACTTTTTCAAGAGCGTTATTAACTGCTTTTGGATTACAAGATGAAAAAACGGTAGATTATTCGGCATTGGGTAGAGTAAACAATATTGATAATATCATATTTATTTTTTCAGAAATTCCTTATGCCTTTATATTAGGTGGAGGTTTTAGGTTTATCTATGTGGATGTACCGATTATTGAAACATTTGTAGATTTAGGCGTGGCAGGAATTGTTTCATTTTCGTTATTCAACTACATGATTTTTAAAGAGGCTATCTATACTTTAAAATGGAAAGTAAACCCCTTTGCCTGTTTTATAGCCTATTTTTATATGACTTATTTTGTAGGGATTTTTACTGGGGGTGAACCTTACGGAACTTCTTACTGGTTTATTTTTGGGGTAGCAATTCGTTTTTTGGGAGTTAAATATTTAGAGAAAAATCCTGAAAATAATTCATCAGAAGACGAACTTTTACCTGTTCAACCACCTGTTCTTACTTCTTAAAAATGAGGGTTTTAATTGTTCATAACCAACTTTGGGCTCATTACAAAGCCATTGTTTTCAACGAATTACAGTTAATTTCAAATCAAGAAAAAAGTTTTGAGCTTTTGGTATTACAACTTGCCAGAATTGAAAAAAGCAGATTAAAATTTGATGATACTAGTGTATTTAAGCATCAATACAACTATCAACTTTTACATGATGGAGTACTTGAAGATTTAAGTTTGAAACAAAGAGTGCTAGGGATTTTAAGAACAATTCAAAGCTATCGTCCTGATATCGTTAACCTTACTGGCTATTACGATTTGGCTTCATTAATTGTTCTATGGTATTGTAAACTGAAAGGTATAAAAACTGTACTTTCCAATGAATCTACAAGTGGTGATCATACTCGTGACTTTTCTAAAGAGTTGTTTAAATCACTTTTTATCATAAAACTTTTTGATGGATTCTTTAATTTTGGTCAAAAATCTAAAGAGTATATGTTAACCTTAGGAGCCAAGGCTCCACAAATGTTGGTTAATAGAAATTGTGTCGATAATCAATTGCTTGAAGAACTTTATCTGCAAAATTATCAGCAAAGAGTAACCAAACAAACTTCACTGAATTTACCCAAACATAATTTTATTTTTGTAGGTCGATTAATTGAGTTTAAAAATTTATTTAAACTTTTTGATGCCTTTAAAATAGCTCAAAAAAATAATGATTGGGGATTAATAATACTTGGTGATGGTGAATTAAAATCTACTTTAAAGCAATATGCTCAAGATTTATCAATACAAAATGTTTTCTTTTTTGAAGGAGTAAATTGGCAAAAAGTTCCCCAATACTTATCATTAGGCGACGTGCTAGTTTTACCAAGTTCTTCTGAACCTTGGGGTTTGGTTGTCAATGAAGCGATGGCTTGTGGCTTGCCAGTAGCAGTTTCAAACAAATGTGGTTGTGCTGCCGAATTAGTAAAAGAATCTGAAAATGGATTCACGTTTAATCCAGAAAATGTTAACGAAATAGCAGAGACATTGGTGAAATTTATGGATAAAAAGCTAGATTTGATGAAAATGGGAGAGGTTTCAAAAAAAATAATCCAAGAATATTCACCAAAGAATGTGGCAAAAGAAATGTTTCAGGGCTATCAAAAATTATGTCATCCAAAAAAGTAATTAATTCAATTCAGTTTTTAAGGGGTTTTGCGGCTTTTGTGGTAGTTTTTTATCATATCGGTGGCTATATCAAAAAGAATTTTCCAGTCAATTTTTTAGGAGATTTTTTTGGCTTTGGCTTTGCTGGCGTCGATTTGTTCTTTGTCATTAGTGGTTTTATAATTCATTTTACGAGCAAACAATACTTTGGTAAACCGAATTATTTACTTGAATACCTCAAAAAACGTTTTTTTAGAGTGTTTCCAATCTATTGGTTAGTCATGACAAGCCTGTTTTTGTTAGGCTGGTTGATGAGTAATTTCCTTCATAAAGAGGTTTTAAGTACTGCTTATCCTCACACATTTTCTGCTTATTTTCAAACCTATTTCTTAATTCCTTTTCACTTTGCTATCAATCCAGTTACTTGGACACTCAGTTTCGAACTGTTTTTTTATGTATGTTTTGCCATTTTAATTCTCTCAAAACGACTTTGGATGATACCTGTAGCCATTTTACTGATTTCGATATGGAATATGATTGTTGGAAATCCTTTCAACAACAAATATTACGATTTCGTTTTTAGTGGCTATAATCTTGAGTTTTTCTTCGGCTTCATCATTTGCAAGTATTATGAACAATTCAAACTGAGTAATCTAGTTGCTAGCTTATTTTTCATCATTGCTATTGTCATCATTGTTATTTTTGGTTTTGAAATTAGTGATTTTGATTACTGGCAACGAGTAATGGTTTTTGGTTTCCCTTCAGGATTTATACTCATATCTTTGTTAAACCTTGAAGCGAATGGTGCTATTACTGTACCAAAATTTACGATTTTACTTGGAGATGCTTCTTATGTTTTATATCTGATTCATTTTCCAATATTACTTTTATTGAATAAAATGCCTTCAATTTTAGGAAGTACTTTGTCGGCTGGTCAAACAGTTTTTTATAATTATTTTATCGGAATCTTGATTCTTTTTGCAAGTATTTTGATTCATAAAATGATTGAAAAGCCACTTTCGAAGTATTTGATGAATTTATCAAAATGATAAAAACTGTGAAGATTTTAAATATTTGTGCCTATTCTTGGGACATAGGCGGACCGCCCAAAATTATTTATGACCATGCTGTTGAGCAAATAAAACTTGGTGCTGAAGTAACCATTTTAACACCAATTACCGAAGGACAAAAGTTATACGCTTTGCCAGAAGGAGCTAAAATTGTAGTGTGTAAAAGGCATTGGTTAGCAAAGTTTTGGGCAGAATTTTCGCCTGAGTTATTTTTTTGGATTAAAAGACATGGAAATGATTATGATGTAATTCATATTCACGGGCTTTGGCATTTTGCGGGTTTAGCACCCTATTTAGCGGGAGTAAAAACACCAAAATGCGTGACAATTCACGGTTTGCTCGACCGTTGGGCTTTGGCAAATGGTTATTGGAAGAAAAAACTTTTTGGTACACTTTTTCAAAAAAGTGTTTTGGACAAAACTGAATTGATTCAAATCAATAATCTTGACGAACAAAATGATTTACAAAACTTTTTAGGACACGCTCATCCAAATGTTAAAATTATTCCGAATGGAATGAATATCAGAAATTTTGAAAAGCTTCCAGAAAATGGCATTTTTAAGGAAAAGTACAATATTCCAAAAGATAAAAAACTGATATTATTTTTAAGCAGGATAAATATTAAAAAAGGCTTAGATTTATTATTACCAGCTTTTAAAACAATTATTGCTAAAAGAAACGATTGTATTTTGGTTTTGGCAGGGCCAGATGACGGCTATTTAAGCGAAACAGAACGATTTATTGACACGGAATCATTACAAGAAAACATCAAATTAGTAGGAATGCTGGTTGGCGAAGATAAATTAGCAGCTTTTGCAGATGCAGATATTTTTGTGTTGCCATCACATTCAGAAGGTTTTTCGATTGCAACACTTGAAGCCCTAGTTTCTGGAATCCCATCTTTATTATCAGATAGAGTAGGTTTTGGAGAAAGTATTCGTGAAAGTAACGCTGCTCATTTAGTGGAATTGAATTCAGAAAGTATTGTAAACGGATTGACGAAAATGCTAGATGATGAAAAGTATTGTGAACTTTTAGCCAAAAACGGAAAAGCTTTGGTAAAAGAAAAATATGATATTGAATTAGTAGCCAAGAATTTATTTGAAGAGTTTAAGAAAATTGCTAAATAAGAATTAATGCAAGATATTTCCGTCATCATCCTTACTTTTAACGAAGAAAAACACATCAAAAGATGTATAAAATCTTTGTTGCTTTTTACTGATAAAATTTTCATTATTGATTCAGGCTCTATTGATAAAACTGTTGAAATTGCTGAATCTCTTGGTGCAAAAGTGGTTCAGAATACTTGGGTGAATTATGCAGTTCAGTTTAATTTTGGCATTCAGAACAATCCTTTCAATACCAAATGGCTTATGCGGATGGATGCAGATGAGTATGTATTGCCTGAATTAGCGGAAGAAATTAACCAGAAATTGGGAAATATCACACCTGAAATTGCGGGAATGTATATAAAAAGAAGAGTGATTTTTATGGACAAATGGATTCGTCGTGGAGCTTATTATCCAATTTGGTTATTGAGAATTTGGCGAAATGGACAAGGTGCTTGCGAAGAAAGCTGGATGGATGAACACATTACTTTAACAACTGGAAAAACAATTCAATTAGAAAACGATTTGGTAGATCATAATTTGAACAATCTTACTTGGTGGACGCAAAAACACAATTTATACGCTATCAGAGAAGTAATTGATTTATTGAATATTAAATACAATTTCAGAAATTTTGAATCTGTTGAGCCAAATTTTTTTGGCTCACAAGAGCAAAGAACTAGATTTTTGAAAGTAAAATATGCTTCAATTCCATTGTTTATTCGTCCGATAATTTACTTTCTTTATCGATATATTTTCAGATTAGGTTTTTTAGATGGAAAGCAAGGATTCATTTGGCATTTTTTACAAGGTTTCTGGTATAGATTTTTGGTAGATGCTAAAGTGTATGAAGTATATCATCGTGCAGGAAGAGACAAAAAAGCGATTGAAAATTTTTTCAAGGAAGAATTTAATAAAGATTTAACGAAATGAAAAAAACAACAGATTTGTCTCTGTACGATAATGCTTGGTATCAACCTGGGGGTTTTATTAAACGAACAATTTGGCATATTGTTGGGGCTATCGTAATCAATTCTAATATTCCTTTTCCAGTGTCGTTTAAGATTTTTATGTTGAAATTATTCGGAGCTAAGATAGGAAAAGGAGTAATGATTAAGCCCCAAGTAATGATTAAATATCCTTGGTTTTTATCTATTGGAGATTACGTTTGGATTGGAGAAATGGTCTGGATTGATAATTTAGCAATGGTGAGTTTAGGAAATCATGTTTGTATTTCGCAAGGAGCGATGTTATTAACTGGGAATCATGATTATTCAAAAACGACTTTTGATTTAAAAGTAGCGGGTATTACTTTAGAAGATGGGGTTTGGATTGGTGCTAAATCTGTTGTTTGTCCTGGAGTATTGGCAAAATCTCATTCAGTTTTATCTGTTAATTCAGTGATGACAAAGCAAATGGAACCCTATACAGTTTATCAGGGAAATCCAGCGAAAGAAATTAGACAAAGAAATATCATCGAATAAAGCGTTTGGTGCTTTTATATTTTAATTGTAATTTGTGTTGCATAGTACTACTTTAACCCTATTAGGATACTTCCTGATATTTTTAGCTAAATTTTGAATTTATAATATACAACGATGACTAACTTCTTTTGGACATTTTATAATAACAACCTTTTCCATATCATTGTTTCGGCAGTGGTTGCTTGTGCTACATCAATTACTGCAATTCCTGTTATCATTAATATTTCCAGACTTAAGAATTTAGTTGCAACACCAGTAGAGAGAAGTTCTCACGAAGTTGCAACACCTACTTTAGGTGGTGTAGCAGTATTTGCTTCAACTTTAATTAGTTACTTTTTATGGGAAAACCCAGATGAAGGGCAATTAGTACATCTTTCAATATCTGCTATCGTAATTTTATTTTTTTTGGGAGTAAAAGACGATATTCTTATTCTTGCTCCAAAGAAAAAAATGTATATTCAAATAGCCGCTTCTTTACTTGTTGTTGTACTTGGGGACTTACGAATTGAAAACCTTTTTGGTATTTTTGGTATTTACTCTGTTCCTTATATTATTAGTTTACCACTCACTGTTTTTGTTTTTCTTGCTTTGATTAATGCAGTAAACCTAATTGATGGTATTGATGGTTTGATGGGCGGAATTGGAATGATAGCTGGAGGATTGTTCGGTATTTGGTTTTACTTAAACGAGCATTATGCTTTGGCTTGTTTGGCAGCATCAATGTCTGGATCTTTATTGGGTTTTTTGAGGTTTAACTTTTCAAAAACCTCAAAAATATTTATGGGAGATACTGGGTCTTTGATTGTAGGCTTTATTTTAGCACTTTTTGCAGTTAGATTTATTCAGTTAAATATTCAATACAGATTCGACCCTAATAGTACTTTTGCAGCACCAATATTAGCCATTATTGTATTGGTTGTGCCGATATTCGATACATTAAGAGTATTTATTATTCGTTTGAAAAATAAGAAATCACCTTTTGTAGCCGACAGAAATCACTTACATCACCTTTTGATTGATAGTGGTCTTACACATTTTCAGGCTTCACTAGTGCTTTGGAGTTTTACAGTTATTGCTACTTTACTATTTGTTTTCATCAGTAGAAAAGCAGAAAATACTACTTCACTTTATTTGTTATGTGCTTTATTTGGCTTATATATGTTTACGGCACATTTGCTGAAAAAAAATAATGAAAAGCATTTGAAGAAATTATCAAAAGAAGTAAAATCTGAACCAAAAACATCAAAAAAGAAATTACAGACAATCAATTAAGAAGCAATGAAAGTTTAGTTTTTATTCATTTTTCTTGAACTTTCTTGGAGTTTTTGTTCAATTCTTTGAATTACTTTTTTGCTATTTTCTAACTGATCACTCACTGAAGAATCTCCATTATTGTATTTATCTTGCAAATCTCTTCTAATACTGATCCATTTATCTTTTTGTTCTATCAATGCATTATAGTTTTGTTCTTCTTTCTGAACATTAAAAGTATTAGTTTTCTTCTCTGTTTTTGGGCTTACTTTAGTTGGTTCTGAACTTGAAAATTCAGCATTTGAACTTTCTACTTTGCTGGTAATTGGTTTGGAATTTGGCTCATCAAATGAATTACTGCTTTCACTAGCTTCTTCTGTAGGATTATTTTCGAACGAATTGTCAGTATCTTGATTAGACTGAAAAGGAGTAAGAGAATCTTTTTTGATGATACTCGTACTATCACTTGCAACCGCAGTTTGGTTTGTCTGATGATTGAAAAAACCTGAAATATCAAAAGTGTTTTTTCTTCCGTAAGAATAAACTAGTAAACCAATACCCAATAGAACAATCGGGATGAACAAGTATTTATCATTGGATTTGGTGATGAAAGGATTGTTTTCATCTGAAATAATCGGAGTGATAATTTTCTGCTGATCAATTACCTCTAAAACTACAGCATTGTGTACGTTGTAAACATTGTAAGGCGTATCGATATTGGCTATTTTTAATAAATTCAAACAAGAATCTTTTGGTCCAGAACTGTTTTGAAGGATTTCGTCAATCTCATTGTCAGATATTTTCTTGCGTAAAGAATCTCCACAAATTAAAAGTTTATCACCTTCTTCAAGATGAAAACTGATAATTTCTAACTTTGAAGGTTTTGCTAAAAACTGTAATCTTTGCCCTTTTCTACTAATATAACAATGGGTATCGCTTATCCAATTCATTAAAGAAAGGTCTCCCAATTCCCAATAGGCTTGAAGTTCATGACTTGGGTTTGATTTCTTAGCAAGTTTGTTGGTGAATCTTTGTATTTTCAAAATGGCACTCTCCAAAGTTCGATAAGTTTTATCAGACTCATTTAATTCAGAAGTATTTGTCATGATTTTGGTATCCATTCGAAAAAAGCTATAACTAAATAAAACAAAATGTTTTTGATGTTTTCAATAATGTTCAACGTCGAAAATAGTACGTTTAAAACATATATTCATTACCGAAATAATGATTACAAAAAGGATGCCGAATTTAGTAGTTTTGACAAATTAGTTTTATTCAAGACAGAATTATAGATAGATTAATGAAAATTTATATTCCAAAACATGCGTTTTTATTTTAAATCAAACAACTCAGTCATCGCTAAAGTAGCTACTTTGGGTAAACTTAGCTCGTCTAAAGAAGGAATATATTGAATCTTCATTTGTTTTCTGAACGAAGTAATATTTTTTGAATATTTATGATCATGAATAATGTAGGTAGGTTTGGCATTAATTGGAAAATACTCTAAACCAGTACCTTCTTTAAAAAGGCATAGCGTAGAAGTAAGGGTAGAAGCAATATGAGCAGGAAACGAATCAAGCGTTAAAGCTCCAGTTGCTTTTTGTAAAATAGGAACCATTTGAGGGATAGAAACTTTTCCAACGGCATCAATAATTTTTTCTGGATGTTTTTTTTCAAGCTCAATTTTTAATTTAGTTGAATATTCTGTCAGCCCACAAATCATCACTTTAGCCTCTGGTCTTTTTAGCAAAAGATAGTTAATCAAGAAAATCCAAAAATTATTTGAAAACATTCTGTTCCTTGTTCCAGCTTCTGGAAATAACATATAATACTCTCCGATAATATTGAAGTTTTTGTTTTCTTCAACTGCCATTGAAATAATAGGCTCTATATTTTTACTAGTCTGTTCGATTCCTAAACTTCTTAAACTTTGTATCTGCTGATCAACAGAATGAAATGGCGTTGGAAGCATGTAATATTCAATATCCAACAAACTTCCCATTCCTCTAGTACCAAAACCTATTTTTTGGTCAGCATTTAAAAAAGGGAAAAGCATATTGGCATTATAGCCTGAATACCTAAAATCAAAAGAATGAGTATAGTGTAACGATTTATGCGTTGTTAAAAAGTCGTTTATATCATTAATATACAATTTGAATTTAGCATAAAGTGATAAGGCACTTCTGTTTGTTCTGTAGTGATTAATAAAAAAAACTCTGTCGTATAAAGGATTATTAACAATTAAATTTTTACACCAACTTCCCGCTACAATATGAATTTCAACATTAGGATATTTTTTTTTGAAGATATCTACCATGTAGCTCATCATCAGCATATCACCAAGATGACCAAAGTTGAAAAGTAAAACTTTCTCTGGTAATATAAACGCTTTATTTTTATGTTTTCGGAAAATAAAAACAAAAAAATCAACAAGGAGGTCTAATACTCTTAGTCTAAGTTTTGTTGGTCTATTTCCGCAATACTCTCTTTTTAGCATAATCTTTAAATACCTTCTTGTATGAAACACAGGTTAGACAAAAAAACTACTGTTTGTTAATCAATCAACTCCAGTACTTTTCTAAATGGTAGCTGTAAAGCTTTTCGAACTCTTTTATATCTTTTTACTTTAGGTGGTTTAATATAGGAACAAGGAATTTGAATATAATAATCATTAAAATTATCTTTTAATTTTTGTGCGTAATCTTTAAATAATTCAATAATATCTGGTCTATTTTCAAAGGTTGAGCGGTCTTGATATTTAGAAACACTATTGGGTTTACTAAGTTGATAGCCACTGTAATGAAAAAAGATAATGGGTTCATGATTACTAAAAAAAGTATCACCTTGTTTGGTTATTTGCCTTTCATGAAGATTCCAATAGGCAACATTATAACCAGGATGTTTTTCAATCAGTACCGAATTTTTATAGAAAATAGGTACAAAATTTATCCAGTGTTGATCTACAAATAAACCATTGCATAAATCAATCCTACAATCATTTTTAAGACGCTCTTTCCACCAATCAATCATTTGTAAGCTTTCATCGCTTCTTCCAACTCCGATAAATCCTAGATTGTAAATTCCAGTATTCAAATGTGCAATTTCCTTGGTGTCAAAATCATCGAGAATCGGAGAAGAAATATGTGGTGTAATCACGATACTTTTTTCAGCCAAACTTTCAGTTAATCTACTAAGTTTTTGATAAACAATGATGTCTGGGTCGAAGTAAATAACATTTTGAATATCTTTTCTATTTTTAAAAAAGTAATCAAAATAGAAAGGTTTTACAGCCGTATTGAGTTCTGTGATGTCATAATTTTCACACATTTCATCCAAACAATTAATACCGATTTTATCAATTTCTAATAGTTGAAAGGGAGGAATTTTATCCGTATCCAAAGTAACCTGGTCAAGTCTGTCAACTAAGCCAATTACATACTCAATATCAGGGTTAGTTTTTTGTAGAGACTGCCCCAAAGTCTGTGCTTGTGCGAGATAATTTATGGAACAAATGGTAAATGCTAAAGTCATAATCTCTTGAAAATTAAGCCAAACTTTGTCTAACGAAGTGAATAGGTTTTAATTAATATGTGAAAATAGAGACGCTTTATCAATTAGCAAACATTGTTTAATACAATATTTTATCATAAACAAGCCTTCTCTGTTGGATGAAAAGATAATATACTTGAAAATAAAGTTACGACATTATCGCTAAACAGGAATAAAATATCTTTTTTATCAAGTAAGTTACTCAGAACCAATCCTCAATTTTAGCATTTGTTTCTATTTTTTTCTCTAAATCATCGGGCAATTTTGCGAAAAAATCAATCGAAGTAAGTTTTTCAATAGCGTTGATACTAACAGCGAAAGATTTAAGCGATTTTGATGAACCTTCGTTTGGAATTAAAAATGCAATGGCTTCTTCCGTTTCAGGATCGTAAACTATTTTATAAAACGAATTTGGAACTGCTATTAAATTACTTTTTCCGATAGTTTTTAAACCTTTTTTCAGAATAGGACCGGTCACAATAATCAATTGTTTTCTGCTAATAACCCAATGACGAATTTTATCCTCTAAATTACTCCAAATTCCTCGATTAAAATCAGGGTTCTGTGGGGACATGTTCGACATATAAAAGGTTTCGTCTTGCAATTCCTTGTCGTGTTTGAAATCTGCTGCTGGACATAAATGCCCACGGTCATAACCAGAACGAGAATAATCACGTGTATGAGCTGAACCAGTTTCAACCAAAGGGTCTTCAATAAATTCATTTGAACGAGCTTCGTGACCATCCACCGCTTCTTTTTCTAAGCGATGCAAAACCCATGACGCTTGTTCATATTCTTCACGATAATTTAGAATAAAAGCTTTATGACGAACGATTTCACTATTGTTTTTGAAGTATGGAATGTAATCATCCAAAGTGCCTCCATCATTATTTCCTTCATGCTTATTCGAATTCCCGAAAACCTTTTCTTGGATTGTTTCTAACACAGAACTTTCTACTTTTTCTTTAATTTTCTTAGAAACATCATCGGTAAAGCTGCTAGTTTCCTCTTCAATTGTTGTTTCTTCTTCTTGATTTGGTGCTTCTTTTTCTTTACTTTTTTTCTGACTACCAATTTTTGCTAAGTCATTTTGTAAAGATTTCATCGGCGAAGGTTTGCCCCAGTAGTATAAAACAATACCAAGAAATAGCAGAAAAACTAGAAATTTTATTTTGCCCATAATTATTGTTGCGTAAAACACACCGCTTTAATGATAATTGATGTCAGAAAATACTCAAATTAAAATTCAGAGAACATTTTTCGTAATTTTACTTTTCGAGCAAGTAAACAAATACGGCTTCGATAAACTAATCAATGTCTCAAAAAAATATAATTATTATTGGTGCCGGAGCTGCGGGATATTTCGGAGCAATATCTGCTGCTGAAAGTAATCCAGATGCGAAAATAACACTTTTAGAAAAGAATAGAACTGTTTTAAACAAAGTTCGTATCTCTGGCGGTGGGCGTTGTAATGTTACTCATGCTTGTTTTGATAACAAACAGTTATCTAAGTTTTATCCAAGAGGAGGGAGTTTTCTGAGAAATCTATTCAATCAATTTAATGCCAAAAATACCGTTGAATGGTTTGAAAAACAGGGAGTTAATTTAAAGACAGAAGCAGATGGAAGGATGTTCCCAGATACAGATAGTTCTGAAACGATTGCTACTTGTTTAGAGAAAAAAGCGAAAGATTTAGGTGTAAAAATCATTACTTCTGCAGGTGTTAAATCTGTTTTAATAGATGAAAATAAAGTAATTGGCGTTCAGCTTTTGAGTGAAGAAAAGTTAGCCTGTGATGCTTTGCTGATTACGACAGGCGGAAACCCACAGAAATCGGCTTATCAATGGCTGGCAGATTTGGGGCATCAAATTATTGAACCTGCGCCATCATTATTTACTTTTAATGTGCCTGATTCGCTTTTCACAGAATTGTCTGGTGTGAGTGTTCAGCATGCTTCGGTTAGAATTGCAGGAAAGAAAATTGTGCAAGAAGGAGCTTTGTTGGTAACGCATTGGGGATTTTCTGGACCGGCTATTTTAAAACTTTCGGCTTGGGGTGCAAGAGAATTAGCTGATACAAATTATGATTTTACGGCATTAATTAATTGGATTCCTGAGTTTTCAGAAAATCAAGTCAGAGAGAATTTTGCTTTGCAAAAGAAAGTAAGTCCAAAGAAACTTATTCAATCAAACCCACAATTTACTTTGCCTTCAAGACTTTGGAAGAAGTTTTGTGAACTGGCTGAAATAGATGAAACAATACGCTGGATTGATATTTCAAATAAATCAACCAATAAATTAGTTGAAAATCTATTGAACTGTCCACAGAAAGTAAAGGGGAAAACAACTTTCAAAGAGGAATTCGTTACTTGTGGGGGAATAGATTTAGTAGAAATAAATCCACAAACCATGGAAAGTAAAATAGTGAAAAACCTATTTTTTGCCGGAGAAGTATTAGATATTGATGCCGTGACGGGAGGGTTCAATTTCCAAGCTGCTTGGACAACTGGTTTCGTAGCAGGCAAAAATATGTAATCAATTTACTTCATTTTTAGTTTTTTGAAAGAAAGTTAGCATGAACAGACTCATATCATCAATGAGCTTTCAGCTATCACAATCAATAATTTTCAAATCTTCAAATCACCAAATTTTCAAATTACCATGTACTTTCAGCAAATCACAGAAACTACTCAATTTATTCAGCAAAAAGTAAAAGATTTTCAACCCGAATTTGGTATTATTTTAGGCACAGGCTTGGGAGCTTTGGTGAATGAAATTGATATTTTATATACTTTGTCTTATTCAGAAATTCCAAATTTTCCCGTTTCTACCGTAGAGTTTCATCAAGGGAAATTAATTTTTGGTAAAATCGGCGATAAGCATGTGGTTTGTATGCAAGGGCGTTTTCATTACTACGAAGGTTACTCTATGAAAGAAGTAACGTTTCCTGTAAGAGTAATGCAGCAATTGGGCGTACAGCAATTAATTGTATCGAATGCTTCAGGTGGCTTGAATCCAGCTTTTAAAGTAGGTGATTTAATGATTATCCGAGACCATATTAGTTTATTTATGCCCGAAAATCCTTTGACAGGCAAACATACTCCTTCTTTTGGTGACCGCTTCCCAGATATGTGTGACCCTTATGATTTAGCATTAATTGACAAAGCTAAGGAAATCGCCGCTACTTTAGCCATTCCAGTTCAGAAAGGTACATATATAATGTGTCCAGGGCCGCAATTGGAAACCAGAGCAGAGTACAAAATGCTGAGAATTTTAGGAGCTGATGCCGTAGGAATGTCCACCGTTCCTGAAATTATTGTTGGGTATCAAATGGGGATGAAGTGTTTCGGAATGTCAATTATTACTGACATGGGTATTCCCGAAACCTTAGTAAAAGCAAGTCTTGAAAAAATTATTGCCGCCGCCAGTAAGTCAGAACCTTTGATGACAAAAATTATTGGTACTTTGATAAAGAGTATTTAATTTTAAAAAACTGGGTATCCTTACAGAAACTATAATGAAAGGATACCCAGTTTTTACAGTTCTAACCTTTGTTTATCTTTCAACAAAACAGCTTTCAATTTACTGTAAGGTAGTTGCTGAGGCGACACTTTGTTGTTAATAGAAAGTACTGCTGCCGTAGCTGCTGATTGCCCTAAAATCATAAAAACGGGTTCCATCCTGATAGAACCATAAGCAATATGCGAGCTTGATACGCAAACAGGAACTAACAAATTATTACATTCTTTTTCTTTTGGTAAAATAGAGCCATAAGCAATTGAATACGGCTTATCAGGATGTACTCCTATATCTCCTTCGTTTTGTACATAGCCATCTTTTTTGATATACCGTTGAGCATTATGGGCATCTAAAGCATAAGAACCCATTCCGATTGGATTAGGAACTTGAGTTTTGCCTAAAGCATCAGCCTCTTTCATCACAAATTCACCAATCATTCTTCTTGCTTCTCTGATGTAGAGTTGATGTGGCCAATTCCCATTGTCTTTGAATTCATCTTTGGGTAAACCCCATTCTTGCATTTTTTCATGAACATCCGCAGGAATACTTTTGTCGTTTTGTAAAAAGTACATCAAACCTTTTTGATATAATTCATGGTCTTTGATGATTTGTTTACGACGCTCATAACTTGCTTCTGGATAATCATAGTTTTTGCCAATATAATCTGTACTAAAAGCTCCGTGATTATTAGTATCTGTCTTACGATTAGGAATCTGGTCAAATTTATCAAAAGTTTCACGCCAGCCAGAGGCAAAAACTCGTGCAAGTAATTCATATCGGGCAGGGTCATAGCCTTCTGGTTTTGGAAAAGGTATTCTATTTTCTGGATGATTACTCAAACACATTCTGAAACAATAAGCTTGAATTTTATTATCTCCAGAACCATATTCAGCAATTGGTTCTGATGAAATTTCAGGCAGGAGTCCACTTGTTGAATCATTGGCTATTTTATATGGACTAATTTTCGCTTTGAAATGATGACCATGTTGAAATATTTCTGGTTGAACACCATTCCATTGCTCGCCATACACACTATTGGCTTCACGTCCCACATGATAATCAACGCCTGCCACCGCCATGAGGTCGCCTTCGTAAGTGGCATCAATAAACATTTTTCCTTGATAAACATTGCCGTTTAAAGTACGAAATGACTGGATACTTCCAGATACTTTTACAATACCTTTTTCAGAGCGGTCAAGCCATTCATTACGGAAAATAAGTAGTTTGTTTCCTTTGGCAAAATCTTCAAATACTTGTTCTGCCACATGTGGTTCAAAAATCCACATCGTTCTATTTGTTCCATCAATAGCAGGAGTTCCTTGCCCTTTATTGCCGTATTCTTCTTTTTTCTGCCATTGCCAAGTGCTATTGTTCTGATAATATTGATACAGTCTTTGATAAAATTCACGAGAAAGTCCGCCAATTACTTCTTTGTTACCCGTATCAGTAAAACCTAAACCACCAGAAGACAAACCGCCCAAATGTGTATCTGGAGAAACAACGATTACACTTTTCCCCATTTTTTTTACTTGTACAGCCGCTATGATGGCAGCAGAAGTTCCGCCATAAATAATTACGTCAGCTTTGCGAACTTGAGTTTCGGTACTTTTATTTAGCTGGAATCCAGAGAATAAAAAAACTGTAATCGTAGCTTTCAAAAGCCAAAATAAAGGTTTAATTTTTTTCATAGTTTAGTTTGAGATTAATTTACAGAAGAATAACTATTACCAAAACTCATAAAAATTTCTACATATCCAATTCATCCAAGAATAATTGATAAGCACCTTTTAATTCCTTTAAAGCTTTTTCATTTCCTACTTTTTGGGCTAAAGTAATGCCATCTTGATAGGTTTTTTCTGCCAACTCATTTTCTCCAAATTCCGAAAATAAAGCACCTGCATGATAATAAGTAGGTAAGTAGTCGGCATGGTTTTTTAGTAAATACAAGTAGATTTTACTGGCTTCTTCGGCATCGCTTTTTAATAATTCTGTTGCTAAAGCGTAATGATTAAAAGGGTTTTCTGGCTCTTCTTCCAAAAACTGTTTTAGTAAAGCTAATCTGTTAAATGACATTTTATAAAATATTTAGAAATAATAGTATGCGTGCATACTATTATTAAAACTTTTCGTTATTATTGTGAATAAATAAGGAATACTACAAATTAAACCTTAAAAAGTTAAATTTATGTACTGTTCTTTGAAACAAAACTCAAAAGATTAACAAAAATAAACGATATACGATGAAAATTTTAGTTTGTGTAACCAGCGTACCCGATACCACAGCGAAAATTTCGTTCACGGACGGAGATACAAAATTCAATAAAGCGGGCGTAACCTACATTACTGGTCCTTATGATGATTATGCACTTTCACGTGCAGTAGAATTAAAAGAACAGCACGGCGGAACAGTAACAGTACTAAACGTTGGCGAAGCAGATGCTGAGCCAGTTATCCGTAAATGTTTGGCAATTGGTGCTGATGATGCAATTCGTGTGAATTGCGAAGCGACAGATTCTTATTTCGTTGCAACACAAATTGCTAACATTGCTGCCCAAGAAAAGTACGATTTGATTTTGATGGGTCGTGAATCTATTGATTTCAACAGCGGTGTTGTACATGGATTGGTCGCTGAATTGCTTGGTATTCCATCATTATCACCAGTGATGAAATTGGATATTGAAGGAAATACCGCAAAAATTACTCGTGAAATAGAAGGAGGAAAAGAGGATTTAGAAGCTAGTTTGCCTTTAGTGTTAGGTTGTCAAGAACCAATTGCAGAATGGAAAATCCCGAATATGAGAGGTATCATGACGGCTAGAACAAAACCTTTGAAAGTAGTTGAACCAGTAGGAGAAGGTTTGACAAGTACTGATAAATACGAACTTCCTGCTCCAAAAGGTGCTTGTAAAATGATTGCTGCTGAAAATGCAGAAGAATTAATTACGCTGTTAAAAACTGAAGCGAAAGTCTTGTAAGTGATGATTTCTGAGTGATGAGTGAGGAGTTGTCCTTGTCTAAAATGATAAAAGTTTTAAACTCATAACTCAGCATTCACAATTCAAAACTTATACTTAATCCATCAAAAATCTGAAAAAATATGTCTGTTTTAATATTCACCGAATTAGATAATGGAGCGATAAAAAAATCTTCGCTCGAAGCTGTTTTTTATGGTGCCGAATTGGCTAAAATGCAAGGTACAAGTGCTACAGTTTTAGCAATTGGGGATGCCTCAGAAGCTGAACTTGCCAAAGCTGGAAATTTTGGTGCTACTAAAGTACTTCATGCCAATGATGCTCGTTTGGTAGTTTCCAATATTCAAGCTTATGCGTCTGTTTTAACTGAGGCTGTAAATGCTGATGGCACCGACACTGTTATTTTGGCAAAATCATCTTTGGGTGATGCCGTGGCAGCCAGAGTTGCAGCGAAATTGAAGGCTTCAATCGTTTCAAACGTGACTGCTTTGCCAAATCTTTCAAATGGTTTTGTTGTAACAAGAAGTATTTACACTGGTAAAGCTTTTGCAAGTGTTTCGATGAAAAGTCATAAAAAAATTATTGCTATCAAGAAAAATGCAGTAAGCCCCGTTGAAACGGATACTTTGGCGAAAGTTGAAGTTTTCTCACCAGCTTTATCTGATGCTGATTTTGGTGTAAAACTCGTTGCTACGCACAAAGCTTCAAGTACTATTTCATTACCAGAAGCAGACTTAGTAGTATCGGCTGGTCGTGGTTTGAAAGGACCAGAAAATTGGGGAATTGTTGAAGATTTAGCCAATGCTTTGGGGGCAGCTACGGCTTGTTCTAAACCTGTTTCAGATTTAGATTGGCGTCCTCACCACGAACACGTTGGACAAACGGGTATCAAGGTTTCTCCAAATTTATACATAGCAGCTGGTATTTCTGGTGCGATTCAACATTTGGCTGGAGTAAATTCATCCAAAGTAATTGTGGTCATTAATAAAGACCCTGAAGCTCCTTTTTTCAAAGCGGCTGATTATGGAATTGTAGGAGACGTTTTTGATATTTTACCAAGATTAACCAAAGCAGTTTTGGCTGCAAAGTAATAATATTGCCATTTCTCTTAATGAAGACCTGTGATTTTTATAATTTCACAGGTCTTTTATTTTGAATGAATATCCAGAAAACTTTTTTAAATTTATCGGGGTTTATATCTTTGTTCCCTGCTAATGGCAAAACCCTCAATTATTAAAAGCATATATTTGTAAAGTGGAAAAAATAAAATTAGAAATATTAGGATTGTCGCCTAGTTCATCTCAAACGGGTTCGTTCGCATTGATATTAGGAGAAGAGTTTGGACCTCGAAGATTGCCCATTATCATTGGTATGTTTGAAGCACAGGCAATTGCTATCGAAATTGAGAAGATTGAGCCTAATCGCCCAATGACCCATGATTTATTCAAATCTTTTGCTCGAACTTTTCATTACTCTGTCAGTGAAATTTCAATTACCGATATAAAAGAAGGGGTCTTTTTTGCAAGAATTCATTGTACGGATGGCATCAAAGATACTTATATTGATGCTCGTCCATCAGACGCAATTGCTATCGCACTTCGTTTCAATGTGCCAATTTATACTTTTGAAAATGTATTATCAGAAGCAGGTATCTCAACCAACGAAAGTTCGAAAGATCCACTAATTGATGATATTGAACCAGAAATTAAGCCGAAAAAGACTTTTGGGGAGATTTTGAAGGAAAATCCAATCGAACAATTGAATAAAATGTTGCAAGAAGCCTTGGCAAATGAAGAATATGAAAAGGCTGCCAAAATTCGTGATGAATTAGATAAAAGAAATTAAGTATGATTCCAGTAAAAGCCATCTGAAAACCTCAGATGGCTTTTTGTTAAAAAGCGTTAATTGCCTTTCATTGCGATATAAAAATCGTAAATTTGTTTGTAATCTTTGCCTCAAGATATTATGGCTAAAATAAAGAAATTAGGAAGTACTCCAAATGTCATGGTTGTTATTAGTTTAACAATTGCACTTTTCTTAATCGGAATGTGTGGTTTGTTGACGCTTAATGCCCGTAAACTTGCAGAATTGGTTAAACAAAATGTAGAGTTACAAGTGTATTTGGATGATGATTTGACAACGAGTAAGCTAGATTCTATTTATAAAATTCTGGTTAAAAAAGAGTTTGTATTGTTGAAAGAAAACTCTCCTCAAATCAATTTTATTTCTAAAGAAGTAGCCGCAAAACAATTCATCGAAGAATCGGGAGAGGATTATAGAAGATTACTTGGGGATAATAATCCACTGCATAATTTATACGCTGTAAAGATTAAGCAAGAGTATTTTAACGATGCTAAATTAAAAGAAATCAAAGCCGCTTTAGAATTAATTCCAGGTGTTCACGAAGTCGCTTATGTTGAGAATTTTGTTGATGAAGTCAATAAAAATATTTCAAAAATCTATTTAGTACTTTCTGTTTTTGTGATGTTGTTACTCTTGATTATCATCATTTTAGTGAACAACACCATCAAATTATCATTGTATTCTCAAAGGTTTTTAATCAGAAGTATGCAATTAGTAGGAGCGACCAACGGTTTTATTCGTAAACCATTTATCATAAAAGGTGCTTTACAAGGCTTGACAAGCGGTTTAGTAGCAAGTTCTTGCTTGATTTTGTTGCAACAATTAGCCGTGCGTAAAGTGGAAGGATTAGTTTTATTACAAGAAATGGATAAAATGATTTATTTACTTTTAGGCATTTTAATCATCGGAACATTGATGGGGATATTAAGTACTTTCCAATCAGTAGAAAGATATTTAAGATTATCGCTTGACGAATTGTATTAAATATTTACCAATTAACTTTCATTTGAAATTCAAAATAAAAATATAAAATGACTAATAAAGAAAAACTCCCTTTTGGAAAAACAAATTATCTAGTAATGTTATTAGGAATAGCCATTATTCTTATCGGTTTTTTTATCATGAGTTTAGATAAAGAAGAATTTGGATTTGGGTTTTTAGGTTTAACACTTGGTCCAATCATTGTTTTGGCAGGTTTTACCATTGAATTTTTTGCCATCCTGAAAAAATCATAAGTACAAGGTATTTATTTAATTAAACCTATAAGGATTTATGTGATTTTCTAATTATTAGACTACTAAACTAAAATCCTTATAGGTTTGTAGTTTATATTCATTAAAAGCTCTCTTTAACCAATGTGTTGAAGAGAGCTTTTTGTTTATCATAGAGTATGTCATTTGATAATTTTTGCGGGAAATTGCGGTATTTAGTATGGATTGAGATACTTGGAGTATGTCATTTGATACTTTTGGTATAAAAAAAGGGAATCAGCCTTTTGCTAATTCCCTTTTTAAGTATTTTGTTATCAGCTTACTTCACATCCAACATTTTTAAACAAACAGGACTTGGAACCGAAATTTCTTTTCCCGTGGCAGTCAAAGTGCCTTTAATAGGGTCACGTTCAAAAATGGTAATATTATCACTATCTTGATTGGCTACTAAAACAAATTTTCCAGTAGGGTCAATCATGAAATTTCTTGGTTTTTTCCCTAATACCGATTGATTGGTAATATAAGTAAGCTCACCAGTTTTTTGATTGATTGCGTAAATCGCAATACTATCATGAATTCTGTTTGAGCCATACAAAAATTTACCATCTGGCGAAATATGAATATCTGCACAAGATTTTCCACCTGTATAATCTGCGGGCAAAGTACTAATTGTTTGAAAAGCTTCAAGGGAACCTTTTTTATAATGAAAGCCCGTAATTTCTCCACTTAATTCCTGAATAACATAAGCAAACTTTTTGTTAGGATGAAAAGTGAAATGTCTTGGCCCTGTACCATCTTTTACTTTGGTGAAAGCTGGATTTCCCGCATTCAATTTTCCAGTTTTTGTATCTAATTGATAAGTAACGATTTTATCAATTCCTAAATCAGGTACAAATACATCCAAATTGTTTGGAGCGATGTTAATTGAATGCACATGTGGTTTATCTTGTCGGTTTAAATCAATACTTTTTCCTTCGTGTTGGATGGTTTGAATCGCTGCTGCAACTCCTCCATTGCTTTCTACAGGCAAAACACTTAGGCTTCCAGCCCCATAATTCCCCACAATTACCCATTTTCCAGTTTTATCAACCTCTACATGGCAAGGGCCAGAGCCATTGGCAGATTGTGTACTCAATTGCGTTAATTCCCCTTTTGTTTTATCGAACTCAAAAGCATAGACTGCACCGCCATTATTGAATTCACCAACAGAATAAACATATTTTTGATTAGGCGAAATCGCTAAAAAAGCTGGGTTTTTTAGATTTTTAGCAATACTAATTGCTTGGAAATTACCAGTTTCACTATTGAATTTATAGACATAAATTCCTTCACTTTTTCCAGAAGTATAAGTGCCTACTAATAAATAAAATTCTTTTGAAGGGGGAAGTTTTGATTTTACAGAAGCAAAAGTAATGCTTTGAAAGAGTACAAAAAGTACCAATAAAAGTTTAGTTTTAATATTCATAATAATGAGATTTAGGATGAATTCGATTATGGCTGAAAGATAAGTATTTTCTAGTTTTTACTTGTAGAGTATTGTAAGGATAGATTTTTACTCAATTTTGACAAAAATCTTTTAGAATTTCTCTTTGTGGATTGATTTATTGAGGATTATTTTCTACAAAATAGAACTATTCTCTTTGGTATAATTATTTAACGATGAGTTTTGATTAAATTATTAACAACATTAACATGAAAAAACTCTTATTCAGTGCTTTTATACTCGTTTTATTGGGTGTAAGTACTTCGGTAAAAGCTCAAGGGCAGTACAAGTCAGCTTTAGGTATTCGTTTGGGTAATACCAATGGTATTACATTCAAAACCTTTGTGAATAACAAAGATGCTGTAGAATTGATTGGTTCATTCCGCTATGACGGTTTTGGCTTAACAGGACTTTATGAAGTACACGGTAGGGCTTTTAATTCCAGAGATTTCAACTGGTTCATTGGTGGTGGTGGTCACGTGTATGTTTGGGGAGATAAACGCCCAGGCTTTTTAGACAGAGACCAAACGACAGTATTAGGTTTGGATGGTATTTTAGGGCTAGAAGCTTATGCTAGAACGATTCCTTTGGCTGTCAGTTTAGACTGGAAACCAGCAATTAACATCATTAATTATAGTAGTTTTTGGGCAGATGAAATTGCCTTGTCTGTAAGATATACTTTCTAAGATTTTAAGGAAAAAGAAAAGCCCTACGGAAGCGTACTTCGTAGGGCTAATATATATAGCTAGTTTGTTTGCTTAGATTTCTACATCAATTCTCTTCTTGAATCCTTTTCTATGTTCATCAATTGGCATTACAATTTTCCATTGATGATTATAATATTTCGCTGAAATATTTTCTAGGTCAACAAAATTGGGCAACATAATTTGTCCGATAGTTTGTGGTACAAAGTTCTGTGCTTCGTCTTCTTCCGCCTTTTTCAAAACAGGTTGTAAAGCGTATAACCAAAGTCGGTTATCTTGAACATCCATTTGTAAATGGTCGGCACTTAAACCTGCTACTTTTACAAAAACTTCATAGGCATTTCCAGTTTGATTTACTTCAATATTGGGTTCTGTTCTACCGCCATTTAAAGTATTGTTGAAATCAATATCAGCTAATATATTTCTCGGAATTTCTATTTTCTTGTTCATTTACTGATTAAAGGTTTGTATAGATTAATTTTGGGCTATGAATTCTCTTTCAAATCTTATACCAGTGGATTTTATCGGACAAAACGGCTTGTTTTGGAATGTTATTCAGTCATTATGTCCTTTTTTGTCTTTTTAAGAAAGACTAATTAGCCATTTTGTAAAGAAATAGGCGAACGACTTTTTATTTGAACTTACTTAGTATGTAACTTTATGGCTCATATTAAAATGTTAGATTTGATGACTTACGCTGAATTTAAAGCAACACTTGCTCAACCTACTCCGCCTTCTTCTGTTCATGAATTACTCGTCGCACTTTGGTACGATGCTAATGACGATTGGGAACAAGCACATGAAGTAGCTCAAAGTAATGAAGGTTCGAAAAACTATGACCAACTACACGCTTATTTACACAGAAAAGAAGGCGATAATTGGAATGCCAGATATTGGTACACACGTGCAAAATCGTCAGTTTTTGTAGGTTCATTGGCAGATGAGTGGGAAATGTTAGTCAAGCAGTTTTTGACTCTGTAAGTTTTGCCTACCTTTGTATAAATATAAATTAATGCTATCTACGATACTTTGTTGAAGTGATTGACCGAAAGGACGTAGATTTATTATCTTAATTATGACCAAAATTACCCAATACATCGAGCAAGCAAAAGGTAAGACCTTGTTTTCAATAGAGATTATTCCACCAGTAAAAGGGGAAAGTATTCAAGCGTTAATGAGTAATATTGAGCCTTTGATGGAATTTAAACCGCCTTTTATTGAGGTAACTTATCACCGGGAAGAATTTTTAGAAAAAATAGTGAACGGTCAGATTGATAGAATTCCAATTCGTAAACGTCCGGGAACAGTAGGTATTTGTGCAAGTTTGATGAACCGTTTCAATGTTGATGCAGTGCCTCATGTAATTTGTGGAGGATTCACAAAAGAAGAAACAGAAGATTTTTTGTTTGATTTACACTATTTGGGTATTGATAATGTATTAGTACTTCGTGGCGATCCAGTAAAAGGAAATCCAGCTTTTACGCCAGAAAAAGGAGGTCATGCTTTTGCAAGTGATTTATTGCAACAAGTAGTAAAGATGAACAATGGAGAACTTTTGCATGAAGAAACGCAAGCTTCGCCCACTAACTTTTGTATTGGCGTAGCGGGTTATCCAGAAAAACATTTTGAAGCACCAAACTTTAATACCGATTTTGCTTACTTAAAAAAGAAAGTAGAGCTAGGTGCTGATTACATCGTTACACAAATGTTTTTTGACAATCAGAAGTACTTTGATTTTGTGAAGAAATGTCGTGAAGAAGGAATTAATGTGCCAATTATTCCAGGTTTAAAGCCTTTGGCAACTAAGAAACAACTGACAGTTTTACCAAGAATTTTCCATTTAGATATGCCAGAAGATTTGGTAACTGCCGTAACAAATTGTAAAACAGACAAAGATGTCAAACAAGTTGGTATAGAATGGTGTATTCAGCAATGTAAAGAATTGATGGCTTTTGAAGCCCCTATTTTACATTTTTATACGATGAGTAAATCAGAAAGTACTAAGAAGATTGCTGAGGCAATTTTTTAAGTAATTTCATCTAATAATATTTTAATTTTCCTTTAGAAGAGTCTTTTTAGCAATAGACTCTTCTTTTTGTTTCATCAAAAACACTTATTTTAAAAAAATAGAGTATTTTTGATAAAATGAGTAAATCCTCTTTGTCCAATTAATTTTAATAATCGCTGTTTGTGCTTTTTATTTATGGATTTTTCATACCTAAAAACAGAGTGCTTTCAAGTAAAATGTTATGAATCATACATTTACTAAATTACTTATCTCTTTTTTCCTGAAAAGAAACATCTTTCTGATTGGGGCTTTTGCATTTTTAGGTTTATCAATATCGGGGTATGTTTTAATCGAGAACCGTATTGGTAATACCGTTGAAGAGAAGTACCTTTTTGATATAAAAAATAAAGTAAGCCAAGAAATCCAGCAATCAAACTTGGATTTAGATAAGGTTTTAACAACCATTAGCACAGCAAAAAGTAATAGATTTAGTGCTTTCAGAACGACTACTACGTATCCATATTTTATTTTTAGTAAGGGTAAATTAATCTTTTGGTCTGATTATCAATTTGTACCAGATTATACTTTTATCAAAGGAAATTACAGTACCAAAACCTTAGAATTAGAAACTGGAAAATTTATTTTAAATCGACGTTTGGTAACGATAGGTACTAATACTTTTGAAGTTTTTTCGATGATTAATCTTTCATATACAAAAGAGTATGGAGGAAATAGGCAGCAGGGAGAATTCAATGAAAACATATTCAAGATTAATCCCAAAAATATCAATATCATTCCTGCTTCCAAACTTGAAAACAATATTTTTAGTAATTCCAAAGTGTTTTTGTTTTCAGTAGATATCGCAGAAGCTGACCATTCTCAACATTATATAATTTCGACAGGAGTCATTGTAGGAGGTTTTTTATCATTAATTTTCTTTACGATTTATATATTTATTTGGATATGGTATTTCAATAATGGTCATCAGCACATCATGGCTTTTTTGATTTTTGTGGCTTTTTTTGTGTTTCTAAGAGTTACGATGTTGTTTTTCTCCATTCCATTTACATTTACTGAATCTGAACTTTTTAATCCAAAATATTTTAGTATTTCCATTTTCTCACCTTCTTTGGGCGACTTAATTATCAATTTATTAGTACTTGTATTTATCCTGTTTTACTTGATAAATTACTTCTACAAAATGAGTGTGTATTTGTGGCTGATGAATTTAGAAAAGTCCATCAAACGCATTATTTCTGTGGTACTTCTTATTGGAAGTTTTGGCGTGAGTCAATTAATGTACAGTGTGCTGTTAGATATTTATCAAAAGTCAAATAATGAACTCAGTTTGGCATTGAATATTGATATTTGGGAAAAACCACTGGTTTTTTATTCATTGCTAATTTATGTTTTAATATCATTAGGCTACTTCTTAATCTGCCATTTTCTTATTATTTTGGTAATAAAACTTAACAGACAACATACAAAATGGGTTTATCAAGCCTTGTTATCGGCTTTCGTTTTTGCGAGTTTAGTTTGCTTTATTTTCTCCAATTTTAATATTATCGTTTTCGGCATACATACAGTTTATGTACTAGTGCTGTTTTTTACTTCTTTTCCACGTTATTTATATACTTTCCGTTATCAAACTTCCATTTATTTCTTTTGTGGTGCATTAGTATGTGCTGGTATTGGAAATTACGTAGTTAGCCAGCAAAATGTAGAGGAAGATTTTACCCAGAAAAAACAATTTGCCAAAAGTTATTTTGATGAGAATGATGAAAAAGCTGAGTTTCTTTTAAGTAAAGTAAGTCTTGTAATTAGTAGAGACTCAACAGTAATGAGTTTGTTGAAGTCAGATTTTTTACCGAAGGAACAAGTAGAAAATTATATCAAACATAATTTATTAGATAGCTATTTTTCTTATTATGATGTAAATGTTTTTGTGTTTGATTACACAGGGAAATCGCTTGATAATACAGATGAAATAGAGAATTATGAAACCTTTGAAAAGATTTTCAAACTTCCTAAATACCAAACAAAAAATGCCAATGTATATTTTGTGAATGATTTAGAGGTTTATTCAGGGAAACAGTATTTTAATTTTATTCCACTTTTAAATAAGGAAGACTTAGCAACTGGCTATATAATTTTAGATTTAAAAAAGAAGAAAGAATTTACTGAAAGTTCAACTGCTGGAGAATCGCCCATTATTTCAGGAAATAAACTGAAAGCTAATACTTATAGTTATGCGATTTATGAAAATGGAAAAATTATAAAAACAGGAGGAGAGGGCTTTAACTACGAAAGTAAATTATCGAACGAAACTTTATTAGGAAAAGAAATTATTGAAGAAGGCGTAGAAGAAAATGGCTACAAGCATGTCGGTTTTATTGGTAAAAATGGCAGAGCAATTGTAGTTTCTTCCGAAACACAAAGTATTGCATCCATTTATGCCAATTTTTCCTTCCTTTTTTTAATATTAGTATTTGCGATTATCGTCGTTATCTTATTCTATGCCTTAAGATATGGATTATCGAAGATGAATATCAATATTGCCAGTAAAATTCAAATCTATCTTAATATTGCTTTTCTGCTTCCGCTGATTTTGGTAGTAAGTATTACTTTTAGTATTATCGGAACCAAATTCTCAGAAAGCCAAGAAAATAGTTATCTGAACCAAACTGAAAGTATTGGCATCAATCTGATGCCTGCTGTTGATAGATATATTCAGGGGAAAATGAGTAAACAGTTTTTGTCTGATACCATCAATAGTATTGCTGTAAGTACTAAAAAATACATCAGCGTTTTTGATACAAAAGGAAATTTATTAGCCAGTAATAAACCTCTTAGTTTTGAACAGGGTTTTATCTCTTCATACATTAACCCAGTTGCTTACACACAATTGATGGAAGAAAAAGAGAAGAAAGTGATTTTAGATGAAGCCATCGGGGATTTATCTTTTAAAACTTCTTACTTAGAGCTAAAATCAAATGAAGGTAAGTTATTAGGAATTGTTTGTATTCCATTCTATGATTCAAAGACTTATTTTACCAAAGAAGTAAGTTCTGTAATTGGCTCTTTACTGAATACTTTTACCACTATTTTCTTAGTATTATTATGGTTTTCGTATTTGGCTTCCAATCTTTTGGTTGTTCCGTTACAGATGATTACCAATAAATTGCGAAAAATAGATTTAAGCAAACCAAGCGAACCACTTTCTTGGCGTTCGGATGATGAAATTGGTGTTTTGGTAAAAGCTTATAACGAAATGTTGGTAAAGTTGGATGAATCGAAAGTTGCTTTGACTGATGCCAATAAACAATCTGCTTGGCAACAAATGGCAAAACAAGTCGCTCATGAGATTAAAAATCCATTAACGCCAATGAAATTGTCTTTACAATTATTATTGCGTAAGATTTCAAGAGGTACTGAATTGGATATGTCGCAAGTAAAAGACCAAATTGAATCTTTGACGGGGCAAATTGATAATCTTTCATACATTGCTACTTCTTTCTCAGATTTTGCTAGATTGCCAATTCCTAAAAGTGAAGTATTTGATTTTGCTCATGAAACCAGAAAAGTAGTCAATCTTTTCAAAGACGATACTCAACAACATATTCGAATGATTGTTCCTGAAAAGCCAGTAAAAGTAGTTGGCGACCGCCAATTAACAGGAAACATTATTAAGAATTTGATAATGAATGCCATTCAATCTGTTCCTGAAAATAGAAATGCAACAGTAATTATTGCAGTTAATGTTGGGCTTGAAGCAGTGACTTTCAGTATTCAAGATAATGGTATTGGAATTCCCGAAGAAAATCAAGGAAAAATATTTATGTTAGATTATTCAACGAAAGTACAAGGTTCGGGTGTAGGTTTGGCTTTAGCAAAATGGGTAGTTGATAATGCCAAAGGAAGTATTTGGTTTGAAACTATTGAAAATGAAGGAACTAAGTTTTTCTTTACGCTACCTTTAGCACTTTAAGAAGATGAAAAATTTACTTCATTTTCCCTCTTTTTACCAAATAAGCTGAAAGTATTTGTTCAAAGCCTTCGGCAATATCAGCTTCAATAAAATCAATTTTATATTGTCCACAACGAAGCTTTAATTCATGATAAAATTGATGTAAGGACTTCTGATAATCCTCTTTTACTTGTGCAGGATTCAGTTTAATACTTTCATTGGTTTCTAAATCAATGAATTCATAAGGACGGTCTTCAAAATCAAAATCAGATTCAGTTTTTTTATCAGTAACATGAAAAATCAATACTTCATGAAGATTGTGTTTGAGGTGTTGTAAGGAAGAAAAAATCTTTTCGGCATTATCAATATCGTCAAACATATCGCTAAAAATAATGACGAGTGAACGTTTGTGAATATTTTCTGCAATTTGATGAATGACGGAAGCAACTTCTGTTTTTTTATTTTCTTTGGGTTTTTGAAGTAAGTTTTCTAAATCCAAAAATATTTTATGAATGTGTGATGGTGTTGATTTTACAGGTGTTTGAATCTCAACTGACGATGAAAAAGTAATCAGACTAATCGCATCTTTTTGCTTTTGAAGCATATAAGCCAAAGCCGCTGCCGCCATCGTCGAGAATACAATTTTACCGTTTGTTTTTTCAGGATAATACATCGACGATGAAGTGTCAATAATTAAGTGGCAACGTAAATTTGTCTCTTCTTCATAGCGTTTGGTGTAAATTCTATCTGTTTTAGCAAATACTTTCCAGTCGATATGTCTGGTACTTTCTCCATTATTGTATAAACGATGTTCAGCAAATTCAACTGAAAAACCATGAAATGGTGATTTATGAAGACCAGTAATAAAACCTTCTACCATTTGTTTGGCTAAGAACTCAATATTTCCATATTGGCGTATTTGTGCTAAATCCATGATTTTAAAATTGTTGATTGAACTAATTATTTACTCTTCTTTTGGGGAGTTACTTTTGTTTTTTGAGCCTCTTTTTGAGCTTTTATTTTTTGTTTTGAAAGTTTTCGCAAATAGGAATTTACTTTTAAACGTCGATGTTTGAAGTTTGGATATTTCCTTTTTTGCCAATTTTTTTTGAGGCGATAATAACGATGATACTTTAATTTTGTTTTTTGATAGAATTTAGGCTCAAAGTGAGGAGGAGCAACCAACCTTAACGAATCATAAGGTTCAAGCATGATGTCTCCATCGAAACCAACTACTTTCAGACGAACTTTCGTAAGACCCTTGTTGGTCATTTTCAACCATTTTGCTGGATTTTCAGTTAAATCTATGATTCTTCCTGGTTTAAAAGGACCTCTGTCATTGATTCTGACAATCACAAAACGTTTGTTGGCAAGATTTGTTACTTCAACCATCGTCCCGAAGGGTAAAGTCATGTGGGCAGCAGTATATTGATTTCTTTGAAGTATTTCACCTGTTGAAGTAGGTTTTTGATAGAAATACTGAGCATAAAAAGAAGAAATTCCATAAGATTCATCGCCTAATTTTTGTGCATGACCAACAGAACAGAAAAGACAGAGAGTTATAATAATTCCTAGAAGTGGTTTTGACATTTTGTGTGATTTAGTGGATTTAATTAAGTGGCTTTCTACACATTTTCTACCAAAACTGGAATACAAAACTAGCCTTTTTCGGGAGAAATAAAAACATTAATTTTTGGTATATGATTTTGAAAAACACTAATCAAGCATAAAAAATAATGGATTTTACTTTAAATAGATTTAGATAAAGGCATTTTACATCTGTAAGTATCAAACCATCAAAACTTGGTGTAGAAAGGATAAATGAAGAAGTGGAAATTATTTTTTATGATTAACTTTTGAAACATTCAGAAAATTTATATTTTTACCAATCCGTAAACCCTAAATTGTCACAGCACAGTGGAAGAAAGAGAAAGAGAAGAATTGTTTTCGAAACGTATCAGAGCAGGAAAGCGAACGTATTTTTTTGATGTTAAATCGACCCGCTCAAACGACTACTACATTACTATTACTGAAAGTCGCCGTTATCAAAAGGATGATGGATTCGCCTACGAAAAACATAAGATGTTCTTGTACAAAGAAGATTTTGATAAATTTGTTGAAGGGCTACAAGAAGCTGTTGATCATGTTAAAAATGAATTATTGCCGGATGTAGATTTTACGCAATTTAATCGTGAAGATGAAGATGCTGTAGGTGGTTTTGGTAGCGATTTGAAATGGGAATAAACTAATTGAAGAATTGTATAAGCCTCTGAATTTTCAGAGGCTTTTTTGTTGTTGTAGTATTAAACTTGTAACTTTGCCCATATACAAAAGCTCAAACAGACCTTATAATCTGCAAAAAATAGTTAAAATGTAAAAATCCCCATAAGTCTTCTTTTTTGAATGTAAATTCAAATCTAGCTGCATTGTCAGATTCATTGTTCCCAAATTTTCAAGAAATGAATTGATAAACTTAGAAGTAGAACCTTCGATTTCTAAAGTTTAACACACAACAATAAGCAAGAGTTATGTTATATTCTATTTGCATGTTTAGGCTTGAGCTATACTTGATATTATAAATCTTTGAAATTAATAAGTAGATAAATGGGTCTTCAATGTGGAATCGTAGGTTTGCCTAATGTTGGTAAATCTACTTTATTTAGTGCAATTTCTTCAAATAAGGCGGAAGCCGCTAATTATCCTTTCTGTACAATCGAGCCTAATGTTGGCATTGTAACAGTTCCTGACGAACGTCTTAATATTTTAGAACAATTGGTAAACCCTCAAAGAGTTTTACCTACTGTTATTGAATTTATGGATATTGCGGGTTTGGTAAAAGGTGCATCGCAAGGTGCTGGTTTAGGAAATAAATTCTTGGCAAACATTCGTGAAGTAGATGCTATCTTGCATGTAGTTCGTTGTTTTTCTGACGATAATATCGTTCACGTAGAGGGAAGAGTAAATCCTGTTTCGGATAAAGAAATTATCGACTATGAATTACAATTAAAAGATTTAGAATCTGTCGATAAAAAAATCCAAAAAGTAGAACGTGCTGCCAAAGCTGGTGATGCAAAATCTAGAGCGCAATTAGCCATTCTTCAACAATACAAAGCTACTTTAGAAGCTGGTAAATCTGCAAGAACTGTTCAAGGTTTAGAGCCTGATGCTAAATTTGAAGCAATCGGTGATTTATGTTTACTGACAGATAAACCAGTAATTTATGTAGCTAACGTAGATGAAGCTTCCATTGCAAAAGGTACGAACGAGTATGTAGAGCAGTTGAAAGCTGCTGTAGCTGAAGAAGGAGCGGAGGTTGTAGTAATCTGTGCCGCTTTAGAAGCACAAATTGCTGAAATGGAAGATGAAGATGACCGTCAAATGTTTTTGGAAGAGTATAATTTGACTGAATCTGGTTTGGATAAACTAATCCGTAGTTCGTATTATTTATTGAACTTGATTACTTATTTCACAGCAGGTGTGAAAGAAGTGCGTGCTTGGACTATCCAAAAAGGTTGGAAAGCTCCAGCCGCTGCGGGTGTTATCCACTCAGATTTTGAACGTGGTTTTATCCGTGCAGAAGTAATTAAATTTGCAGACTACCAACAGTACAAATCTGAAAGTGCTTGTAAAGAAGCAGGTAAACTATCAGTAGAAGGAAAAGAATATGTTGTAATTGATGGTGACATTATGCACTTCCGTTTTAACGTGTAATAACAATATTTTTGATAGAAAAAAGCCTTCCAACATTCATTGGAAGGCTTTTTTCTATTGGTTTTTTATCAAAGTATAACCTACTAAAGCATCCGCTCTTGTTCCTATTGAACGATGGTATATCAAAATTTCATACACATTTTCAGTTTGTGAATGTGTGCCTTCTAGTTCTGCTTCGCTGATATTTCCTTCATTATCTTTTGTTACGTACAAATAATTGTACACGCCTTGTTTTAATTGAATAAAGGCTTCATAAGCGCCACTTTCTGGCACATAGTGCATTTGGTTTACTTCGTTTAGTTTCCAATCGTTAAATGCACCGTTAATGAATACTTTTTTATTTTCTAAGGAATCTGTTTTCAATAAAAAACTTACTCTTACATAATCCGATTCTGTATCGCCACGATTGGTTTCATAATTATCTATGACGTACATTCCGTTGAAATCATTCGTTGCTACATAAGCCAAACCATTTTGTGGTTTTTCGGGACGAACCTCTATGATACTTTCTCTTTCTGCCTGAACAATTCTAGCAATATTCACTAATTTTTGTTGCGTGCTTCTTCCATCAAACATCCTAAATTCATTACCGCCTTCTAATTGGTTTTCTCCTTCAAAAAACTGATAATCCATTTTACGATTGTAGGAATCAATCATAAATGGTTTAAGATTAGTAAGTGTCTTATTGTCTCTAAAATTCTGACGAATTACAATTTTCAAATCTTGCTTTGGGTCAATAATTTCGTAGCCACTATAATTTACACTGAAGTTTACTTGTTGATGAGTACGTCTTTTCTGAACATTATTCGGGAAAGTAACATTGCCAGCAACGCCTACTCGATTTTGAAAAACCATAAATCTACGAGTAAGCACGATGTCGTCTTCATTGCGGTTTTTGTAAACCATTACCAAATAGTTACCTGCTAATTTGGTCTTAGGGATTTCTACTGCAAAATGGGTATATGGAATTTTAGTAGCAAAGGAATTTCTATAATCGTTAATGGGGAAATCATTAAATTCTGTTAAATATTCAATGTCATTCAATACAGAAGGTGTCCAATCTGCATTACAATGAAATACCTTTACTCTGAAATTCTGAAATTCAGGGGCTAAACAATCAAACTCTAGTTTCAAAATTTGATTTTCCTGTAAATTGATTACAGGTGGGTTTAAGGTTTCTTGAGGTGTTTTTGTCGTACTTAGAGATGGATATAATTGAACGGTACGAATGTAAGGTTCATAAGTATGGTTGTCATAAATAATCTTTTTGGACTCGTATTGTACAGCTTTCTTTCTTTGTGCAAAGAAGGTAAATGGCATCAATAATAAGAATAAGATGGATAAAATTTTCATAAAGAATAGCTAATGAACTGAGCGTTTAAGTGATAAAGAAAGATGATTTTAATAACGAAAGGCTACTAAAATTATTCTGAAAGTAAACGAACAAAGGTTTAAAATCAAAAACGCAAATAAAGCAGTGAGTACCGTTTATTTGCGTTTTTAGAAAATTATTACTCAAAGTTTGTAATTAAAAATTGAATTTTACTGAAGTACATTTTCTGTTTCTTCAATTTCTAACATTACTGCTTCCCAAGTATCGTTAGCTTCTTCTAATGAATTAAGAATCTTTTGGTAAGCAATGTTCTCTTTTTTCAAAGTATCAGCATTGTTAAAAGTAATTGGGTCGGCAAGGGTTTTCTCTTTCTCGACTTTCTCTGCTTCTAATTTTGCAATTAAGCTTTCTGCATCAGTCAACTTCTGATTTAACTTCTTTAGGTTCTTTTGTGCTTCTTTTTTGGCAAAATCATCTAAAACTGGCTTTTTCTCTACAATTTTCTCAACGGTCTTTTTTGGAGAACCTTCTTTAGGAAGTGTTCCATCTATTCTACGTTGTTCCATCCAAGTTTCATATTCATCATAAGTGCCTGGATATACTTTAATTTCTTCGTCTTCGATATACCAAATCTTATTAGCAATTTCAGAAACGAAGAATCTATCGTGAGAAACCACTACATAAGTACCTTCGTACTGTTGTAAAGCTTGAATCAAGATGTTTACAGACATCATATCCAAGTGGTTTGTAGGCTCATCAAGTAGTAAAAAGTTAGCCTCAGAGATTAATACTTTAGCCAAGGCTACTCTTGATTTTTCACCCCCTGAAAGTACTTTAATCTTCTTGAAAGCATCATCGCCTGAGAACAAGAAACAGCCCAAGATACTTCTTAATTCTGTTTCTAACTTCCCTGTTCCTGTCATTTTCAATTCATCCAACAGGGTATTGTTTACGTCTAAGCTTTCTAACTGATGCTGTGCATAAAATGAGTCGATAACATTATGTCCCAATTTGCGTTCACCTTCAAATTGCTCTGAACCATCAATAATTCTCAATACAGTAGATTTACCTTTACCGTTAGCACCAATCAAGGCAATTTTATCTCCTCTTTCAATAACTGCATTGGTGCTTGTAAGGATTCTTTTAGGGCCATAAGCCTTTGTAATATCTTCCAAGTGCATGATAAAACGACCTGGCTGAGTACCAAAGTTGAACTTAAAGTTTACTTTCGCATTTTCGTCTAAAACGTCATCAATCAATTCTAATCTTTCTAAAGCTTTTACTCTTGATTGTACCTGACGTGCTTTAGTTGCTTTTGCTTTGAAGCGAGTAATAAACTTTTCAGTTTGCTTTATTGCTTGTTGTTGGTTCTCATAAGCACCTTTCTGTACTTCATTTCTCAAAGCTTTTTCTTCCATGTAGAAAGAGTAATTGCCAGAATAAGAAACTAACTTCGAGCCTGTTACTTCTACAATCGTAGTAACGGTGTTATCTAAGAAAAATCTATCGTGAGAAACAACAATAATTGCTCCCTCATAAGTATTGATATAGTTTTCTACCCATTGAATAGACGGTAAGTCCAAGTGGTTGGTAGGCTCATCTAGCATCAATAGCGAAGGGCGTTGTAAAAGCAATTTTGCTAACATTACACGCATTCTCCAACCTCCAGAAAACTTCTGTAAAGGCTGTGCTAATTCCTCGGTGCTGAATCCTAAACCTTCCAGAATTGCTTCTGCTTCAGATTGGATGGTATATCCACCTAAAGCATCAAATTCATCTTGAAAACGAGCCAGTTTATTGACATCATCATCTTCAAAATTGGTTTCCATCTTATGTAAAACCTTATCAATTTCAGCTTGTAAGAAGTTCTGTCTTTCAAAAGCTTGCATCGCCACTGAAAGAATAGAATCGTCACTCTGATAAGAAAGTAAGTCTTGATTTAAAAAACCAATAGTACAGTCGCCTGACTTAGAAATACTACCACCATCGGGTAAGTATTCACCATCTATTATACGAAGTAAAGTAGATTTACCAGTACCATTTGCCCCGATAAGACCGATTTTGTCTTTAGGCTTAATATGTAAGTTCGCCCCATCATACATTGGACGAGAACCGAAATAAAACGAAAGATTATTGATAGATAACATACTACAAAGATAATGAAAATTGCCGAAAGAGCCGTCAATTGAGCTTATGGAAAGATGAATGAACGATATTTATCGAATTATCTCGAAAAAACATATCGTCGTTTTTAATGATTTGTAGGGTATTTTATTAATTATGGTTGTGTAGGAGTTAAGTAATTTCTGGTATTTTAAAATTATACTTTATGAAATAGTAGTTGTAGCAGTAACCTCTACAGTTACCGTTTCTTATTTTGGTCAAACGGTAACCGCAAGGATTACCGCTACAGGTTGTAAGAGAAACATAATAGATTTGACCTAATAATTTTTATGTGCTTACTTAATTTATATAGTCGTGTTATTGATCTTATCAGTTTGGTCGTCAATTCTAACAATCGTGTTGGCAATTCTAACAGTTGTATTGTTAATTCTAGTTGTGGAGTCATCAATTTACGGCTTGCAGTAGTTGATTCAAAGAGTCAAGTTATCAATTCAAAGCTTACAGTAGTCAATTCAAATAGTCAAGTCATCAATTCACAGCTTGCAGTTATCAATTCAAAGGGTGAAATTGTCCATTCACAGGTTGGAGTCATTAATATTAACCAAGTAGTTACCAAACCATTATTTTTACTTTTCAACAAAAAAGGATGGCTCTAAACCATCCTTTTAATAATTGCTTAATTAAGTTTTGCTTTCCCGCCACCTAAATAAGGGCTTTGCAATAATTTCTCTACACTTTCAAAAGGCACTTTAGTTTTGTTGTATCCAAAAGTTGTTGCTAGTGATTGTGTCTTATTATTATCGCCCATTACCATATCAACGTCTTGCATCGTCATCTGGCTAGGGTGTTCATAACCACAGGCATGAGTGATCTCCAGAATTTCTTTGTTTAATGTCTTTACATAATTGTAAAACCGCTCACTTTTAAGGGCTGGGTCGATTCCACTTTGTAACCAAGGACTTGAAGTAGCCACACCCGCTGGACAACGATTGGTGTGACAAACCTGTGCTTGAATACAACCGATAGACATCATGGCTTCACGTGCTACATTGATTACATCACAACCCATGGCGAATGCCATCATTGCCTTTTCAGGAAAACCTAATTTACCAGAACCAATAAATACAATTTTATCTGCCAATTCATACTTCTGGAAAATCTTATAAACCCTTGTAAAACCATAATTAAAGGGTAACGAAACGTGATCTGCAAAAGCATGAGGTGCAGCACCCGTTCCACCTTCGCCACCATCAATCGTAATAAAGTCTGGACCCTTTCCAGTTTTCACCATATACTGTGCAAGTTCTTCCCACATTTCTAATTTACCTACTGCCGACTTAATTCCTACAGGTAACCCCGTTTTACTAGCCATTGATTCAATGAAATTAACCATTTCAGGAATGGTAGAAAACTCTGAGTGAAATGCAGGAGAAAGAGCATCTTTACCCATCGGGATATGTCTGATTTCAGAGATTTCCTTCGTGATTTTAGCAGCAGGTAACATTCCACCTTTGCCCGGTTTTGCTCCTTGCGAAAGCTTTAATTCTAAGGCTCTGATGAATTGGTTTTCCGAAGTCATTTTAAATAATTTCTCCATCGAAAAATTACCATCATCATCTCTTACACCAAAGTAAGCAGTACCAATATTTACCACCACATCAGCACCATATTTATGATAAGGAGAAAGTGAACCTTCGCCAGTGTTATGATAACAGCCAAATTTTAAAGCTCCTTTATTTAAAGATTCAATGGCTTTAGCAGACAATGAACCGTAACTCATTCCAGAAATATTTACCACCGAATAAGGTTTGTAAGGACGCTTGCGTTTATGGTATTCACCAATAGTTTTTGAGCAAGGCACCGCACTTGGGTCTTTTTGATTGGGATGATTAGCCAAAACTTTATGCCCCAACATGGCATGTTTAATAAAAATATAGCCCGCTGCATTAAAATCTTGGTCAGAACCAAAGCCTTGTAAATTATTTTCTTTTTTAGAAGAAGCATAAACCCAAGCTCTTTCTCCTCTATTAAAAGGAAGTTCTTCACGGTTGTTGGCAACGATATATTGTCGGAGTTCAGGTCCAATCTTTTCGAGCATATATCGAATATGACCGACCACAGGAAAGTTATGCTGAATGGTATGACGATTCTGGAGAATGTCACGAAGTGCCAAAACGAGAATGGCAATTGGAATAATGAACCACCAAGAAAAACTTGAAAAAATACTTATGAGAATCATAAATGATGAGCGTAAATTAGAATGTTAGAATTTTGTATGAATATCAAAGAGAATCAATAACAAAGCGTATTAACTTTTATGGAGAATTACGCTTTGCAATCATTAAACTGAATAAGAAGATTAATGTTGTATAGAAATACCCAAAAAAATTAAGGAGTACTTGATAAAGAAACACCACCCGAAACAATCATTTTCATGGCATCGGAAGCAGGAATGTTCAATAAAGTAACGTTGGCACTTGGAACAACAAATATTTCACCAGAAAAAGCATAAGAGTGTGGGCAGTAAACTAGCACAGCATCTTGAATATCTAAAAATCCTAAATCAGTTTGTGTAATGAACCCTAACTTTTGGATGCCATTTTCTTTGTTCAAAATAAATTTTACGGGTTGATTAAACTTCTTTTTATCGCCCACAAAAGCACCGATGAGGTCTTTTAAAGAAAAGTAAATTAAACCCACTAAAGGAAGTTTAGAAACACCATCTTCCAAGATTTGAATCAAAGGCAAGGAGATAAACGTTGAACCTAAAAAGCCAACAATCATAATGATTGCCACCATAATAACTAAGCCAGTTCCACGGAAGTAAAAGTAAAATTCTTGGTCTAATGAATTCAGGAGGTTGAAAATGATGTAACCTGTTATGTAAACAGGGGCGAGTAAAAATAAACCTTTTACGAAATAGCCAAAAAGGCTGGCACTAATACGTTTGAATCTGAAAGACATTTTATTAAAATTTATATGCTCAATGGATGCTTGATTAACGTTTTACTAGATAGCTGGGTTCTTTGATTGAAAAGAAACAGAGACAATATTTTTTCAATTTCTCACAAAAGTAAGTATTGATTGAGATTCTACTAAAGGAAAGTATTTATTTCACAAGGAATATACAAAATCTTCATTTATTTACCTTCATGAACAAAGTAAGTTTGAGCAGATTTACAGGATAATCATCGTGATATTTCTGCTTTTTACTCGAAAAAAGACTTTCATCGAACAATTATTCGTAATTTTGCCCTCCTTGAATCTCAATAAATTCATTCAAATTTTAGAAAATAATCTCAAATTCATTTATGATTTACGAATATAGCTACCTGCAAAACTTTATTAAAAATGTATTTCTTTCGATAGGTTGTTCTGAAACAGATGCCGATTTGGCTTCGAAAGTATTAATTTCTGCTGATTTACGAGGAGTAGATTCACACGGGACAGCAAGACTAAGTGGCTATGTTCGTTTGTATGATAATGGAAGATTAAACCCAACGCCGAATATCAAAATCGTACATCAAACTCCTTCAACAGCAGTAATTGACGGCGACAAAGGTTTAGGCTTGGTTGTAGCACCTTATGCGATGAAAATTGCAATGGAAAAAGCTACAAATGTAGGTTCTGGTTGGATTTCGGTACAAAATTCCAATCACTTTGGTATTGCAGGTTATCATGCCATGATGGCATCAGACAATGATATGATTGGTTGGGCAATGACAAATGCTGCACCTTTGGTAACACCTACTTTTTCAAAAGAAAAATTGTTAGGAACTAATCCTATTGCAGTGGCAGTACCAGCACAGAAAAATCCAGCTTTCGTAGCTGACTTTGCCAGTACAGCAGTAGCTTATGGGAAAATGGAGATTTTACAAAGAAAAGGCTCGCCAGCACCAATTGGTTGGGTTCAAGATAAAGAAGGAAATCCAACTGATGATTCAAATGCTGTAAAAAATGGAGGAGCATTATTGCCATTAGGTGGCGACCGTGAACATGGTTCACATAAAGGTTATGGTTTAGGAGCGATTGTAGATATTTTCTCAGGTGTTTTATCAGGAGCAAATTTTGGTCCCTGGGTTCCTCCATTTGCCACCGCAGGCTTTATGACAGCAGGCGAACAAGTAGGAAAAGGAACAGGACATTTTTTAGGAGCAATGAGAATTGACGCTTTTCGTCCTGCAGAAGAATTCAAAGCAGATATGGATAAATGGATTGACCGTTTCCATGCAGCCGAAGCAGTAGAAGGCAAAAAAGTATTAGTACCAGGTGACCCAGAAAGAGAAATCGAAGCAGAACGCAAAGCCAATGGCATTAATCTTTTAGAGCCAGTGGTGAAAGATTTACAAGCTTTAGCAGATAGATTTGGGATAGCGTTTTAAGGATAGCGGTAAAATGTTTTATCTTTAATGGTGATATTAGGGTTTCTTTTACAATAATTACAGTATTGTAACTTTATTGAAAAACAACATTATTTTAAAAATATGAATACAATCATCATTGAACCAAGTTCTCAGGCAGATTATCAGCTTTTTATAGATTTGGCTAAAAGGTTGAAAGCTAAATTTAGAATTAGTGCTAGTGAAATAGATACAACTGATAAAGTTTCGGATGAAAAGGCTTTTTATGCTTTAGCAGGAAGCCTTGATTTACCAGAGACAAGCGATGAATTGATAAAAATAATTGAAGAATCAAGAACAAATAAAGACATTGATACTTCATGGGCAGAATAAAGTATTTATTGGACTCAAATATTTGTATTCATTTTATCAAAAATGATTTCAATATTCCTGCTAAAATTTCTTCTGTAGGTTTGGAGAATTGCTTTATCTCAGAGTTGACAATCCTTGAGCTAATGTATGGAATAGCCAATAGTGCCTCCACAAAGAAAGAAGAAAGTCGGTCTAAATTAAAGCAGTTTACAGAAGGCTTTCAAAATAGGATTTTACATATCAGACCTGTCTTTGAACTCTTTGCAGAACAAAAAACTAGATTAAGAAGAATAGGAACTCCCATTAGTGATTTTGATTTATTAATTGGTTGCACAGCAATATTAGAAGGTTGTGTACTTGTAAGTCGAAATGTAAAAGAGATGATGAGGATTGAAGGACTAGCCTATGAGAATTGGGTAGACTAAATTACCGTAGTCCTAAAAACAAATCATTAAAATAAAAACAATCATTTTAAAAGAACGCTTGCGTTTATTTCATTATCATCACAATGCAACAAAACAATAAATTATTACGCTACTTCTTTCTCGCATTCGCTTTATTTGCGACCATGTTTTCATATTACATTTGGCAAATCACCAAAACGCCTAATTATGAAGTAGATGAGAAAAAAGGCTTTGCCCTTTTGATTCCGAAAGGAGCAACTTTTGAAACCGTTTGGGATTCTTTGAGCAAACATAAAATTGTGAAAGATGAATTATCATTCAAGTTTTTAGCAAAATTATTGAAGTATAAAGATAATGTTCGTGAAGGTCGTTACGTCATTAAAGCTGACATGGGCAATTATGAAGTAATCAAAAAACTTCGTTCTGGAAATCAAGATGCCATTAAACTTACTTTCAATAACATTCGTTTGAAAAAAGATTTAGTTCATAAAATTGGTAATCGCTTTGAATTTGATTCTACTGCTTTGGCGACAATGTTGGAAGATACAGCTGTTGCAAGAAAATATGGATTTACCAAAGAAACCATTATGTGTATGTTCTTGCCAAATACTTATGAAGTATATTGGAATACAAGTCCAGACGAATTAATGAGTACCATGAAAACTTGGTATGATAAATTTTGGACAGAAGAACGTAAGAGAAAAGCTACAGCAATTGGTTTAGACCCAATCAGAGCGCAGATTATGGCTTCGATTGTGGAAGCTGAAACAAAAAAAGCAGATGAAAAACCAAGAGTAGCAGGTGTTTATATGAATCGCTTGCAGGCAAATATGCCTTTAGGAGCAGACCCAACAGTAATTTTTGCTCATCAAGATTTTTCTATTAAAAGAGTAACGAAGGCATTGTTGCAAATCAATTCACCTTACAATACTTATCGTGTAACAGGGTTGCCTCCTGGCCCAATTAACTTGCCAGACTTGGCTTCGATTGATGCTGTTTTAAATTACGAACACCACAAGTACTTATATTTCTGTGCAAAAGAAGATTTCTCAGGCTATCATAATTTTGCAGAAACCTTTGCTGATCATCTTAACAATGCTCGTATTTATCAAGAAGCATTAAATAAATTGAATATCAGGAAATAATCTTTCATAATATTATTTAACAATGTATCAACACGATTATCAGTACAGAGTAAGATATGCCGATACCGACCAAATGGGTTATGTATATTATGGAAATTATGCTAGACTTTATGAAATAGGTAGGGTAGAGGCACTCAGAAGCTTAGGCTTTAGCTATAAAGCAATGGAAGATTCTGGTGTGATGATGCCAGTTTATGAAAATACTTCAAAGTTTATTGCTCCTGCTTTGTACGATGATTTGTTGACTATTCGTACTACTATTAAAAACCTTCCTGCGGCTAGGGTAGTTTTTTATTACGAAATTCTCAATAGCAAAGGTACTTTGGTACATAAAGGGGAAACGACTTTGGTCTTTGTAAAAATGGAAAATAATAGACTAACAACAGCCCCAAAAGAATTGTTAGACCGATTAAGTACATTTTTTACTTAATCGGTCATATAAAAGTGGAAATGCTAGAAAAAATAAAACATACAGAACTCTATTACCGTTTTCGCCTTTTCTTAAAGACTTATCATTTAGAAAATGCTGCAAAAACTGTATATCAAGTATTAGAAGTATTAATTAATAAAATTCTTCAGTTTGATATTGATGTTCGTGCGGCGGCTGTGGCTTATAATTTTACTTTGGCGATATTCCCGACGATAATTTTCCTTTTCTCATTAATTCCATATATTCCTGTTAATCATCTTGATTTAAAAATTATTGCTTTACTTTCAGAAGTATTGCCCAAAGGAATTTTCCACGAAGCACAAGAAACCATTATTGAAATCGTAAGTAAACCCCGTGGAGGAGTACTTTCTTTGGGTTTTATCTTTGCTTTGTATGCTTCTACAAGTGGAATGATGGCTTTGATGCGTGCTTTTAATTTGACGTATAAAACCTCAGAACAACGTGGTTTTATTCAAGCAAGGCTGATTGCAGTGATGCTAAATTTCCTTCTCACTTTTGTATTGATTGTAGCGATAGGTTTCTTAATTGTGGGTCGTTTAATTGTTGATTTCTTATTTGATGAAGGAATTATGAATCGAGATTTTACTTTTTATGCCTTACAATTACTTACCTATTTGGTGATATTTTTAGTGTTCTTTATCACGATTTCCATCATTTATTATTGGGCTCCAGCCATTCATAAAAAATGGAAATTTATCAATGCAGGTTCTATTACCGCTTCAATTCTGACGATACTTCTTTCAAATTTATTTTCATATTATCTCTCCAACTTTGCAACCTACAATAAACTTTATGGTGCAATCGGTACTTTTATTGCCTTAATGGTTTGGTTGTATTTGGTTGCTTTAGTTTTGATTTTAGGTTTTGAAATCAATGCAAGTATCGCTGAAACTTTGTATGGTTCAACCGAATCTAAAAAAGCCATTGAAACAGAAACATAATTAAACTGTTACTTCTGCACTATGGGAAAATCCGAAAACCAACCTATTGTTACAGTCATTGCTCTTTGCTATAATCATTCCAAATTTCTTGTAGAATCGCTTTCTTCAGTACTTCATCAGACGTATAAAGCTATTCAACTAATAGTTGTTGATGATGCGAGTGAAGATGATAGTCAACAAAAAATACTTACTTTTCTGCAAGATTATCCAGCTGTTCAATGGATTTTTAATGAAAAGAATACGGGTAATTGTAAATCATTCAATCAAGCACTTTTTTTAGCCAAAGGAAAATATATTATTGATTTATCAACTGATGATGTCTTAGAAAAGACAAGAATAGAAAAACAAGTAAGGTATTTTGAATCATTGAGCGATTCGCATGGTGTAGTTTTTTCAAATGCTATTTTTATAGATGAGCAAGGAAAAATCTTGAGAACTTTATATGATAAAAATCAAAGTATTCCAGAGGGGAATATTTATTCAAAATTGATAGAACAATCGTTTGTTTTGCCTTCTACAATGATGGTTAAAAAAGAAGTATTAGAAGAATTGAAAGGCTACGATGAAACTTTAGCGTATGAAGATTTCGATTTTTGGATTCGTTCATCAAGAAATTGGGAATATGCTTATTTGCCAGAAATCCTTACTTATCAAAGAGTTGTATCAGCATCACTTTCTTCCAAATTTATTCAAAAAAAGAATCAATTAGTTATTTCAACGGTTAAAGTTTGTGCTAAAATCCAAAGCCTCAATCGTAACGAAACGGAAAATAAATCCCTTATCAAAAGACTTTATCTAGTGTTAAAACAATGTGTTTTTACAGAGAATTTTGAAGCTGGAGAAGAAGTAGTCAAAATGCTAAACCAGTTAAAAGGACATACTTTTAAGAGTAAATTACTTTGTATTATCATTCGATTTAGTATTCCATTAAACTTCATTTATTTGAAATTTAATAAACTCAGATTTTAATCAGTCAATACCTTCTGATAAAACGTTATTAACTTTTCAGCTTCACTTTCCCAATTATACTGTTTTTGAATGGCTTCTTTTCCTAAATTTCCCATTTCTTTCGCTTCTTCTGGGTTTTGAATAAACCAATTAATAACTTCAAAAATCTCTTGAACACTTTCAGGGTTTACGCCGAATCCTGCTTTTGTGGAATTAATTACCGATAAACAATGTTCAAAATTTGAAGTAATTACGGGTAAACCTGATGCCATGTATTCAAACATTTTGGTAGGGTAGGAGATTTTATAATCGCCAATATCCTTGAGTAAAGCGATTCCAACGATTGCATTTTTAGCAATTTCGGCTGCTTCATCAAAGGACGTCATTCCATACTTCAAAACATTTTCTTCTAAATCATATTCTTTTATTAAAACTTCCAGTTTTCTTGGGAAATCATTGTTCGAAAAATATCCAAATAAATGCAATTTGATGTTTGGATAAAGCTCTTTTAATAGATAGATTGCTTCCAAAACTTGTTCTACACACCGATTGCTTGAGATTTGTCCGATGTAAAAAACTTCAGGTTTTGTGATGTTGAAATGGAAATGAATCGCTTCAAAGTCAGCTTTTCGAGGATAATTTAAAATGACTTCGTGGTTTTTGCTAATGTTGGGATAGCTCGTCAGATAAGTATTTTCGGCAAAAATTAGGTTAAAATGTTTGGAAGAAAGTTTGTTGAAATAAGAAAACAAAGACAAAAGAATATTGTTTTTCTGTTTTGTTGGAAGCTTTTTAAGAAAATCTTCGTAGATGTCAAAAATGATTTTTGTCTTGAGTAAAGAAAACAGACAAGCAATCGGAATTAACTCTATTACATGAATATGAACGATTTTGGGACGAATTTTGAAATACCAAAATAGGATTTTAGGAAAATTAAAACAGATTCTTTTCCAAAGTTGAGGATAATAATTGATGAGATAAAAATGAGCTTTTGGTTCATTGTCCTTGAGCCTAACAGCTTGAATAACATGTACTTCGTGATGTTTTACTAATGTACTTACTTCTTTGATTACCCTTGGTGAATAATTACCAGTGGCAATATGAAGTATTTTTGTTTTTTTATTTGAAGGTTTAGTGACGAACATTTTATTATTTTAGGTACAACAAATTAAACAATCTGATAAAACTGATGGCTGAATTTATAAAATTATACGAAAAAGGCACCGATATGAAAAAAATAAATCATATTGTTGATTGCCTAAAAAATGGCGGAGTAATTATTTATCCAACTGATACAGTTTATGGGATGGGTTGCGATATTCATAATACTCGTGCTGTAGAAAGGGTTTGTCAAATCAAAGGAATAAAACCTAGTAAAAACAATTTTTCATTTATTTGTAATGATTTAAGTCATATTGCAGATTATGCCAAAGTATCAAATACATGTTTTAAGTTAATGAAAAAAGCTTTGCCTGGTCCTTTTACTTTTGTTTTGGAAGGGAATAATAAAGTACCAAAAGTATTATCACAAAGTAAAAAAACAGTAGGTATCAGAGTTCCTGATAACGAAATTCCTAGATTAATTGTAGAAGAACTTGGGAATCCAATTGTTACCACTTCAATTTATGATGATGATAGTATTGTAGAGTATTCAACTGACCCAGAATTGATTTTTGAGAAATTTCAAAATCAGGTTGATATTGTCATTGATGGCGGTTATGGAAATAATATGCCCTCAACCATTGTAGATGCCACAACTGATGATTTTGAAATTATTCGTCAGGGATTAGGAGATTTATCTATTTACCTATAAAATGTTGGCAAGTATTCAATTGCCAACATTTTTGTTTTGTAAAGTATTAAACACTAGGTTTCACTTCTTCTGATACACTCCTTTTATGTTTCCATCTTCTGTGCGACCATAAGTAAGAAGATGGATTTTGTTTTATTGAAGCGTCTAATGTTTGAACAAAACGCTCGAGAATTTCATTAGCCTGGAGGTTTTCATAAGGAGGACTTGCTATTTCTGAAAGATTCATATCATAATATCCTCTCTTTTTTCGGATAAACTCCATGAAAATAACTGGATAATCAAATTTTCGTGCAATACGCTCTGGGCCAGTAAAAAAGGCAGAATCTTGATTTAGAAAATTTGTCCAATAGGCAGATTTCAAATGACTAGGAATTTGGTCAGCCGCCAAGCAAATAGCCCTGATTTTGTCTTTTCTTTCAATCGCTACTTTTATCGTATCTTTTCTTTCGACTAAAAAAGCACCAAATCTACTTCTGATTCGATAAGTCAGTTTATTAAAAAATGTGTTACTCAATTTTTGATAAACGACATCTAAATGAATTCCTTTTATGCAAAGAGGATGAATTGCCCATTCCCAATTTCCTTGATGTCCACCGACGAAGATGATAGGAGTATTGCTATCTAAGTACTTTTTAACAAGCTCAAGATTATTTATTTGAACACGCTTTGCCATTTCTTCTTCCGAAATACTTAAACCTTTAAAAAATTCAATAAAGATATCAGCAAGATGATGGTAGAATTCTTTAGCAATTTCATGGATTTCCTTTTCGGATTTTTCTGGAAAGGAGTTTCTGAGGTTTTCTAAAACGACTTTTTTACGATATTTAATTACTCTAAAAAGTAAAAAGTAAGCAAAGTCAGAAATGCGATAAAGCATCCAAAATGGCAAAGTCGCAAGAATCTTGAAGAAAAGCATATTAACTTTTGGTAATTTGTATTTTTTCTTGAAAAATAGAATGATTTTGGTATAAAAATTTGAAATTAAATCATTCTGCTGTATTTTAGGGAAATGATAATTGATTTACAATATTTACCCAGTCTCGAATATTTTGTGTGTTTACTTCAGCACGACACGATTGTTATTGAAGCACACGAATATTACGAAAAACAAAGTTACCGAAATCGTTGTATAATTCAGACAACTAACAAGATTGATACGCTGTCTATCCCAGTAAAAAATGGAAATTCGAAAGTATTAATTCGGGATTTAAAGATAGAGTACCATCAAGATTGGATTCGCCGCCATTGGGGTGCCATTCATTCAGCTTATGGAAAATCGCCTTTTTTTGAATATTATTCAGAATATTTTAAAAATATTATTGAAAAAAAACCTGACTTTTTGTTCGATTTGAATTTAGAATTGCTGTCAATTTGTCTGAAACTTTTACGTCTCGAAAAAAAGATTATATTTACAGAAAAGTATGAAAAAAATGTAGAGAACGATTTTAGAAGTAAAATTCATCCCAAAACAGATTTTTCTGTGAATGGTATTTATAATCCAACCGCATATCGCCAGAACTTTGGCAACGAATTTGTACCTAATTTATCTATCCTAGATTTGCTATTTTGTCAGGGAAGCCAATCTTTAAAGATACTTCAAAGCTCATTAGTAAATGAACAAACAACAATAATTTAGTGTTTAGTATATAATTTGGAAAAGATTTACAGAAAGTAATTTTAAAGAAAAACAGAGATTACCTTCAGCCTCAGCTTAAAGAATAATTGGATTATTCCATCATTCTTATCAACTGAATTCTGAGGTTTTATAACGCTATAACTCAAAAACTCTAAGCATGGAGGCAAAATTTTCAAACAGAGTAAAAGAGGTTATCTCACTCGCACGTGAGGAGGCAATCAGGCTTGGGCATGATTACATCGGGACAGAACATCTTATTTTAGGAATGATCAGAGAAGGCGAAGGCATTGCTCTTGATTTGATTAAAAAATGTGGGACAAGCCTAGATGATTTGCGTGTTACTATAGAACAAGCTACAAAAAGTACGGTTCGATCTACGTACACTATCAAAAACAAGCAAGATATTCCTCTTTCTCGACAATGCGAAAAAGTATTGAGAGTCACCTATTTGGAAGCTAGAATTTTCAAAACTAACCTTGTAGGAACGGAACATTTATTGATGGCAATTCTCAGAGATGAGGATAATTTAGCTAAACAAATTCTTGAGAAGTTCCAAATACATTATGAATTAATTAAGGATATGGTGGAATATCAATCAAACCCTAATATCAAATCAGGACCATCTGACACAGATGACAATGATGATGATGCAAGAATGTTTGCTGGTGGAAATGCAGCTGGAGGAAGTTCTACTACTAACAAAGGAACAGAAAAATCTAAAACCCCAGTTTTAGATAATTTTGGTAGAGATTTAACAAAAGTTGCTGAAGCAGGTAAACTTGACCCAATTGTTGGTCGTGAAAAAGAAATAGAAAGAGTTGCTCAAATTCTTTCTCGTAGAAAGAAAAACAACCCAATTTTAATTGGTGAGCCCGGTGTTGGTAAAACAGCTATTGCTGAAGGATTAGCACTTAGAATTGTTCAGAAAAAAGTATCTCGTGTTTTATTTGGAAAAAGAGTTGTTACGCTTGATTTAGCTTCATTAGTGGCTGGTACAAAATACCGTGGTCAGTTTGAAGAAAGAATGAAAGCGGTAATGAATGAATTAGAAAAATCACCAGATGTAATTTTGTTCATTGATGAATTGCATACCATTGTTGGTGCAGGCGGAGCTTCTGGATCTTTGGATGCTTCCAACATGTTCAAACCCGCTTTAGCTCGTGGCGACATCCAAGTTATCGGGGCAACTACTTTAGATGAGTATCGTCAATACATTGAGAAAGATGGAGCTTTGGCTCGTCGTTTCCAAACAGTAATGGTTGACGCAACTTCTATTGAAGAGACGATTGAAATTTTGAACAACATCAAAGATAAGTACGAAGATCATCACCATGTGACTTATACTGATGAAGCGATAGAACAAGCTGTGAAATTATCAGAACGTTATATTTCTGATAGATTCTTGCCTGATAAAGCGATTGATGTAATGGATGAAGTAGGAGCGAGAGTTCATATTTCAAATATTACTGTTCCTGAAGATATTGTTCGTTTGGAAGAAGCCATCGAAAATATCAAGAAAGAGAAAAATGCAGTTGTTAAATCGCAGAAATACGAAGAGGCTGCACAGTTACGTGACCGTGAAAAGCGTTTGTTAGACCAATTAGACCGTGCAAAACGTGATTGGGAAGAAGACACCAAACGCCGTCGTTATACAGTTTCAGAAGAAAGTGTTGCCGAAGTAATCGCACAAATGACTGGTATTCCAGTGAATCGTGTTGCTGCTACAGAAGGACAAAAACTTCTGAATATGAATGAAGAATTACAAGGTAAAGTAATCGGACAAAATCCAGCAATTGCTAAACTTGTAAAAGCCATTCAACGTACTAGAGTTGGCTTAAAAGATCCTAAAAAACCTATTGGTTCATTTATTTTCTTGGGACCAACAGGTGTAGGTAAAACAGAATTAGCGAAGGTTTTAGCAACATATTTATTCGACAAGGATGATGCTTTAGTAAGAATCGACATGAGTGAGTACATGGAGAAATTCAGTGTATCTCGCTTGGTTGGAGCGCCTCCAGGATATGTTGGTTATGAAGAAGGTGGACAATTAACTGAAAAGATTCGTCGCAAACCTTATGCTGTTGTATTGTTGGATGAAATCGAGAAAGCTCACCCAGATGTATTTAATATCTTATTGCAAGTATTAGATGATGGTATTTTAACAGACGGTTTAGGTAGAAGAGTAGATTTCCGTAATACCATTATCATTATGACTTCAAATATTGGAGCAAGAGATTTGAAGGACTTTGGAACTGGTATCGGTTTCTCTACGAAAACTAAAGTTGATGGTTTAGATGATGCAATGAAAGGAACGATTCAGAATGCTTTGAAAAAGGCTTTCTCTCCAGAGTTCTTGAATCGTTTGGATGATGTAATCGTGTTTAATTCTCTTGAACGTGAGCATATTCACCAAATCATAGATTTGATGTTGAATAAACTATTCATCAGAATTACAAATCTTGGATATACCGTTCAATTGACTGAAAAGGCAAAAGACTTTATAGCCGAAAAAGGTTATGATTCTCAATATGGTGCAAGACCACTGAATCGTGCTATTCAACGTTATTTGGAAGATCCAGTAGCAGAAGAAATTTTGAAAGGTGATTTAGCCAACGGAGACGTAATTTTGGCAGATTATTCTGGTGAAGGTGATTCATTAACACTTTCAAGAATTCTTGCAACTACTGCAACTGAAGAATAAAAATTAGTTATAAATAGAAAAAGGGTCGGTTCATTGAGTTGAATCGACCCTTTTTATACTTTAGCTAAATTTGCATTAAAAATTAATGTTTTCTATATTCAACATCTTCCCTTATTTTTTTTGCAATGTTTTTACTTACACTCTCAATTGCTGAAAAATCAATTCCATAATCGTTTTTTAATTTTGGTATGATTGTATTATCAATTTTATTACACAATTCATATCCTATAGCATCAATTTCTTGCTGAAGGAAAGAGTTTATCTCATTTAATTCATTATTATTATTTAGTGCAAACTCAATATTCTTTTTTTCTTTATTTAATGTTTCCAATAAAGAATTATTTAAATTTAGAATTAGATCGGGTAATATTTTTTTTTAAAATCTGTTTCTTGTTGCTGAGTCATAGTCTTTTAAAGTTTATATTGTCGTAAATAATTTTTAATCATGCTAAATGAAAATTTCTTTAATTACTTCTTTATCCTTAGCTATTTGAGCTTTCAAAGCATCTAATCCGCTAAATTTCTGTTCGTTTCTTACTTTCGTAATAAATTCTACACTCAGATTTTCTCCATAAATTTCTCGATTAAAATCGAAAATATTTACTTCAATTGTTTGATAAGTGCCATCTACAGTTGGGCGATTCCCAATATTTAGCATTCCTCCAAACGTTTCATTGTTGTAATGCACTTTTACCGCATAAACACCATCTGTAGGAATTAGTTTGGCTACTTCTCTTACTTGAATATTAGCAGTCGGGAAGCCGATAGTTCTACCTAATTGTTTACCTTTTACGATGAGTCCACTGATTGAGTAATTTCTACCTAAAAGATGGTCAGCAGATTGAACATTTCCTTCTAATAATGCTTTTCTGATTTTTGAAGAACTTACGCCTACATTATCAATGTCTCGTCTTGCAATTTCTTCAATCGAAAACCCGTACCTTGAAGCGTTAGTTTTTAAATAATCGAATCCTCCTTCACGATTTTTTCCAAAACGATGGTCGTAGCCAATCACTAGCGTTTTAGTACCAATGGTTTCAATAAGAATCTTTTGGATAAATTCTTCGGATGAAAGCTCTGAAAACTCTCTTGTAAATGGAATAATCAAAAGATGTTGTACACCATTTTGTGCTAAGAGTTCAATCTTTTCATCGAGTGTTGAAAGTAACTTGATGGTTTGATTATCAGAAGAAATAACGCTTCGTGGATGTGGATAAAAAGTAATTACAACACTTTCTCCTTGCGTCTGTAAAGCTACTTCATTCAAGCGATTTAATATTTTTTGATGCCCAAGATGTACACCATCAAATGTTCCGCTAGTGACTACCGCATGGTCTAATTTTTTGAATTCCTGTATTCCGTGGTAAACTTGCATTTTTATATTAGCTCTGTTCAAAGTTTTATGAGTTGAACGATAACAGAGTTTTAACCTTTACATTATTACTTTTTACAATAAAATTGAAAATCACTAATCCACTTTTCTTTGCTCAATAAATTCCTGAATTGTCAGTGCATTTTTAACATTAAATTCACCAATTTTTTCTCTTCTTAATGAACTTAAATAAGCACCTGATTGACAAGCTAAGCCAAAATCACGCACCAAGCTTCTGATATAAGTACCTTTCGAACAAACGATTGTGAAGCTAATTTCAGGGAAATTACTGCTATCAATCTCAAATTTAGAGATTTCTACTTCTCTTGATTTGATTTCAATATCAGCATCTGTTTTGCCTTTTCTGGCTAATTCGTAGAGCCTTTTACCATTTACTTGGATGGCAGAGTAAATAGGAGGAATCTGTAAAATTTTCCCTTGAAATTTACTTAAAGCTTCTTGAAGTATCTTTTCGTTGATATGTTCAATAGGAAATTCTTCATCAAATGCAGTTTCCAAGTCTATCGAAGGCGTTGTTTTTCCTAAAATAAAAGTGCCAGAATATTCTTTTTCTTGTGCTTGGAAAGAATCAATTTGCTTGGTCATTTTCCCTGTACAAAGGATTAATAAACCTGTTGCTAGAGGGTCGAGTGTACCAGCATGACCGATTTTTTTGAATTTACCCGCAAATTTTAATTTCTTAACGACATCAAAAGATGTCCAAGTAAGGGGTTTATCAATCAATAAAACCTCCCCAGGGTCTGGAGAGGTCTGATTGATATTCTTTTGTATAGTTTCTTCCTGATTCATTATTAATGTGAGCCTACCGTCAAAGCTAAAATGACGATTCCGACGATGATACGATAAATGCCAAAATACTTAAAACCGTATTTGTTTAAAACGGTAATAAAAAATTTAATGGCTAAAACAGCAACGATAAATGCTACAACATTCCCGATGGCTAAAAGTTTAATTTGATCTCCTGTAATACTTCCTTCATCCGAGATGAATTTCAATAATTTATAACCAGTAGCCGCTGTCATTGTTGGAACTGCTAAAAAGAAAGAGAATTCTGCTGCCAAACTTCTGCTTAATTTTTGTTGCATGCCACCAATAATTGTTGCGGCACTTCTACTTAAACCCGGAAACATAATGGCTAAACATTGGTATGCTCCAATTTTAATAGCTGTTACATTATTGATATCTGGTTCTTCTGTAATCACTGGATTTTTGAACCAATTATCAACAAATAACAAAATGATACCTCCAACTAACAATACTGTAGCAATAAAAACAGGATTGCCCAAATGTTCGTCAATAAGGTCATCAAATAGTTTTCCGAAAATTAAAGCTGGTACAACAGCCAGAGCAAGTTTAACATAAAACTGCCATTTTGAAAAGTCAAAAAACTTTTTCCAGTACAACACTACTACTGCCAAAATAGCTCCAAGTTGGATACAAACTTCAAAAAGTTTGGTGAATTTATCATTTTCAATACCTAAGTAAGAACTCATCAATACCATGTGTCCTGTAGAAGAAATTGGGAGGAATTCGGTTAAGCCTTCGATAATTGCAAGTATAATTGCTTGAATTGTTGACATTGGTTTAAGGGATAGTTTATTCTAAAATAAATTTCTGACTGTAAATCTCTTGATTATTGTTGATTATCACAAGATAAAGCCCTTTTTTCAAGCCTGATAAATCCAAAGAAAGTAAATCTTGATTTGTAAAAGTCTGTTCAAATACTTTTTTTCCTAAAAAATCTAGGATGGATACTAAATTTTGAAAATACTTAAGATAAATATGTTTATCCTAAAGTAAGCACAGAAAAAAACGCCTCTTCATTTTTATAAAAATGTAGAGGCGTTTAAATGATTTATCAAATCAGCAATTAATCATCAGCCAATTGATTATCAAGAATACTTTTCCAATCTTGATAAATTTCTTGGTAAGTTGAAGCTTTTTCAGTTTCAGGTTCAATAATCCCTATTTTTTCCATATTTACGAAAGCATCTTTTGGATTTGTAAAGTATTTTACACCAATACCTGAACCTAAAGCAGCTCCTTTTGCACCATCTGTATCATATAATTCTACAGCAACGCCAGTTACATTTACCAATGTTTGCGAGAAAATATCACTTAAAAACATATTGGCTTTTCCTGCTCTGATAACAGATGGCGAAGTTCCATTTTCTGCCATAATGTCCATTCCGTATTTTAAAGAATAAGCGATTCCTTCTTGTGCTGCACGAATAATATGTGCATTGGCATGAGCATTCAAATTTAAACGTTGAAAAGTAGCACCAATTACTTTATTTTCAAGTACTCTTTCTGCTCCGTTGCCAAATGGTAAAATTCTTAAACCATCAGCACCTTCATTTACTTTTGAAGCAAGGGCATTCATTTCTTGATAACTTAATCCACTTGCTACATTATCACGTACCCAACGATTTAAAATTCCCGTACCGTTAATACATAAAAGTGTTCCTAAACGATTCAACCCATTTAATTCATGATTCACATGGGCAAAAGTATTTACTCTTGATTTTGGATCATAGCTTACTTTGTCAGAAACAGAGTAAATTACACCTGATGTTCCTGCTGTAGCGGCTACTTCGCCCGGGTCTAAGACATTCAGCGAAAGTGCATTATTAGGTTGGTCACCTGATTTATAAGTAACAGGAATTCCTGCTTTTAAACCTAAAGCATCTGCAATTGAGCTTTTTACTTCTCCATGATTTGAGAATAATGGACGAATTTCTGGTAAAATCGTAGCAGGAAAACCATAACATTTCATTACATCTTCAGAAACACCATTGGTTTGGAAATCCCAGAAAATACCTTCTGAAAGTGCTGAATTTGAAGTGGTAATCTCTCCCGTAAGTTTCATGGCAATAAAATCACCAGGAAGCATGATTTTATAAATAGAGCCATAAACTTTTGGTTCATTTTCTTTTACCCAAGCTAACTTAGAAGCCGTGAAGTTTCCTGGAGAATTTAGTAAATTAGAAAGACATTTTTCATGCCCAATTTTATCAAAAGCTTTTTTACCTATTTCAACCGCACGGCTATCACACCAAATAATTGATGGACGTAAAACACTTAGATTTCTATCAACAATCACTAATCCGTGCATTTGATACGCAATTCCGACCGCTTGAATATCTTTAGGATTGTATTTCCCAGATGAATTACATCTTTGAATCGCTTCTTGCACGCAAGTCCACCACATTTCTGGGTCTTGTTCTGCCCAACCATCAAGGGGAGAGGAAATGGTGTTTTCTGTGTCTGGATATTGTGCGGAGGCAACTAGCTTGCCTGTTGAGCCATCTACTACAGATGCCTTGATGGAAGAAGTACCTAAATCTAAGCCTAAAAGTAACATAATCAGAGTTTGTAAGTAATTGAGATTATTTGGTAATTTTTATTGACTACCTTGTTGCAAAAATATAGAAAAAACTGTTAATGTTCTATAGTGTTCTAGTTATATTTTATTTTTAAACAAAAATTAAACCGAAACAAAAAAATGGAAGAACTCAAACCCGTTATTTCGATACGGAATCTACAAAAAAACTATGGCGAAAAAAAAGTCTTGAAAGGCATTAATCTTGACATTTACAGAGGCGAAATCATCGGCTATATTGGTCCAAATGGTGCAGGTAAAAGTACTACTTTAAAGATATTAATTGGCACTTTGGGAGATTTTTCAGGCGAAGTTTCAATTTTGGGCTATGATGTTACCAAAGATGCGATGGAAGTGAAGAAACACATCGGATATGTACCTGAAAATGCCATGCTTTATGAAGTACTTACGCCAATGGAATATCTTTTGTTCATCGGTCGCTTGTATCATTTAGAAGATACTCAGATTGAAAAAAGAGCGACAGAACTACTTTCTTTATTTGGATTAAATGAAGTGATTGATACCAGAATGAGTACTTTTTCAAAAGGAATGCGGCAAAAAGTATTATTGATTTCGGGTTTGATTCATAATCCTGAAATTATTTTCTTGGATGAACCGCTTTCTGGGTTGGATGCCAATGCAGTGATTTTGGTGAAAGAAATTCTAGCAAAATTGAAAGAGGCTGGTAAAACAATATTGTATTCTTCACATATTATGGATGTCGTTGAAAAATTATCTGACCGTATCGTAATCATCAATAATGGAGAAATTGTTGCTAATGGTACTTTTGAAGAGCTAAAAACACAAGGTTCTATGGCTTCGCTTGAAAGTGTTTTTGGAAGTTTGACAGGTGGAAATCAAGAAAATCAAACCCGTGCAGATAATTTTATACAAGCTTTATCCTCTCAATAATTATGACAAAATTTATTCTTTATTTTCTTGATAAACTTCAATGGCTTTTTAAATGGCTGTCTGTAGATTATCATTCTTTGAGAGCCATCGTTGAAGTGAAATTGATGATGGAGAACCGTCGAGTGCATGGTTTACAAAGAAATCAAGTACAGAAAAAAGAGCATAGTAATACATTTTTGAAATCTTTACTCTTTCAAGCACTTTTTAGTTTTATTTATGGCTTGATGATACTTTTCATCAAGCAACCAGTTTATTTAGTGATGATGTTGAGCTTCTCTTTTATCATGTTTATGGTGGCTTTCAACATGATTTCAGATTTTGCCGAAGTACTTTTTGATACAAGTGATAATGTTATTTTACTTCCTCGCCCTGTTGAAGGTAAAGTAATTTGGATGGCTCGCTTAATTCACATTATTGTATTTTTAGGTGCTTTAACTTTAGCCAATTCTTTAGGTTCTATCATTTTTACAACATTCAAATTTGGTTGGCAAGCAGGTTTACTCTTCTTTATTTGTGTGATTTTACTTTGTCTGATTACGATTTTTTTGACAAGCATTTTGTATTTATTACTAACGAAAGTCGTTTCCGAAGAAAAACTAAAAGATATTATCGGTTATGCACAAATTGCTTTTTCGGTTTTTATAGCGGTTGGTTATCAGTTTATAGCAAGGACAGATAAATTAATTGGCACAGAAACACAAGAAATTGTCATAAAATGGTGGCATTACCTTGTTCCTCCAGCTTGGTTTGCAGGTGTGATGGAAGCTTTTGTGGCGAAACACTTTGAATTACCTTACATGATTTTTAGTCTTTTGGTATTAATTGTGCCTTTTGTTTCATTGTACATTATCAACAATTACTTGTCGCCACTTTTTGCTAAAAGTTTATCAGGTTTAGGAACGCCAGAAATCACAGAAAAAAGAGCTGAGAAAACAGCTAAGAAAAGTACTTTTTTGAATGTACTTTCTAGAATTTTTACAAAAACTACCTTGGAGAAATCGGCTTTTGAATTAGTTTGGATTATCACCGCTCGTGACCGAAAATTTAAAGTAAGGGCTTATCCAATCTTCGGAATGTTGATTTATTTTATTTACAATTATTTTACTCAAAGCCAAAAGCAAGAAGTAAATGTGTTGATGATTTTGTATTATACCATGTTCGTCATTTGGATTTTTTCTCAACAAATCTATATTTCAGATGACTGGAAAGCTTCTTGGACTTATCGTGTTGCACCGCTGACAAATCCTGGTGAAGTAATATTAGGAGCTTTGAAATCCATCTTAGTTAAAGTTGGGCTTCCTATTTTTATCATTATTGGGGCTATTTTAATTGGAAATGCTGGTTTTGGAATGATTGACGATATTCTTTTTGCCATGACAAGTACGCTTTTGTTTATCAGTTTAAATGTTTTTACAGGAGAATTTGCATTGCCTTTCTCGATGGAAATGGCTAATGCTAAAATAAAAGGGAATCAATGGATGAAGTTTCTATTCTTGTTTTTGGTTGCTCCGATATTAGGTTTTGTACATTACTTTATTGGAAAAACCTCTTACGGTTTAATTACTTTAACGCCTATTTTGCTAATAATTGCCTTACTTTTGTTGAAAGAATACCGAAAAATAGGCTGGGATAGGATTAAAGAGTAATTCTAAAGCTTTATCAAATATTGTATAAATATCATTTTCGGCTTAGGATTGTATCAATCTTAAGCCGAATTTATTTAAAGTCATAGATGCTTAAATTAGAAAATATCACTAAAAAGTACGAAAATAAAATAGTTGTTGATGACCTTTCCATAGAAGTATTGGCAGGTGAAATATTGGCAATAGTAGGAGAGAGTGGTTCTGGAAAAACTACTTTTTTAAATATTATTTCAGGTAATATCATGCCTGATGCGGGTAAACTTTGGCTGAATGAAGAAACTATTGATTTGTTTTTTAACCGATTGATTAGAGATTTTCCCAATATCAAACTCGTTCCGCAAGATTATCGACTAAAACCTGAACATAAAATTTGGGAAAATATTGACCTTGCTCTTACTGAATACACGCAAGAATATCGAAAAAAAAGAGTAAGTGAATTGTTAGAACTTTGTGGAATTACTGCGATAAAAGATAAAAAACCAAGAGAAGTATCAGGCGGAGAAAAGCAAAGAACTGCTATTGCTCGTGCCATCGCCGAGGAACCACAAGCTTTATTGTTAGACGAGCCTTTTAGTAATTTAGATTCTATCAATAGAAGCCATTTACGTTCACAAATTGTGGAAATTATCAAAAAAGAAAGTATCGCTTGCGTATTGGTAACGCATGATTTACTAGATGCCTTTTTGGTAGCAGATAAAATTGCGATTATGCGTCAAGGAAAAATATTAAAGATTGATACTCCAGAAAAGATTTTTCAAGAAAAAGACGATGAGTACATTAAACATTTTGTAAAAAGTGCCATTGAGCCTATCAAAATGTTTGAAGAAAGATATTATTCTTCTTCTGCTTCTTGATATTTGGCTCTGTCAAAGACATACACATCAAGAATTGCTTTTGGACGGGCAAGGTATTCTCTAAAATAAGTTTTGTATCCTGATTGCACATCTTGTGCTGCAAATGCTACAGCATCAAGTCCTAAATTATTGGCAAGAAATAAGGCTCTAGCGTTGTGTGTAGGTTGGGAAATGATAGTGAATTTTCGTTGATTAAATACTTCTTTACAACGAATAATAGAATCATAAGTGCGATAGCCCGCATAATCAAGAATTAGTACATTTTCAGGAACGCCCAAACGCATCAAAGATTTTTTCATGTCGTTGGGTTCATTGTAAAAAACAGAGTCGTGATTGCCACTTAGGATTAAAAACTTTACTTTGCCTTCTTTGTACAAGCGAGCAGCTGCTTCCATTCTGTATTTGTAAAATAAATTCGTTTTTCCGCCTTGCACAGCTTTACTTGTACCCAAAACTAGACCTACATCGTTTGAAGGTAATTTATCGAGACGGTAATAATTGCGGTCATCAGTAGAATAGACAATCCAGATATTACACATTAAAATACCAATCAACGCAAAGAAAATCAATGCGATGATTCCTTTGAAGAACCATTTTACTGATGTAGTGAAATCTAGCGGTTCTTTGAGAGATATTTCATAGGTATTTTTCAGTGCTAATAATCATTTATTGTGGAAGTTGCTGATTATAAATATATTAAGTAATTGCCATATTTAAAAATAAGTGCTTGGTTAAAATCTACCAAACACTTATAAAATATCTTTTGTTATCTTTTTATGTATTTATAATTAGTAATTTTTGTGTTTTTCCTTGAAATGTACTCTTCTTGTATTTTGGATAACCATTAGAATAGTCCTAATTGTTCACCTGTTGTAGCTTCACCAGATTCTGGGAATTCAATTTCTTCTGGAGGAATAAGCTTGGTTGTTTGAGTACCTTCTTCTTTCTCTTTTGAAAATTCTTCTTGTTCAATGACTGGAGTTTCTACAATTTTTGATGCTAAAGGAGTAATTTGTTGTACTTTGAAAGTAGATAATTTACTTCCCATTGCTTTCCAACCTCTTACTTCAGCTATTTCATCAAGATTAACTTCTTCTTTAATTAGACCAGATTGATTGTCTTTTTTATAAGTCATTTCGATGCGTGGATACACATCAATACTTGCTAAAACCAGTTTTGAACCTTTTTCGTCCGAAATAAACAAGAATTTTTTGTCAATCGTGGTGGTCTCTATCCTGAAACGTTTTACATAATAGAGTTTTGAAGCACCATCGAAATAAAGTGCTGTAATAATTCCATCAGGTATAAATTTACTGAGTGAAACAATGTCTTTGGCTTCATAACGATTAGTCAATTCAAAGTTTGTCAACTCATACTGACCATCTTTATATATCACTAAAATATTATCTTTTGCATCAAAATTTCCAAGATACTTTCCATGTTCATCACGATTGAGACGACCAACATTTTCATCATAATAAATATCAACACCCCCTAAAGTAGAAACGCCTGCTGATTTCAAAGTGATTTTTCGGATAGGATATTTAGTCAATAAATTTCCCATTGAATCACGCCCTTTGATGAGTAATTCTTTGAAATCGTATTCAAATTGTTTTACTCTTGCCGTACACGAAGCAGTAAGATTGATTTGAATTGTTTCAGCTTCACCGTTTTCATTGGCTGTAAAGTACAGTACTTTAGATTTCGGATTGCCCGCTGTTAAATCATACTCACGGTCACGAGTTACGGCTGTTACTTTAAAGCGTTTTACATAAGAAATACCTGATTTTCCATCAAAATATGCCAAATTATATACTTTTCGATCATCGTTCTTTTTGAAAACAGAAACATAAATAATGTCTTTTCCAACAAATACTTTTTCTTGAACTTTCGTAACAACGCAACGTCCATCTTGTCTGAAAACGATGATATCATCAATATCCGAACAATCCATTACATACTCTTCTTTCTTCAAGCCATAACCAATAAAACCACCAACACGGTCAACATAAAGTTTCTGGTTTGCAGCAGCCACAACAGCCGCAGAAATTGTATTGAAGTTTTTAATTTCAGTTTTACGCTCACGACCTTTACCGTGTTTCTTTAGAATATTTTTGAAGTAATCAATAGCATAACGAATGATGTTTGCAAGGTTATCCAATACTTCTGCTAGTTCCTCTTGTAAACGTTTCATGGCTTCTTCTGCCTTGAAACCATCATATTTTGAGATACGTTTGATTCTAATTTCTAATAATCTTAAAATATCTTCCTCAACAATTTCTCTATAAAAATCAGGTTTGTAAGGTTCTAAACCTTTATCAACCGTCGCAATTACTTCTTCAAAAGTTTCGCATTCTTCAATATCACGATAAATACGATTTTCGATAAAGATTTTTTCAAGAGAACTGAATAATAATTTCTCCATCAATTCATCTCTTCGAATCTCTAATTCTCTTTCTAAAAGCTTTACTGTTTGCTGTGTACAAACTTTTAGGACTTCAGAAACCCCGACAAAATGAGGTTTATCAGCAATAATGACACAAGCATTTGGCGAAATTGAAATTTCACAATCTGTAAAAGCATACAAAGCATCAATGGTAACATCTGGTGAAACGCCAGGAGCCAATTGTACTTGTATTTCTACATCCTTTGCAGTATTATCAATTACTTTTTTGATTTTGATTTTTCCAGCATCATTAGCTTTGATGATGGATTCAATCAAATTCGTTGTCGTTGTTGAAAAAGGAATGTCTTTGATAACAAGTGTTTTCTTATCAAATTCTTCGATTTTAGCTCTTACTCTAATTTTTCCACCACGATGCCCATCTTGATAATTAGAAACGTCAATAGAGCCGCCCGTTAAAAAATCTGGATATAATTCGAAAGGCTTATTTTTAAGTACTGCAATTGAAGCTTCAATTAATTCAACAAAATTATGAGGCATAATTTTAGTTGAAAGACCAACAGCGATACCTTCTACACCATGTGCTAATAATAAAGGGAATTTTACTGGAAGGGCAACAGGTTCACGTTTACGACCATCATAGGAAAGTTGCCAGTCGGTAGTTTGTGGATTGAAAATTACATCAAGAGCAAATTTGGAAAGTCTTACCTCAATATAACGAGCTGCCGCAGCACCATCGCCTGTGCGATAATCTCCCCAGTTTCCTTGACAATCAAAAACTAAATCTTTCTGACCTAAATTGACCATTGCTTCATTGATAGAAGCATCACCATGAGGGTGATATTGCATGGTTTGTCCGATTACATTGGCAACTTTATTGAAACGGCCGTCGTCCATTTCTTTTAGTGCATGTAAAATGCGACGTTGAACAGGTTTTAATCCGTCCTCAATTGCAGGTACAGCTCTTTCTAAAATTACATAAGAAGCATATTCCAAAAACCAGTTTTCATACAATCCTGCCACAGCAACTTGTTGGTGTAAGGCATCTTCTTGGGGATTATCGTTTGTGTTTTCTTCTAAATTTTCAGGCAGACTTTCGTTTTCCATTGACACTTATTTTACTTCTCTACGTTTTTTGTGGTATTTCAAAACCCTAATTTACACAAAAAATGCCAAGAAAAAGCATCTCTATCTAGTATCATTCATGATTTATCATCAAGAAAACATTTGCATAAGGGCAAAATTTTATCGGATTTTAATTGAGAAACCAAAGATAAAATGATTGTTAATTGCTGTAAATTATTGAATTACAATCGTTTGTTTCGTGAAATGGCAGACAATATGATTATTTATTTTTTGGACGATGCCAATTTGATAAGTATTTTTTTCAAACGAATCCAAAAGTACTGAAATATAAAAGCCAGCAGTAAAATAAGGCTCTAATTGTAGGAATTTTCTTCGTCCAGATTTTTGATGATAAACAGGATAAATATAAGTGTTTCTTGGAGATTTGAAGAGAATGAAAGCCTGTCCTTGATATGCTAATTGGGTATTTTTTAAGAGTACTTTGGGTAAATAAAATGCTTTTTTGGCATCCAATAAGATAGAAGAGTCTTTTGAGATTTCAACCTTGTATTTATTTTCAACATCAGAATTGTCAGTATTGATGACCGAAATGGGTTGATTTAAATAATTTTCTGGAAAAATACTTACCCCATTTTGAAAAGATTGAGCCAGAACTACACTAATGTTTCGATTGAAGGATGATACGTTTTCAACCGTGGTTTTATTATGCTGATAATTATATGCTTCACTTTGATTCAAATGCTTTTGAAAAATAATTTTATCAAAATTTTGGTACCAAGCAAAGAGGTTAAATAAAAGTCCAGTCACTAAAAAAGTACTTCCAATAAGTACTCTGAATTTTGGCAAGTAACATAACAGACCACAGTAAAATAACATAAAAATAATGTAAGAATTATGTAAATATCTGTTAGCAAAGCTTGATTCTATTCCAGACCAAGACCTACTTAATGCCACCAAAAGTGCAGTAATGCTAAAGAACAGGAAGTATGCCAGTAAAAATAAATTTTTATTGTTTAAATAATTGTTTGCTAAGGTTTTATCATCTTTTTTAAATAAGTAAATGGTATTGCTATAAATTGTTTTTACATTGAAAAAAGATAATATGATAAAAACAAAAAAGCCCATTGCTATTGCCAAGTAAAAAGTACTTAAACTATGTGAAGCCACAGAAATAAAACTTCCCCAAAATGCACCAAAGCATAAAATTAACCTAACAGGGTTACTCAAACTGCCTGCTAAATTTGAATTTTGCCCATTTTGATAACCCCAGAAGTAAATGACAACAATAAAAATCATCAACGATAACCAGATTGCTAATGCTTTGAATCTTTTTTGAAAAATCAAGATTAAGGCAACTACTGGAAAACTGAATAAGCCATTGCCATGTGTAAACGTAAGAATAATGACGAGTAGAATAGAAACCCAGAAGTATTTTCTTTGAAAAAAAGCGATACTATAAAAAAGTAACATTGCCCAAAAAATATTGCCTACTTGTTGTAAAGTAGAAATCGTCCAAAGGTAATTTTCGGTACAAGCTGGTTGGAAGATATAAAAAGCAACTGGCACTAAATACCAAATTGCCAATTTCATTTGCCGCAAAAATTTACCGAAAATAATGAAAATACCCAAGTAATATAAAGTAGCAACAGTATTTAATATTTTCCAGTTGATATGTCCTTGAAAATAATCGCCCATAAAAACGAAAAGTCTTGGAAAAACAATGCGATGTTCGTTGTGTAAGCTCCAAAGTGCTTTTAATTTATCTCCAAAACTTAACTGTGGATTATGAGTGGTATTTACAAAACTTAGCAGGTGATAGTCGTCCTGAAAAAAGAAGTTAAATGAATAAGAATAACAAATAAAATAAAAAAAACAGATAACCAATATTATGGCAAAATATGATGCGACAGTCGAAAATGAGTTTTTTTTAATAAGGTTCATTATAATTCTTTAATTTGTTTGGCTGCTTATACGCCTACTAAATTAGTGTAGATTGATTGATAAAGAGGTATTTTTAAGTAAAAATTAATTATTACTCGACTCCAATACTGCTACAAGTTCAGCAATCATCATGGCAGTTGCACCCCAAACTACATGTTCTTGAATTTGGTAAAAAGGGGCATCAACTTCTACGCCACGTACATTCAATACTTTTCTACCAATAATATCTGGATTTAAAATTTCGTCTAAAGCTACTTCAACTACTTTATCAACTTCACGAGCATCTGGATAGAAATCTGGTTTATGATTCATAAATCCAATCACAGGTTGTACATAAAAATTGGAAGCTGGAATAAAAAGTTTAGTAAGTTTCCCAAGAATTTTAACGTCTGTTAAACGTACACCAATTTCTTCTTGGGCTTCACGCATGGCTGTTCTGATGAGGTTTTCATCTTCTTTTTCAGCTCTTCCACCGGGGAAAGCCATTTGTCCGCCATGAACACCATCATACTGAGGGCGAAGAATCAGAGGAATATAAATTTTGTCGTTTTCTGGATAAAATAAAATCAACACAGCACTTTCTCTGGTGCGTTCGCTAGGTGAAGGCATTTTCAATTTAAGCCTTGCGTCGGATGCCATTTTTTCATGAGCAATTCTTCCGGGTAAAGGTTCTTGAAGCCGTTTTTTTATATTTTCAGTAAATGGTACAAAACCTATCATAAGTTGTTGTATTGTTTGATTAAGAATGGGCTGATAAGTTTTTATGATAATCATTCAATCAGTAAATTAACATTAATTTATCATACAAATTAACTTTTAGCATATTTTTCCACCAATTTTTCTGCACAACGTTCACCATCCATTGCTGCTGACATGATTCCGCCAGCATATCCAGCACCTTCACCACAAGGGAATAATCTTTTTACTTCAAGGTGTTCTAAATTTTCTTTATCTCTCGGAATACGAACAGGAGAGGACGTTCTACTTTCAATACCAATAATTTGTGCTTGGTTTGAAGCGTAATTTCGCATCTTTTTACCAAATTGTTGTAAACCATCTTGCAATGGTTTTCCAATAAAATCAGGAAGTACTTCTAACATATCCATCGAAACAAGCCCAGGCTGATATGAAGTATCAATCAAGTTTTTTGAAGTACGTTGTTTGATAAAATCATCTACCAATTGTGCGGGTGCAGTTTGTCCACCACCAGCCATTTTACAGGCTTTTTGTTCCAATTCTTTTTGTAATTGCAAACCTGCTAAAGCACCAAATTGTTTGTAAGGTAAAACGTCTATTTCATTGATGGCAACTACCATTCCTGAATTGGCAAAACGGGAATCACGACGAGAAGGAGACATGCCATTTACTACTAATTCGCCAGGAGCTGTAGCTGATGGAACAATAAAACCACCCGGACACATGCAAAATGAAAATACGCCTCTTTGTATTCCTTTATGAAAAGTTTGTGCAACTAAACTGTAAGAAGCTGCGGGCAAATACTTTCCACGTTCTTTGCTGTTATATTGTAAAGAGTCGATTAAAGATTGTTGATGTTCAATCCTAACGCCCATGGCATAAGGTTTTGATTCAATTAATACGTCTCTCTTTTGACATAATTCAAAAATATCTCTTGCCGAATGTCCAGTAGCTAAAATAACTCCAATACCAGAAATCTCTCTTCCATCTTCCAAAATAACTCCTTTGATTTCCTTTTGTTGCATGATAAAATCAACAACTTTGGTATCAAAATGTACTTCTCCGCCAGCATTTAGAATACTTTCTCTGAGTTCGGCAACTAATTGTGGTAATTTGTTTGTACCAATGTGTGGATGTGCATCAATCAAAATCTCTTCTGTTGCACCGTGGGCTACAAAGATTTCTAGCACTCTTCTAATATCACCTCTTTTTTTACTTCTGGTATATAGTTTTCCATCGGAATATGTTCCAGCTCCACCTTCCCCAAAACAATAGTTCGATTCAGGATTGACGATATGTTCTTTATTGATGGCAGCTAAATCCCTTCTTCTTGCTCTAACGTCTTTTCCTCTTTCTAAAAGAATTGGTTTTACGCCTAATTCTATCATTCTCAAGGCAGCAAATAATCCCGCTGGTCCAGCACCAACAATAATTGCTTGCTTTGCTTTTGAAACATTTTGATAGTTTTTTTGAAATTCGATTCTTGGCGTAGGCGTTTCATCCAAAAATACTTCTGCTTCGATATTTACTTTTACTTGTCGTCCACGAGCATCAATTGACCTCTTTAATGGACGAACAATAGCATCTGCATCAGCAGGAAATTGAAGTAATTTACTTAAATGATTTTTGAAGTTTTCTTGGTCGAACGCAATTTCTGGCTCTAAAACTAATGATATATGTTTTCTCATGATTGTAAGGTTTTTATCCTTAAATGAATAATAATTTCTTAGGAAAAAGGTTTTTATGGGACAATTGTTGATTGTTCAACAAAAGCCAATAAAAAACCCGTAAATTTTTCTACCAAAAAAGAAGTAAAAAAACTTACGGGATTAATAAAGGTTTACTTATTTAAAAGGGACAAATTCCATGTGAATCGGCACTGAAACTCCAGCGTAAACGATATTATTTCTTAAAATCATTTTTTGCTTTGTCAGTGAAACCACATCAAAAATGCCTGTAAAACCTTGAATGTTGATGTCTAATTTAGTGTCATTTTCAACAAATTTCCATGCACCATAAGCTTGTGCTTGTTTAGAAACTTTGTCGTAAGAACGCACAGTGAATGTTTTATCGAAAACATAAGTAAGTTCACCAATTAATTTTGAATTACCTCCAAATAATGTTGGGTCAACCACGTCACCAGAAGTAGTTGTGAAACGGTCAATTTGCCATTCAGAAGATTGGATAACAGTCACTTTAGTTTCAACTGGATTTACATTATCGTCAGAACAGGCAAAAGTGATAATTGCAAAAAGACATAATAAGAGGAAATGATTTAGTTTCATGTTGTTGCTAGTTTAAAAACTCAAGAATCGAATTTTCTTTAACAAAGTTAAAGGTTTTCTTCCGAAATTGCCAGAAGTTATCCTTCAAACACTATTAAAATACAATCACGAAACGTGAAAAAAGCTTCTATTATTATAATTATTTTATTGATTTATACTCAGTTGGCTTTTGCGCAGTCTGACTGCCAACCTGTTTTTCAATACACTCCATCAACTCAAAATGGAGTAATTAATTGGGGACAATTTCCTGAATTTTCATTGCCCTTCAAGATAGTCTATACAGGCCCTCGTTTTAATGATGCCAACCGTCTTCCCTTGAAACATGGTTTCACCCATTTGGCTACTTTTACCGAAGCAGATGCAAGTCTGCCTAAAGAAAACAGAGCAATTTTGTGGGGAGGAGTAGCCAGTTTGGCAGGTCAACCCTGGTATGAAATTGAAAGCCCTTGGGCAAATGATTTAACCAAATACAAAGCAAAGTGGGATGATGATATGCGTGGCATGGCTGGTTTGTTTAGCGATACCCAAGGAAATGCAATGCCTAATTTAGATATTTTGATGTTGGATATTGAAAGAGAAATTCCGACAGATGCGGGAATTCGTGCTTTAAAAACTGATACTTCTATTCCTTCTCAGTATCGTTCTTTGTCGGACATTGATTTTACAGAACGTTACAAAAGAGATTTATCAAAATTGTATGCAGAACCGATTACTTATTTGCAACAGAAGAGTATCCCTACAAGTACACAATTTGCATCTTATTCAGACGCTCCGATAAAAAATACTGAATTTCCCCTAAATTATACTTGGCAAGAATGGCTGACCAGTGATAGAGTCTTGAATTATTACATGAAAGATACAATTACGAACTTAACAGGCGGGAAATTCTATCAACAAAATACTTTTTTAGCTCCATCAGCCTATTTTTGTTACGAGTATGGTTCTTTGCCCTATCCAAATATTGCTTATCAATTGTTTCAAGTTGAAGCAAATGTGGCTAGAAGTAACAAAGATGTAATGTTGTTTCAATGGCTTACTTACAATAAATGTCAGCCAAGTTCTACGTATGGTTTCAATGTGAATATCAAAAAATACTTAGCTGAGGCTCAAGGAATATTTCCATTTTTTTCAGGTGCAAAAGGACTTTGGCTTTGGGAAGGCCCATATACGCCTGATAATCTAAACTACTCCATTTACGAATCTTACATTTATGGTTTATACAGGCTTTCTGAGTTCAAAGATTTTTTTACTGGAAATTATCGCTTAGTGATTCCTAAAACTGCTTATGACCATTTTAGAGATCAAGATCCTATTTGGAGAGGCGTAGTGAAAAATAATGAAATTCTCATTGCAGCCATCAATGAGTTTGCTCAAGATGGAGAAAGTACAGAACTAACTGTTCATTATGGAGACTGGTCTCAGAAAATTACTTTGAAAGGGAAAGAAACTTTTTTATGTAAGTTTACTTTGCCTGATTTGCAAAACAGCTACGTACTTTACCCAAATCCAACATCTGGTAAATTCACTTTTGAATATTTTGGAGAAGGTTTTTTAAGGGGAAACTTTAAGATTTATGATTTCTTGGGGAGGGAAGTTTATTCAGAAAATTATAATACTTCGTCAAGTTATCTTTCTGCTAAAAAGGAATTTGAGTTGAATTTGCCTTCTGGCAATTATATTTTGAAATATGTGGAGGGGGAGAAAAGTGTTACTAAAAAAATTATTATCAATTAATGAACAGACTAGCCAAAGAAACATCGCCATATTTATTACAGCACGCACAAAATCCTGTGGATTGGTTTCCGTGGGGAAAAGAAGCATTAGACAAAGCCAAAGCTGAAAACAAACCTATTTTGGTAAGTATTGGCTATTCGGCTTGTCATTGGTGTCATGTAATGGAACACGAATGTTTTGAAAAAGAAGAAGTAGCCGAAGTGATGAACCGCTATTTTGTCAATATAAAAGTAGATAGAGAGGAGCGTCCAGACGTAGATGCTGTTTATATGGATGCCGTTCAGGCGATGGGCGTTCATGGTGGCTGGCCTTTGAATGTTTTTTTAATGCCCGATGGAAAACCTTTTTATGGCGGAACATATTTTCCGAAAGTCAATTGGTTGAAATTACTCCAAGCTGTTGATACTGGTTTTAAGAATAGTCAGGAAGAATTGCAAAAATCAGCAGATGGTTTTACGCAAAACATGCTTTTTAAGGATTCTGTAAAGTATGGATTAGAGCCTGAAAGTCAGATTTTTACCAAAGAAGATTTGCAAGTAATGGCTTATAAATTAGCTAATACTTTTGATGACGTTTGGGGTGGTTTTGAAAGAAGTCCAAAATTCCCGATGCCTTCTATTTGGGCTTTTTTGTTGCGATATGTTCATGAAACAAAAGATGAAAAAGTGCTGAACCATGTAAAATTGACGCTAAATCGTATGGCAATTGGTGGGATTTATGACCAATTGAGTGGAGGTTTTGCTCGTTATTCTGTGGATGGAGAATGGTTTTGTCCACATTTTGAAAAAATGATGTACGATAACGGTCAATTGGTAAGTCTATATTCCGAAGCCTATTCTTTGACAGGCGAAGTACTTTATAAAGAAGTAGTGTATGAAACCGTAGCTTGGCTAAAGCGAGAAATGACCAGCGAAGAAGGCGGTTTTTATTCGGCTTTGGATGCTGATTCAGAAGGAGTTGAAGGTAAATATTATGTCTGGACGAAAGATGAAATTGAAGCCATTTTAGGAGATGAAGCCGAAGCATTTTGTACAAATTACCAAGTAACAGAAGAAGGTAACTGGGAACATGGCGTAAATATTTTGTGGAAGTATGAGCCAACTTTGAATGAACATTTTAAAGAACAGATTGCCAAATTGAATACGATTAGGAATACACGTATTCGTCCTGGATTGGATGATAAAATACTTTGTTCATGGAATGCTTTGATGCTAAAAGGTTTGGTAGATGCTTACAGAGTATTCGACGATGAAAGTTTCTTGGCTTTAGCCATTGATAATGCACATTTTATCAAAAATAAATTTATGCTTGGTGAGCAATTGATGCACAGTTACAAAAATGGAGAAACGAAAATTCAAGGATTTTTAGAAGATTATGCGGCTTTGATTGATGCTTATGTAAATTTATACCAAGCTACTTTTGATGAAATTTGGTTGAATGATGCTGAAAAACTGACACTTTATGCTTTCCAAAATTTCTGGGATGAAGAAGATGAACTTTTTTATTTTACTGATAAAAATGCGGAGGAATTGATTGCCAGAAAGAAAGAGATTTTTGATAATGTGATTCCGAGTTCAAATTCTATTATGGCGAGAAACCTTTATACTTTAGGCTTGATTTTGGAAAGAGAGGATTTTTTGAATTTATCTAAATTGATGCTTTCAAAAATGAAAAATCTATTATTGAAAAATGTAGATTATCTAACTAACTGGGCTTGTTTGGCAACACAAATGCTTTCAAAAACTCCAGAAATCGCCATTATCGGAAAAGACTTTTTGGATTACAGAAAACAATTCGATCAGCAATTTTTCCCGAATAAAGTACTTTCTGGAACAGCTTCGAAAAGTGAATTACCATTGTTAGAAAATAGAAGTGCCAAAGAAGGCGAAACCTTAGTTTTTGTTTGTTACGACAAAACTTGCCAATTGCCAGTAAAAACAGTAGAAGAGGCTTGGGAACAGATAAAGAAATGATGAGTTTTGGATTTTGAGTGCTGAGTTGCAAATTTGAAATTTTCATTCAAAACTCAGCACTCATCATTCACAATTCAAAAGAAATTCCCTCTGATTCCTTTTTATCGGCATACAAAATAATCTCTTCTTTTTTACCATTTATGCTGAAACGAATGGCAGTTGTATTTGCACCTTCTTTGCCTGTATTGTTGGCAAAAACTGTGAGGATATTTTTTTGATTGGCTCTCAATTTTAAATTCAATAATTTAGGTTTTCGAGTCAATAAATGTTTTTCAAGAATATATTGTCCGTTAAAACAAACCGAAACAATGTCACCATCTTCATTTTCATGGTCGAAAAGTTCAATATTTAATTCATCTTTATTTACTTTAAAATGGTGCTTAATTTTTACTTTTCGCTCCATTTCGCAGTAAATTTTCTCTGCTTTTCGTTCAAGATAAGATTTTGTGATGGTTTTGATGGGTAAATTATAAGAAATTTGAAAGCCAATGTAAGCTCCGTTTTCTAAGGCAGAAGTAGAAGCCACCACTTGATTATTAATAATACCAGAATAAGTATTATCGACAAAATGTGATAATGGGATACCAACCCTGATTCCCATATTCAATGAACGCATATCGTTAGTTGGTCGCCAATAGGTTTTTCCAATTTCAAAGAAAATCATGTTGTTTGTTCTATTCACAACTTTACTTTCAATCCTAAATCCTTGTCCATTGGCAATCCAATCTTCGCTTTCTTTAGCAGATTGACTCAAAAAATTCATCGTTCTAGCACCAACTTCTAAATAATTTCTTACTTCTCCTAAACCTCTTCTTCCTCTTGATTTTGAAGTATAAGTAACACTTCCTGAAAAGCCAGAATATTCTAATGTGTTTTGCCAAATACTTGATTCTTTGCCATTTATAAAATAATGATATTGGTCTTTAATAGCGTAACTATTGGGAGATGAAGTATAATATGCTCCGATTTCTGTTTTGAAAATACGATTGTTTCTTAGGAGTTTTGAGTATGTTATTCCTAAATCAAAAGAACCAATCAAACCGTATAATTCGGTTTTTCCATCTCTATTGACACTTGTATTAATCGGCAAAGCTGTAAATGGAAAAAGATTATATGAAAATGCACTTTGCTGAAAACCATTTGTAATTGAAGTATTTTGTGGTAAACCAAAAGTAAATAAAGTAGCCGAAGGATGAATGCTAATAGTGCTAATACCTTCTTTATTAGAGATTTGAGCCAATGAAAAATGACTTAAAAAGAATGAAAGTAGAGGAAAAATTTTTTTGAGAAGTATAGATTTTTTCATAAAATGATTTGTTTAGATGATTAGCTAAATTACAGAAAATTAGATTAAGTATAAAACTCCTCATTCCAAACTCGCCATTCCTCACTTATTTAATTCTATCGGGATTTTCATTTACAAAAGCTCCCCAACCTTTTTTTGTTCCCTTGTTGGTCGCCATGATACTTGTGCCATGAAAATGATGACAAACGGCAATGCCCAAAGCATCGGTAGCATCAAACATTTTTGAGTCTAATTTCATTTTTAAAAGTTGGTCGAGCATGTGAGCGACTTGTTCTTTTGAAGCATTTCCATTGCCCGTAACCGATTGTTTTACTGTTTTGGGCGAATACTCCACAATCGGGATTTCACGAGATAAAGCCGCTGCCATCACAACGCCTTGGGCTCTACCCAATTTCAGCATCGACTGAACGTTTTTTCCAAAAAATGGAGCTTCAATTGCCATCTCATCGGGCATGAATTCTTCAATGACTGAAATGATTCGTTCATAAATTTTCTTTAACTTAATTTCCTGCGTGCTATATTTGCTAACGTTGATAACGCCATATTGTAAAACTTTCATTTCGTTACGTTGAACCAATATCACACCATAACCCATAAAACGAGTACCTGGGTCAACGCCTAAAATTATTTTCTCTGTATTATTTACCATTTCTTAGCACAAAAATTTCCGTCCCTGCCTTTATCTTTTCATGCAAAATACCAACGAAACAAATCCTAAAACAAGCATTTTATCTGAAAAACTATTTTTGTTGTTCAAAACTTTGCTTTTTGTTCTCATCGTTTGGATGCTTTACAAAACATTTAGAGACAAACAGCAAAATATTGGAGATTTGGTTGCAGAATGTCAGAAGGCTTTGGTTTGGAAAAATCTTTGGAAAAGCATTTTATTGATACTTTTAATCTTTTTTAATTGGGGTTTTGAAGCCAAAAAATGGCAACAATTAGCATTGAAAATTGAAGATATTTCTTTCCAAGAAGCCTTCAAAGGAGTTTTAATGGGCTTATCTTTGGGATTTATTACACCTGCCAATTTGGGCGATTATGCAGGAAGAATGTGGAAGTTTCAACATCAAAAAAGAGCCGAAAGTATTGGGGCAATTCTATTAGGAAATGGCATTCAGTTTTATGTTTCACTGTTATTTGGCACTTTATCTTTTGTCTATTTTTTAGTAACTCAACATCAGTTGCGTCTTAATTTCAATGCTGTAATTGTAATTGTCTTGACGATAAGTTTGTTTTTGGGCTTTTTTGCTTATCAAAAAAGACATCTTTTTTATCTTTTTATCTTAAAAATTCCCTTTTTGAAGAGATTTGCTCACACAATAAAAATCTTAGAACATTTTACGAATCAAGAAGTAAAAAGAGTGTTTTTATGGGGTCTGATGCGTTATTTGACGATTTCTTTACAGTTTGTATTAGTCTTATTAATTTTTCAAATCAAGTTAAATATCTTAGATTTATGGACTATCTCTTGTTTGATTTTTCTCGTAAAAACCATTGTGCCAGCCATTAATTTTTTGGGAGATTTAGGCATCAGAGAGTTTTCTGCGATTTATTTTTTTAGTTTTTATCAAGTAAATACTGCAGCAGTAATTACCGCTACTTTTGTATTATGGCTGATTAATATTCTGTTCCCAGTATTAGTTGGAAGTATTTTAGTGCTGAAAACAAGGGTTTCAATTTGAATTTTCATTTTCAAATCTCCAAATCTCCAAATTTTCAAATCATCAAATTAAAAGAATATGCTCTTTATCATCTTACTAATCATCAGTTTTTACTTTATTTTCAATCTGTTATTAATTGCAGTTTGGAGAGAAATGAAGCAAAGACATAAAGTATTTTCAAGTGAAAAAGACACAAAACTGACGGTCATTATTCCTGTTCGGAATGAAGAGAGAAATATTTTACGCTTACTTCAAGATCTAAACCAACAAAATTATCCTGTTGAGAATTTTGAAGTAATTATAGCCAATGACGGTTCAACGGACAATACAGAAAATATTGTTTTAGAATATCAAGAACAGGCAAAGTACTCTCTCAAAATCTTAAACTTATTGAATGATGCCAGTACTTCACCCAAGAAAAGAGCAATTCAAAAAAGCATTGAAATTTCTTCTGGAGAATTATTGATAACTACCGATGGCGATTGTTCTGTTTCAGCGAATTGGCTTAGTTCCATTCAGCAATTGTACAAATCAAAACATGCCAAATTAATAAGTTCTCCAGTAACTTTTACAGAAAAACGCAGTTTGTGGAATACGATTCAAATCATAGAATTTGCCAGTTTGATAGGTTCAGGAGCTTGTGCAATGTACTTGAAAAAACCAAATATGTGCAATGGAGCAAATTTGGCTTACACTCGTGAAGTATTCGAAGAAGTAAATGGTTTTTCAGGCAACGAAAACGTAGCTTCGGGCGATGACGAATTTTTAATGCACAAAATCGCCAAGAAGTATCCCGAAAAAGTATTTTTTAATCCAGATTTTGATGCCATTGTGAGAACTGAATCGCAAGTAGATTTAGCACACTTTTACCAACAAAGACGACGCTGGGCAAGTAAATGGAAACATTATGATAATTGGCAGGTATCGGCTTTAGCAGTTTTTATTTTCTTGGCAAACCTAAGTGTTTTGATGGCATATTGTATGTTGGATGATTATTTCGGAAAAGGAATTTTATTGCTAAAATTCTCAGCAGAATTCTTCTTTTTGTATTCAGTAATCAAGTTTTTAGGATATAAAAGCAAAGTAATTTATATTCCAATTGTTCAAATTATTTATCCATTTTATGTAGTATTTTTTGGTTTATTGGCACAAGGGAAAGGCTACAGCTGGAAGGGTAGGAGGTTGGAGTAGGTAATACTAAGTAAGCGAAGATATGGCAACTTTAGTTATTACGGTACTCGACCGAATGGTTTGTCTTACCTTCATTGTTAATACATAGAAATCTGTTGAAAATAGTTGTCTCAATGTATAAACAAATGGATGCAGTACTTACAAAGAGTACTCGCTTCTACTATGAAGTTAATGTTATTCAGGAATTATAAAAAATATTTAGCAGTTATACTTTGTTCGATTTGTTTTCGAACTATATTTGTTCATAATATTTTGCTAACTTAATTTAAGCTACCCTCATGAGAAAATTTTATTCACTAATGCTTTTATTATTTTGTTCAAGCTTACTAACTGCACAAAAAATTGATTTAGATAAATATGCTATCAAAGCATCTTATCTTCAACTTCCTTCAAACCCTCTTCCAGTAGAATTTACTACATTTTCAACAAAGTTTATTGCCAATGGTATCAACTTAAATGATGCAGGATATACAAATCGTGAAAGTGATTTGGAAGCAGTTTATTTCAAAATTAGTGGTTTTAAAAGAGTTACTACAGGGGGGCATATATCCATTAAAGTACAAATTGATGGATACGATATGGGTAAACCCGAAGTGGTTAAGAAAGAAGAAAAATCAAAGGATAAGGATGGGAAGGAAACAATTACGGTTTCCTACAAAATAACATTCAAGTATCTGGTTCCGATGAAATATACCATTACAGATTTAAATGGGAAAATAGTGAAGGATGGTTCATTGGCTGAAGGAATTCTTAGTTACAAAACTTATGAGTCAGGATCTTACAGTACTTCTACAGCCTTAGAAAACTATTGGAAAGAGAATGGCTCATCTGTAAAAAGAGGCCTACTTGGCGGCTTTATATCTGAAAAGCTCTCTACTTTTGAAGGAAGATTAAATTATGAAATAGGTTATGTTCCTCGAACAGTTAACGATATTCTGTGGTCGACAGACTCTCCAAAACATCCAGAAAATGAACAGTTTAAAAAGGTGTGTAGTAATGTAAAAGCTGCGATAGCAGAAATGACAACCGAAACACCTTTGAGCTTATCAAAGGTTAAACCTGCCATTGCTTATTACGACACCATACTAGTTAAATATGCAAAAGACGAAAAACCAGAGCGTAAATTAAGATATGCAGCATGGTACAACATGGCAATTATTTACTATTGGTTAGAAGACTATGACAATGCTATTCGCTGTTGTGATGGGCTTGTTGCCAACGATTATGATAAGTCTGATGCTAAAGATCTTAAAGCTGGTAGCGAGAGAATGAAAAGGGTATTGTCTGGAGAAATAAAGAGTAGTCATTATGTTCGAGATGTGAGCAATGCCACTGCACCTCCATTAACTACTTTTCAGCAGGAAGAAGAACAAGCTAGATTAAGTGCCTTAAAAGATAAAGCTATCCAAGAACAAGCTGCTAGAGAAGTTGCTAGTGCTAACCAACCTGTAGCCAGATCAGGTATGCTAGACTTAGATAAGACTGTCAATTCCGTCGGTGGATTATTAGGTAAAATGGGCAGTAAAAAAAGTTCTGTAGTTTTTGATAAGCCTTTAGCTGATTTAATAATTAGTATGAATGAATCATTCGCTAATTACCAATTAATTAGCAAATCATTAAGTGTGAATGGTTGTTCTTCCAATGCTGCTTTGGAGATGGGAACTCAATTAGAAAAATTCAAAACAGAGTATAATAACGTAGGAGGTAAACTTGATAAGCAATCTTCAACGAAAATGAAAACTTTAATTTCAGTATATGGAGAAATAACGGTTAAAGAAATAATGACAAGCTACATGGTACCTTCTGACCCTGCAAAGTTACAGAGCCTAATGGTTGACCCTATTAATTTGCTGAAAGATTTGACAAATGATTGCTTAGACTTAGTACTGAATAAAAATCAGGATAAGAAAATCATCTTAACATTACTTGCAGATATGCAAAAAACATTGAATTATGGAACTCATGGTTTATTCAATGATAATAATTGTAACAACCAAGCCTATGATTTAGCAAAATCAAGTTTTAGAAGATTGAAAACTGTAACAGAGCAATCTAATTTGTCTGAAGAAGTAAAAGGAGATTTCGCTCAATTACTTAATGCTTATTCGCCTCTTTTTCAAAGTGAAACAAACTTGACTAGAGAACCACAAAATACTAAGTTGATAGAAGACATTAATAAAAATAGTTATCCTGCATTTGTTTTAAAACTATTACAAACTCAATAATAATATGTTAAAATGGTTCTGCATTTTTTCGGCGTTCACAGTTTTTATCTCATCGTGTGTCGTTAGACAACCAAATGCCAATCAGGTTAGTTTTGTTTCAGAGGAGAACACAGGATTAATAAGAGTCCATGTGGCTGGAATTGGCAAGAATCTTCTTGAAATAGAGCAAGATGCTAAAACCAAAGTGTTTGAAAGCATTTTGTTCGTAGGTCTCCCATCGTCTTCTACAGAGGCTTATCGTTTACCAATGGTTGAAAATAAAGCAGAAATGCAAAACCATCCCGCTTTAAAAATATTCTTTAATAATAAAGAGTATAATCAATTCATTACTCGAGTAGATAGGCTTGAATACCTAAAACAAAGAGTAACTGGAGGTGGCAGAGTCCTTAATTTTAATATTACGGTTAACCATACAGCACTGAGACGCTACATGGAACAAAATCAAGTAATTAGAAAATTTGGATATTAATTATAAAAAATATCCAAGTTTAACTCCCTAGAATTTTCCACTGATGATTATGTGTAAAAAAATAAGCTTACTAATATTCCTAAGTTTTGTTGCTATGGCTGGTTTTGCTCAGAATAAGACTGATGTAAAAACAAATGAAACGCTTAATTCCGAAAAAAATGTAATTGTAAGACCAACTATTATGGTTTTCCCATTTTTTAAAGAAGGACAAAATATCCGTACGCTAGTAGAAGATGATGTGAATACTAGGTTAGTAATGGCGAAAGTTAAAGAGGCTTTTGATAAAAGAGGATACTCTACTATCGACTTTTTGTCGAAAGTTAGAAATTTAGCAGTGAATGAAGTATTGAATAGTGAAGCTCAAAGTGACTTGAAAACTCAAATTATTCAATCGTCTGGGACTGATATTTGTGTGGAGGTTGAATATAGCTTCCTCGAATCAAATAGTGGGAATGAAGTAAAACTAGTATTGAATTCTTATGAATCCTCAACCTCTTCAACTTTATCAAATAAAGTAGGGTTCTCAGGTAAATTTTACTCGCAAGACATCGGGAAATTAGCTGCCAGAGCCAATGACTCAGTCATAGAAGATTTTCTGAATGTGATGCAACAAAAGTTTACTGACATTATAGAAAACGGTCGATATCTTTCATTAGAGTTTAATTTAGCTGCTTCTGCTGACATAAAAATGAGTAGTGAAGTAACCAATGAAAAGCTACCACTTTCAGATGCGTTAGAATTATGGGTTGCAGAACATACAAAAAATTATCACATTCAAGGGGTAACAGATTTAAAAGTACTGTTTGATGTTATCAGAGTACCTAGATTAGATGCAAGTGGTAAAATGCTTACTACAACAAGGTATTCTCTTGATATTTTTAGATTTTGTAACACGTTGTTTCCTTCAGAAAAACCAGACAAAAAACTTAAAGTTGAACGACTGATAAAAGGAAATACCATCTTTATAACATTCAAATAATAAGTCTAGCATATCTTATGAATAAAATTATACTTTTTTCAATATTGTTTTTGTCAACATTTTCATTGCTAGCTCAAAATGAAAAAATTACTGTCGGCATAACCTATTTTACATATCCTTCTTATCGTGAGAGAAACTATGTTGAGCAAATCAACGAAATTGTAGCCAATGAATTTGTGAAAGCCGGAAGGTTTACTGTGGTAGATCGTACGAAACTTCAGGCTATTAAAGCTGAGCAGGAGCTTCAGAAAACAGAAGATTTCCTTGATAGCAAAGTAATAGAGCAAGGTAAAACATTAGGTGCAAAATACATTGTAACAGGACAGTTAGTAAGCGTGGCTACAACAAGTTCGTATTCAGTTGAATTTAAAAAATATCAGTATTCAGCATCTATATTGGTGTCTGTTAAGTTGATTGATGTAGAAACCAGTGAAGTGCTTCAAGCAGAAACGTTTGGGCGTGGTTCTTCTAACGCATCCGTTGAAGGAGGTTTCTTTAAACAATTAATGAATTCATCATGTGATGTAGCTGGAAATGGTAATTCTACAGACGAAGCGTTGCGGAATGCTATGAGTAATCTAAGTTGTGGATTGAAAAACTGGATAAAAAGAGTTTTTCCCACGATTGTATCTGTAGTAGAAGTTCAGGAAACACATAAAAAGAAAGGTGCCGTTAAAATATTAATAGCTGGGGGTTCTGGTATTGGGCTTAGCTCAAGAAAAGAATTATCAATCATTGAATTTTTAAAAGTTGTTGTAGACGGTAATGAATTAATCAGAAAAAAAGAAATTGGTAAAGTAGAAGTGATAAAAGTCGAGGATGAAAATTTTTCTATTTGTGAAGTAAAGGAAGGTGGCTTAGAGATAAAGGATAGGATAGACAAAGGAATAGTACTGAAAGCTTTTGTTAAATAATGTTCAATTTGCTTAAAATTTAAAAGTGCATTTATCAATATGAAAAGATACTTTAGTAATTCATGTATTCATTTTATTATATTGTTCTTAAGCTCTTTGTTAACAGGTTTTGGACAATCTAATAATATCAGTTTTGCCTTAGTTATGCCTGAGGAAGTTGACGGAGGGCTTACTAATACCCATCTCCAACGATTACATGATAATTTAATTGATGTACTAACTCAGAATGGAATTGCTTCATTAAATATTCAAAATAACTTAGTGTTATATCCTGTCATTAAATTGTATAATCAACAGACTGTGAATGCTGAGGTACAAAATATCACGGTGATTGAAGCTGACTTAAGCTTGTATGTAAAACAGCTAGATAATAAGTTAATCTTTTCTTCAATTACTAAAAAAATGAAGGGGAGTGGGAAAACTTATGATTTAGCTTTGAATAATATGATTTCGAATGCCAAATTAGATGAACCGAATGTTGTTGGGTTTCTAGATAAAGCAAAGCAAAAAGCTATAACTTATTACAATCAAAGATGTTCTAGTATTATTACTCAAGCTGAGCAAATGATGAAAATGAATAGATACGAAGAGGCTTTGGTTAGTTTATTAAGCGTTCCTTCTGAAGTTGACTGTTATCAACAAGCAACCACTAAAGCAGTAGAGGCATTTAAGTTATATCAAAATCAAAATTGTAATCAAATGCTTTTGAATGCGAAGGCAAAGGTTGCGAATCGTCAATTTGAAGAAGGACTAAATATCATCGCTATGATTGACCCATCTTCGTCATGCAAGGCAGAGGCATTACAGTTAATTCAGCAAGCAAGCGGGCAAGTTGAAGCAGATAATAAACGTAAATGGGATTTATTAAATAAAATCTTTATGGATTCTGCTGAGATAGAAAAGCGTCGGTTGGATTTGATAAGTCAATTTTTGATTAGCCACTCAATGAATCTTCCACATTACTATTACCAAAATGTTACTCGTTAAATTACATTTTAATTAAAAATCATTATGAAAAAGATTAGTACAATTTTATGCAGTCTGTTAATTTTATCTGTTTTTACCAGTAATGCACAAATACCATTTAAGGAAGTAAATTGGTCTGAAACTAAAATACCTGGATTTATCATCAATAAAGATGCCTCCAAGACAGAGGTGATTTTTGATACCTATATACGCACCTCAATTCGTGAAATTGGTTATGGTGATGTGGTTTATATAGAAAAGGGTGGCTCAAAAATTATGAGGTCAGTACCTAAAGAATGTATTGGGTTTCAAATAAATGATAAATTATTTGAGAAGGTTGACTTCAATGATGTAAAAGGTGGAAAGAGTCTGAAATTTATGCAACCTTTGTCAAAAGGGAAAATCAATTTATATATGTATATCTACTACTCGTCTTCTATCATAGAAAATGGAGAAACTAAGCAAGGTAACTATTATTATTATACTTATTTTTTGCGTAAAACAGCTACTAATGAGGGTATTATGATTGGTACTTCCAGTAAATTAAATGATTTACAAGCTTTGATAAGTGATAATGCAAATGTTTCTAAAAAATATCAGGATAAAGAATATAATAATGCTGAAGTAAAAGAAGGTGTAACTAAAAATATTGATTTGATTAAAATAATTAACGATTATAACTCTATGAATTAATTTTACTATTTATTATTGAAAATCCCTCCTAATAGCTCATAAAGCTTTAGGAGGGATTTTACTTTATATAGTGTCAATAAAATTATAAAATGCCTAAATTGCGTATAATCTGCTTTACAACTAAGAAACAAACCCATGTTCATCCACAAAACCAATTTCCTGATGCGGGCTTTGTATCCAGATTTTATCTGGAATATCAAGCGTGATGAAAAAGTAATTTACTTGACTTTTGACGATGGCCCAATTCCTGATATTACGGAATTTGTTTTGGAAGAATTGGCGAAATATCAGGCAAAAGCTACTTTTTTTTGTATCGGCGATAATGTCAGAAAACATCCTGAAGTATTTCAAAAAATAATACAACAAGGTCATGCAGTTGGAAATCATACTTTTAATCATTTGAAAGGTTGGAAAACGGAAGATGAGCTTTATTTGAAAAATTTCAAAGAGTGCGAGGCTATTTTAGAGAATGGTTTTCAAATAAAAAACGATTCTTTGTTTACAAAAAAGAAGTTTCGCCCGCCTTATGGAAGAATCAAAAAAAATCAGGCGAAAGCCATTTTGCCAAGCCACGAAATCATTATGTGGGATGTACTTTCTGGGGATTTCTCTCAAGAATTATCACCCGAAAAAGTATTAAAGAAAACAATGCAACATACTGAAAACGGTTCTATTGTTTTATTTCATGACAGCATTAAGGCAAATACGAATATGTCTTACGCTTTGCCAAGAGTATTGTCACATTTCTCAGAAAAAGGTTTTACTTTTAAGGCATTGTAAACCTAAATGGATTGAATGAATACTTCAGAACAGCCTAATATTACAATCTGGATTGCTGCCAGAAACGAAGAAGATACGATTTTAAATTGTCTTCGTTCTATTGATAAAGTCCATTATCCCAAAGAAAAACTACAAGTATTAATCGGAAATGACCAATCGGAAGACCAAACAAAAGCTTTGGTTGAAGATTTTATAAAAGATAAGTCTTATTTTCAACTCGTTGATATTCAGAAAGTAATCAATAATCAATGTGGAAAAGCCAATGTGTTAGCGAATCTTTATGAACATTCTACTGGAAAGTATTTTCTAATTTGTGATGCTGACGTAACTGTAAATCCCGATTGGATTGAAGGAATGATTGCCAATTTTGAAGCTGATGAAAACATAGGTCATCAGGTAGGCATTACAGATATTAAAGGCACAAATATTTGGCATCATTTTCAGTCAATCGACTGGCTTCATGCACTTACTTTATTGAAAATTGCGGCTGATTTAAAAATTCCTTTAACGGGTTTGGGAAATAATTCAGCCGTTACTCGGCAGGCTTACGAAGCTACAGGCGGTTATGCAAAAATTCCTTTTTCTATCACAGAAGATTTTGCACTTTTCCATGAAGTAGTCAAAAACGGATTTGGCTTCAAAAATACCATTAATCGTAAAGTATTCAACCAAACTTTACCGATGATGAATTTGAAAGAATTTTTGCATCAAAGAAAACGATGGATGGTTGGTGCTTTACAATGCCCTTGGTGGATAGTTACTTTACTTTTTCTACAAGCACTTTTATTACCGATTTTGGCAGTCGTTGGTTTTACTTACTCTTGGGAATTGGCTGGTACTTTATGGCTTATCAAATGGCTGAACCAAAGTATGACAGTACTACCAACAATTTTAAAATTAAGGCGATTTCACTTAATAAAACATTTACTTTTGTACGAAATTTATGCCAATTGCTGGCAATTAACGATGATACTCTTTTATTATTCACCCGTTGCGGTGGATTGGAAGGGAAGAATCTATCGTTGAGTTTTGAATAAAAATTTCGAATGAGGAATTTTTTAGTACAGGTTTATTTCTAAAAATAAAAAAGCTTACAGCCTAAAGCCTACCGCTTAAAGCTAAATTAAAATATCAAATGAATAATTCATCCTTACAAATTATTGAAACCCACGCCCATATTTATGATGAAACTTATCAGGAAGATCGTGATGAAATGCTAGAAAAAGCCTTTTCGGCCGGTGTTTCGCAAATCTGGATGCCCAATTGTGCCTCAGAAACCATTGATGGAATGATGGCTTTGGCTGAAAAATATCCGAATCAATGTTTTCCGATGATGGGTTTGCATCCTTGCTATGTAAAAGAAGATTTTGAAAAAGAATTAGCCATCGTAGAAGATTGGTTGAACAAGTATAAATTTATTGCCATCGGAGAAATTGGGATGGACTTATATTGGGATAAAACCTTTGTAAAACAGCAGGAAGAAGCCTTTTTATATCAATGTCAACTAGCAAAAAAACATGATTTGTGGATTGATATTCATTCAAGAAATGCTTTTTGGGAAACAGTAAATTTGATAGAAAAAAATGCAGACTCTAATTTAAAAGGCATTTTTCATTGCTTTACAGGTACTTTAGAGGAAGCCCAGAAAGCCATAGAATTAGGGTTTCTTTTAGGAATTGGTGGGGTGGTAACTTTCAAGAATGGCGGACTAGATAAAATTTTACCTCATGTTGACTTAACCTCAATTGTCTTGGAAACTGATGCGCCTTATTTAGCTCCAGTTCCGTATAGAGGGAAAAGAAATGAACCCTCTTATCTTTCTATTATTGCTCAAAAAGTCGCAGATTTAATGGAATGTTCGGTAGAAAAAGTAATTGAACAGAGTACTCAAAATGCGCTTAACTTATGTCAATAAATTAAGTATATAAATGCCATTCATCTTTCATAACAACTAAATTATTCGATGTATAATATTATAAAAATTAACACAAAATCAGACAGTAAAGACGATGTAAAAGTACTCGTAATTTACACTGGAGGAACTTTAGGAATGGTTTATGATGCCAAATCGGATGGTTTAGTACCTTTTGATTTTGCTCAGATTCCTGAGAACTTACCAGAAATGGCTCGTTTAGATTTTGATATTTCTGTACTAACTTTTGAAACACTGTTGGATTCTTCTAATATGAATCCCTCAGTTTGGATTACTTTGGCAAAAATCATTGGTGAAAAATATCATGAATATGATTCTTTCGTCATTCTTCATGGTACAGATACTATGGCTTATACAGCTTCTGCTTTGAGTTATTTATTGGAAAATCTTAATAAACCTGTTATTCTGACAGGAGCTCAATTGCCAATCGGAGTAGCTAGAACAGACGCCAAAGAAAATTTCATTACGGCACTTGAAATTGCTGCGGCGAGGCTTAATAATCAACCAATTATTTCTGAAGTATGTATTTACTTTAATTCTGTTTTATTGCGGGGTAATCGTGCCAGAAAAAGTGAAAGTGTTCAATTTAATGCTTTTGAATCAGAAAATTACCCAGTTTTAGCTGAAGCTGGTGTGAAAATAGAGTACAATAAACCTTATATCAAGCATCATCATCCCAATGCAAAATTGATTGTACATGAGAAATTGGATGAAAATGTGGTAATTCTGAAAATTTTCCCTGGGATTTCTGAAAAAGTTGTGAGAAGTATTCTGGGAATAGAAGGCTTAAAAGGCGTTGTCATGGAAACTTTTGGTTCAGGAAATGCTCCGACTGTTCAATGGTTTTTGGATTTAATGAAAGAATTCATCGACAAAGGAATTATCATTTATAATGTTTCGCAATGTAATGGTGGAAGAGTAATCCAAGGTCATTATCAGACAAGTCAGTATTTGCAAGAAATTGGAGTAGTAAGTGGTGCAGATTTAACAACTGAAGCAGCTATTACAAAACTGATGTATGTATTGGGGCAAGATACTTACTTTGCTGAGAAAAAGAAAAATCTGAGATATTCGATTGCTGGAGAAATGTCTTAATCGGTAAATTTTCAAATCAAAAAGGAGTAATACAGATTTAAAATGTATTACTCCTTTTTGATTGAATAGCACTCAATGCGTAACGTTTGCGTAAATAGTATCAAGAATTTTTACAAAATTTTTATAATCTTCTTCAGATAAATCTCCCCAACCTTTTCTTCTTACTTCTACAACAATTGGGTAAGCCTGTTCAAATTTTTCTCTGCCAGCATTTGTTAGCGTAATCATAAATCGGCGACGGTCGATTGTTGCCATTTTTCTTTCAGCAAATCCTTTTTTTACTAATAAATCAATGATTCTGGTAACAGTGGGAGCGTCCTTAACAGTCATTTCAGCCAATTCATTCTGGCTAACCCCAAGTTCTTCGTGTCTTTTAATATGGTCAAGTAAAACCCATTGATCTACCGTTAGATTAATATTGGCATCATCTAATTTTTTTTGGAGAATGAGCCTTATTTTTTTCATCGTTGTGTCAATCTTAAAAAAGTAAGCTCTGTTATCTGCTGGATTGGTAGTCATATCTTTACTAAATGAATTGAAAAGGTTTAAGCAATTAGCTTATAATTTAATGAGAATTTAACTCAAATTTATCTTAGTCCTATTCTTTTTTAATTTGGCTAATTCGGCTTGGTAATAGCGATACATAAAATCATAAATAATTAATTCATGAAAACGTTGATTGTCAGCAATCACACGATTGACAGTCATGTGAATCGTATCTGATAAGTATTTTTTGAGTGTAGCACCTGATTTCAACACTTTTATTTGAGCAATACTTTCTTTAGTTTGCTCGCTTTTATGTTGAATAGGCTCAAAAAATGTGATAAATTCTTCACTTATTTCAGCCGACAAAATACTTTCTATCTTTTTTCGATATTCTCTAAAACGCTTGTCCATTTGTAGTTTCATCGGTTTGTCAACCTTGAATTCTGCTGCAAAATTATCTTTTAATAAGGTCATCAAATCTAGCTTTTGATCGAGCGAAAGTTCAAAATCATTCAAATAAATATCAATTAGTTTCATGGCAAACTGCCAACGAATTTGCTCTCTTTCATCGCCCCAAGTTTGTGCTAACAAATTTACAATGGCTTCGCTATCGTGAAAAAAGATATTTTCTGTTAAAATCATGACATCAGCACCATATCTTTCTATTTCTCTTTGATAAGTATCGTATTGAATTTTCCAGATAATTCCTTCTTTTTCTAAATCGTCTAAAATTCCTTTCAGACCAAGAATTACTTCACCTAAATGCTTTAAATCAGTAAAATGAAGTCGTAAACGAATATGATTATCGGGGTCATTATATCGGATAAAAAACCATTTATCAATCAATCGCTTTTTCAGAAATTGCTCAACCAATGACTTAATGTTTTGTGCTAAAATATCGTCTGCGGCTTTTACGCCTGAATAAATTTTAAGATAAAGCCATTCGGATCCCAAAGAAAAAGTGCGTTGGATTTCATGATTCAAAGGTTTTTGAGACGGAATTTGCTCAAAAACAGTTTTTTTGTTAATTAAAGAAGCTATAAACTGATTCGTAAAAAATGCTCCAGATTGGTTAACGATATGCCCATTGTTGGGGACAAACAAAAATTCTTTTAGTTCAATCTTTTCACGATTTTTAATAGCATCGAGCCAAGTTTGAATACTCAATAAATTTTCAGTATTGACCAACAATTCATTGTCAAAATCCACCAATACAAATCGTTTTGGTAATTGCCATTTTACAATAAATTCATGGAAAAATACTAATAGATTTTCAGGAGAATTGATAAGTAAACTTTCAAAATCTTCTTTCTTGAATTGCCAAGTTGCGGCTTCAAGAATGATATTTTTATAAGTAAGACGAGGCGAAAACTTTGTATTTAAAGTCGCTTTTTTCCAGCCACTATCAAAGGCTGCGACTAGGTTAGCACTTTGTAAATCGCATAAAAAATGGTAAATCGGCAAGGCATTCATTGAATAATTATGAGCATTACTCAATCTTGGAATTACTTCTTTGTTTAACCTTTTTGATTTTAACCTGATTTTTTGTTGACTAATATCCACTGAAACCAATAAATCTTCCAATAAAATTTGCTGATTTTCGGGTAATGACGATTTGGCTAAGTACGGAATTTCATAAGTCAAAAAAGCAGGATGAAGTAAAATATTGCCAATTCTGTTTTCTGGTAAATGTACAATTTCCGCAAAGATAACTTCTGGATTTAATGCCTGTTCTTTTTCGGTAATTTCTTGAATAATATCCAAAATAGCTTCGTCGGTATGAGCGAATCTTCCTAATAAATTTACCGCACTTGTACCTCCAAACTTTTCAAGATAAATTGGCAATTCTTCATCGCCAGTCAATCTAAAAATCATCGAAGTTGAACTTGGCGTTTTATATTTTTTATGCAAAAAAGGTTTAAAATCATCTTCTTCCAAATTTACTTGTAAAGCATTTTCTTTGAGCGCATTCAAGTATTTTCTGAAAAGATATTGTTGAAAAGGATTTAAGTTAATTGTAACGTCTTTTTTTTCTTCGTTGCTTGATTCTAATCCATTTGCAATCGGCGTAAAATTACTTTTGCCAGATTGTCCATAACCAATGCCTGTTTCTGTATCCATTACAATAAGTAAAGGAATTTCTTGGTTTTCGTAACGTTCATAAAACTTTTTGATAAAATCACTTTGCGTTGGATTTTCTCTTTTTTCACTTACTTGAATCAAAAGCTCAGCAATTTCACTCAGTTCTTCTTGATAAGCAGATGCAATTTTATTCTCATCAAATAAGTTGACCAAATCTGTTTGAAACAACTTTCCTTCTTCAAAAGGAACGCCAATTTTCTTGATAAGCTCTGTGATTTCTTGATAAGTACTTATTTTATTAATTTGTTGATTATCAATATTTTTCAATTGATTTTCAATACTTTGCAAAGTATCAAGGTAATGCTCGTTGACATTATTTTTTTGAAGTACTTTAATGATTTGTTGGGTCAATCCTTCACCAGTAATGGCTGGTTCTAATTCATTAATCAAGAGTTGGGCATCAATTAACTGCTCTATAAAACCCAAAGCGTCTTCTTCCGAAATATCATCGTCTATCAAAAGTGGCACAATTTCCGACATTTTTGCTCCTTTTTTACAGGCATCCAACACCAAAGCTATGTATTCAGACCATTCAAAAGCGGAGATTTGATGTGTTCTTTTTCCATCAACATATTTATATTCAACATAGCGAATTTCTTGACCAATTTGATAAATACTTGAGTTTGGAAAATATAATAAATGACTTTTGATGAAAGGAATTTCTGATAAACTTTGTGCCAAAGCACCAGCATAGTGCATGTCTAAACGAGTACTTCTTCGTTTTTCAGAAGCAATTTTCAAAGCAGTTTCATCACTCCATTCAACGACAGAACAACCTGCAAAAAGCCCGAAAGGAGTACATCGACTACACATTCTGGAATAATATTTACAAAGTGAAAAAACTATTTTTTGAGCTTTCTTAACATCAGTAATATTCCCATCTTTCCAAAGTTGTGCTTCATTGAAAAGTACAGGCGATGCCAAATAGAGTGCTTCTAAAAAAGGCGGATGGTTGAGTAATGTTTTAAGGAAATCTTCAGAAATGTCATCTGCAAATGGTAGCGTAGGCGTTCTTAAGATGATTTTTTTCAGAAATTGATATGAATTCGACATTAAAAGCTAACGATTGGTTTGACGGTATCACCAAATTTAATGCTTAATGCCCAAAATTGTACAGAATGATAATTTTTATTGTCGTTTTACTGAACAGTTTTAAGAAATATCATTTTTTTAATCATTATTTTCAGTAACATATATCACCAAAAGCTCTTTAGAAAAATCATTGATAAAGCCTCAAAATTTTCCCAATTTTCCGAAAAAATTCACTCATTAAGGCAAAAAGAGATAAAGTTTAAAGCTAGAAGTGGCAAAAATTTCTATGAATTTTGTATGTTTGTTTATACAGAAAACTTCATCATTCAATAAAATCAAATATGAAAAAAGTTATTTTACTACTTTTTCTTCCTTTCTCTATTTTCGCTCAAAAATTTTCTAGTGCTGAAATCAGTCGTTTTAAGCAACAAGCTCAACGAGTGAACATTATTCGGGATAATTGGGGGATTCCACATATTTATGGCAAATCCGATGCAGATGCCGTTTTTGGCTTACTTTATGCTCAATGCGAGGACGATTTCAAGCGAGTAGAAATGAATTATATTGAAAAATTAGGACGAATCTCTGAGCTAAAAGGGGAGTCCGAATTGTATAATGATTTACAAATTCGCTTGCTGATAGATACAACTGAGGCTAAAGCTGATTATCAAAAAGCTGCACCGTGGTTAAAGAAATTGTTGAATGCTTATGCTGATGGCATTAACTATTATTTGCACACGCATCCATCTGTAAAACCAGCGATATTGACTCGTTTCCAGCCTTGGTATCCTTTATTATGGACGGATGGAAGTATTGGTGCAATTAGTACGGCAGATTTGAGCATTGCTGATTTAAAGAATTTTTACTCAGGAAGTTTGGTTTCGGCTGTGGCTATTCCTAAACTTTCAGACCATCAAACGGGTTCAAATGGTTTTGCTTTTTCTCCGAAAATTACTGCGTCGGGGAATGCTATTTTGTACATAAACCCACACGTTACTTTTTATTTCAGACCAGAAGTACAAGTAGTCAGTGAAGAGGGTTTGAATGCTTATGGAGCAGTTACTTGGGGGCAAATGTTTGTTTATCAGGGTTTTAATCCTTATTGCGGTTGGATGCACACATCTAGTAATGTAGATGTTGCAGATGTTTATGCAGAGAAAATTATCAAAAAACAAGACAAGTATTTTTATGAATATGAAGGTGTCTTAAAACCAGTTTCAGAAAAGAAAATCACGATTAGTTATTTGTCAGGGAATGAATTGAAACAAAAAACCTTTACAACTTACGCTACTCATCATGGTCCAATCATGGCGAAAAGAGACGATAAATGGTTAAGTTTAAAGTCTTATAATCGTTCGGTTGTCAGTTTGATTCAGAGCTGGAAACGAACCAAAGCAAAGGGTTTTGAAGAATACAAACAAGTAATGGCTTTGAAGGCAAATACTTCAAACAATACTGTTTTTGCTGATAATAAAGGAAATATTGCTTATTGGCATGGTAATTATATTCCGAAAAGAGATAATCAATACAATTGGGCAAAACCAGTTGATGGTTCAATTGCGGCAACAGAATGGAAAGGTTTGCATGCAGTTGATGAAACCGTTCATTTGTATAATCCAGTAAATGGTTGGCTACAAAATTGTAATTCAACACCTTTTTCAGTAGCAGGATTGAATAGTCCGAAAAGAGAAAATTATCCATCTTACATGGCTCCAGATGGAGAAAATTTTAGAGGGGTGAATGCCGTAAGAGTGTTAGATCGTGAGAAAAAATATACAATTGATAAAGTAATTGAAGCAGGTTATGATACTTATTTGTCAGCTTTTGAAATATTGATTCCTGCTTTGATAAAAACATTTGAACGTGATGTAAAACCGAACGATTCACTTTATAATCAATTAAAAGCACCGATTGATGTACTGAAAAAATGGGATTATCATTCGTCTGAAACTTCTGTCGCTACTACTTTAGCGGTTGAGTGGGCTCAGAAACTAAGTCCTGTCATTCAAAGATTATACATCGACCAAGGCGAAACCGACCAAGTAGAGAATACCAAAAGGTTTGCAGCGAATGCTACAGTTGCCCAATTGATGTCACCTTTGGTAACAGTCATCAATGATTTGACTAAAAAGTTTGCTACTTGGGAAATAGCTTGGGGGGAAATCAATCGTTTTCAACGATTAAATGGAGATTTACAAGCCAAGTATAATGACAACGAGCCAAGTGTTCCAGTAGGTTTTGCTTCTGCTTTGTGGGGTTCTTTGCCATCTTATAATAGTCGTTATTATCAAGGAACAAACAAAAGATACGGAGTAGGAGGAAACAGTTTTATTTGTGCGGTTGAATTTGGCAAGAAAATTAAAGCAAAATCGCTTTTAGCAGGAGGCGAAAGTGGCGACCCAACTTCCAAACACTTCAATGACCAATTGTTGATGTACACAAAAGGAAAATTCAAAGATGTCCTTTTTTATAAGGAAGATGTCTTGAAAAATGCAGAAAAAACATATCATCCAGGCGAATAAATGTAAATATTATCAAACAAATTGATAAAACGTTTGGTTCGCAGTATATTTGAAAGATTTTTAAATAGAATTTTAACAGTAATTTCAATAACGAATTAAATTAACATTAAATGGCGTATCAACAAGATTTTACTCATGTTACAGGTTCTGAACCTCACCGCTTGCGTACAAGGCAGATTTTAAAGGCTCACCCAGAGGTTAAGAAATTAATCACTAAAAATCCGATGACGATGGTTTGGATTTTGGCTTGTGTGTCACTTCAAATCCTGATGACTTATTTGGTGAAGGACCAAGCATGGTACATTATTTTGGCAGCAGCCTGGTGTATTGGTGCTTTCCCTTCACATACTTTGTTTATTTGTATTCATGAGGCTTCGCACAACCTTGTTTTCAAAAAACCTTCTTGGAACGTTTACGCTGGTATCATTGCCAATTTTCCATCATTAGTACCAACAGCTATTTCTTTCAAAAACTATCATTTAAAGCACCATGCTTTTCAAGGAGTTCATGAATTAGACGCCGATTTACCAGATTATTGGGAAGCTAAACTTATCAATAATTACTTTATTGGTAAAGCAGTTTGGTTATTGTTATTTCCTATTTTCCAAGTAATTCGTACACTTCGTTGTTTAGAATTAGCAGTAATTGACCGTTGGGTAATGATGAATATCATCGCTCAAATTGTTTTCGATGCTGTAATTTGGTATTTCTGGGGATGGTCAGCTTTAGGTTATATGGGTGCAAGTTTTATGTTCTCTGTAGGTTTACACCCACTTGGTGCAAGATGGATTCAAGAACATTATTTGGTGTTAGATAAAGACCAAGAGACTTACAGTTATTATGGTGGTTTGAATTTAATCAACATGAATGTAGGTTATCATAACGAACACCACGATATGCCTTCTGTGCCTTGGAATAACTTGCCAAAATTGAAAGCTGCCGCTCCTGAATTTTATGATGATTTGAAATATCATACTTCGTTTGTAAAGTTATTTTTCACATTTTTATTCAGTCAAGAAGTAGGTTTGTATTCAAGAATTGTTAGAAAAGAAAGAGGTCGTGTAGGTTTAGATGATACTTCAATTCCAGATATTCAGATGGCTGAACAAAAATTGTAAGACAATTTTATACTTTTTAATAAAAAGAATCGTTCTAAATAGCTCCAATTTTGGAGCTATTTTTTATTTTAAGGAAATTCGGAGTTACCATACAAGACTTATTGTTTTTTTAAGAATAAAGTGCGAAGTTTGTTACACAAAAACCCTTTGCTAAACATAATACTGAATGTTTTGAGGCTTCTCAAAACATTTTTTCGTTGTTTTCCCTAATACATAAAACTGTATTGAAATTCAGTAAGAAACACTAAAAATGGCAAAGAAAAACAAATTAAGAATCATCAACTACGTCAAGGATGGAGTGGTATTAAGAAGTGAAGTAGCACCAGAACCCCCAAAAAGAATTACATCAAAGTGGACCGAGGAGGAAATCAATTTTTTAAAAGAAAACTTCCAATATTTAACATCTAGGGAAATATCAGATAAACTTGGTAGAAGCTGGGAATCTGTAAGAGGACAACTAAAAAGGTTTAAACTTACTGTAGGAGAAGAACTCAGAAAAGTGCGTCAAGCAAGTCGAAAGGGTGTTCCATCGGGTAGGGAAGGCGTTACGAAATGGTCTGAAGAGGCTATCAATTATCTCAAAGAGCATCATTATACAAAACCTCTTCCTGAAATTTGTGAGCATCTCGGTTTTAGATACGGAGTAGTCTATAAAAAGATGCGTTCTTTAGGCTTGAAAGTAAATCCTGAAATTGCTTTAAAAGTAAGAAAAGAAGGCATTGGGCGAATCAATGCGGAAAAGAAGGCTTATTTTAGTTCAGAAGATTTTCTTGAAAAACAGCGAAACAAGCAAATCAAAAAACGCACAAACTCAATTAAGCAACGTTTAATGAATAGAGAGCTTTCTGAAATTCAGAAGATTCAAAATGAGATAAAAGCCGCTACGAAAAAAATTGAAAAGAATGATGCCTTGATTAATAAACTCGTGACAGAAAAACAAAATTTAAGAGCAGAAGTAAAACGTTCGGAACTAAGAATTAAAGCTATTACAGATAAATTAAATTCATCTGTTCAATATGCTGAAACTAGTGTTTAAGTAATTAAATACATAGAAATCAGTACAGCCGAAAATGTGTTTTTCATTAACTTTATCACAAACAAAGAAAATAAACTCAACAAATGAAAAAACAAATTTTCTCTATTGGAGTCCTTCCTTTATTGGCTGGCCTTTTAATATCTACAGATGCAAAAAGTAATGTACATATCAACAAGGATACTCCTGTTTCCAAGAAGGTAGCCAAATCTAGCATAGAAGGTTTAAAAGTAGAAACGGTTGTTACAGGATTGAATGTGCCTTGGGGAATTGCTTTTTTGCCAAATGGAGATATGTTAGTTACTGAAAGAACTGGTCAATTAAGATTAATTCATGAAGGTAAACTTGTAGCAGAACCTATTCAAGGGCTTCCTGCGATTGTTTCTAAAGGACAAGGTGGACTTTTAGATATTAAACTTCATCCCAATTATGCTAAAAATGGTTGGATTTACTTTACTTATTCTTCGCCTGCGGCTGAAGGAGAAACTGGTAAAGGCTCTAATACGGCTTTGATGCGTGCTAAATTGGTTGGAAATACTTTAACTGAACAAAAAGTAGTTTTCAAGGCTACTCCAAACGTTACCACAAACCATCACTACGGTGGAAGAATTGCTTTTGATAGAGCTGGATATTTATACTTGACAGTAGGAGAAAGAGGGCAACAAGATGAAGCTCAAAAGCTTACGACTTTTCAAGGGAAAGTGGTTCGTTTACATGATGATGGTACTGTGCCAACAGATAACCCATTTGTAGGAAAGGACGGTGCAAGACCAGAAATTTATTCTTATGGTCATAGAAATCCGCAAGGTTTTGTGATTAACCCAACAACGGGCGACTTGTGGGAACATGAACATGGACCACAAGGTGGTGATGAAGTAAACATCTTGAAAAAAGGGGCAAATTACGGTTGGCCTGCTATTACTTTCGGAATTGGTTATGATAATTCAATTATAACACCAGATACTGCTCGTGCTGGCATGGAACAACCAGTTACTTATTACAGACCATCAATTGCTCCTTGTGGAATGACTTTTGTGACAAGCAAGAAATTTCCAGATTGGAAAGGTAATTTATTGATTGGTTCTTTGAAGTTTAATTATATCAAACGTTGTGTAATTAAAAACAATAAAGTGGTGAGTCAAGAAACTGTATTTGAAAATATAGGTAGAGTAAGAGACATCAAAGAAGGACCAGACGGAAACATTTATGTAGCTGTTGAAAGTACAGGTTCAATCGTGAAAATTAGTCCAGAGAAATAGATTTTAGAAAATGGCTATCGGTCTTCAGTCATCAGCAGTCGGTTTTATCATTTAAAGCGAACTGTTGATGGCTAAAAGCTTACGAAAGGTCTGATAATCTAAACGAACATTCGACTGCTGAAATCCGACGACCGAAAGCCGATGACCAATATCTGACAGCCAAAATCCCCTAAAGAAAAATGAAAATTATTTTACTGATTGCTTCGATGTTATTTCTTTCTCCATTTTGGCATCAGAATGAAGATGAATTAGCCGAAAGTATTGCACGTGGTAAAGAAGTGTATTTGAATAATTGCATTGTTTGCCACATGGGAAAAGGAGAGGGTGTCGAAAAATTGAATCCACCTTTAGCGGGTTCAGATTATTTGATGAAAACCCCTGAAAAAGCCATTAAAGCTATCAAATTTGGATTAAAAGATACGATTGAAGTAAAAGGAATTAAGTATAATGGTATGATGCCTGAACCGGGATTAGAAAATGAAGAAATCGCAGATGTGATGAATTATATTTCAAATTCTTGGGGAAATAAATCAACTAAAATTATTGATGTTAAAACAGTAGAGGGAATCAAAAAATGATTCCCTTTTTATCTCTTATTTAATTCTTCCTCTTAAAATAGGGCCAGCCTTTTTTAAAGCCCATTTCTACTAAATTGATTTTAGATTTTCCTTGATCTTCGGCATCGTAATAATGAATAGAGACAATGTTTTTCCCTTTTTCACGCAATAAACCCACATGTCCAGGTCCTTGGAATTTACCTTCGGTTCGCATGATTACTGTTCCTCCACCAGCATTCAAATCTTTGCCAGTTTGGTCTAAAAACGGACCTAATGGATTTTTTGAACGTCCGTAAACAATATAATAAGTACTGTTTAGTCCTTTACAACATAAACCATTATTTACAAAAAGGTAATAATAATCTCCTTCTTGAATCAAGCAAGATGCTTCCCAATCAGATTCTCTGCCACCAGCTATTTTTTTGATACTTTCTCCTTTTTTGATTTTTCCTGAAACAGAATCTAATTCTACCGCAGCAATTCCTCCAAAAAAAGAACCGTAAGTCATCCAAATTTTACCTTGTTTATCTTTTAAAATACTAGGGTCGATAGCGTTGAAATCTTTTCGGTCTTTAGAGGCTACCACCATTCCTAAATCCGTCCAATTGTATGTTGGCGAATTTGGGTCAAGTGTTTCGTTGGTTGCTAAACCAATGGCAGATTGTGTTACTCCAAAAGATGAACAAGAGTAATACAAATAATATTTTCCGTTCATGAAAATACAATCTGGTGCCCAAAAATGTCCTTGAAATTTGGGTACATATTCTTTAATCCAAGTGGGGAAAGAATCCTTTTTAAAAACCGTTTGAGGCGATACTTTCCAATTGACTAAATCAGTTGAATAAGTGGCTTTGATACCATAACCAGTAGAGAAAAACCAATAATAATTTCCATCTTTTTGTATCGTGGAAGGGTCATGAGATTCAATTTCTCCAGTTTGTGCTTGGATGCCATAACTAAATAGCAAAGAAAATAAAGCAAGAATGATGTGTTTCATATTTTTCGGAAAAATAAAGCCCATAAAGTTTTGATAAGCCAAACTTTATGGGCGAAAAACTATTCAAAAACTGCTACAAAACCACCGTTGGCTTTTAAAGAAATTTTTGTTGGAGTATTTGAAATATTGAGGGGCGTTTCTTTCAAAAGAGTTTGCTCATCATCGGACATTAATTGACCTTTTTTGTTTTTCAAGAAAGATAAATCAAGGTTCAAATCTTTAGCAATTCCTTCGCCATTGATGCCAGCAACATACCATTTATTACCTGATTTTCGAGCAACTACAAATAGTTTACCCGGAAAACCATCAATAAAACGGGTTTCATCCCAAGTACTTGGTAGTGTTTGTAAATACTGTTGTGCAAAAGCAGGTACATGAGCCATACCTTCTGGTTCTTCTGCAAAGTGTTGAATACCAGATATAAAAACAACCGATAAGGCTAATTCAAAAGCCGAAGTAGTACGTCTATTAATATTAGGTACTTTATATAAATTCATCGGCGTAAAATCCATCGGGTCGAAAGCATTACGAGTAAAAGGCAAAGTTGTACAATGGGCAGGCTGTTCGTCGGCAGCAGCTTGGTCAAAAGTCACCATTTCAAAACCTTTTACTGCTTCGGCAGTCATTAAATTCGGATAAGTTCTATGCCAGCCTCTTGGTAAAGTTGCTCCATGAAAATTCACTAAAAGTTTTGCTTTGGCGGCATCTTCCAAAATATTCAAATAATACTTAATCATTGATTGTCCATCGCCACCGAAGAAATCAATTTTTATTCCAGCGATACCCATTTCTTTGATTTTGTTAAATTCTTTTATTCTGCTTTCATGTGTTAAAAGCATTCCTTTTGGATGATACTTTACGGTATTCCAATCACCTGCTGAGTTGTACCAAAGTAATAATTTTACATTTTTGGTTTTAGCGTAATCAGCCAGCCATTTTGTTTTATCATAGCCAATTCTAGTGTCCCAATCAGCATCAATTAAGCAATATTCCCAGTGCATTTTGGCAGCAAAATCTATATAGTCTTTGGTGGTTTCAAAATTGATAGAATCGTCTTTTTTCATAATCCAACTCCAAGATGCTTTTCCTGTTTGTATAAATGAAGTATCCATTTTCACCGCAGGTTGGGCTAAATCAGTACCTAGGGTTGACTCTGTGATGGTTTTCAAAGAACCTAAAGCGATTACTCTCCACGGCGAAAGCCAAGGTAAAGTGGATTGCGGATTAAGTTCACCGCCTGTAAATACTTCTGGTGCTTGTGGAAAGCCGATTTTATATTCATTATTGGGTGATTCTGCTCTGAGGCGTGTAGCACAATAAGTGCCATCTAAACCAGCTTCAGTCAATAAAACCCAAGTACCGTTACACTGAAAAAGTGCAGGATATACCCAGCCAGCTTTGATAGGAGAAATAATGCCAGCTAAAATGTTTTTCTGATAAAATTCTTCATAAGAAGGATGACAATGTTCCCAACCTGTTTGGGCATCGCTCATCGGTTGAAGCCAAGCTTTAGTAGCTTCTGGAAATTTGAAAGAAGTAATTTCTTCACTGATTTTTTTAATATCAGTTGAGTTTTCAGGAAAGAAGTATCTGAAAGCTACACCATCGTTTGATACTTGAAAAATGATGTCTATTTTTTTGCCTTCGGCATTTTTCAATTTAAAAACCTGACGGTTGGCTGTATAGGTAATATTACTTTTTTTAGTAGTACGAATTGTGTATTGGTCTTTTACAAAAGTCGGTTTGCTTGTTCCTAATAACGCAAGTCCTTTTGTGAAATCTCCGTCTTCACGAATAAGCCCCAGACTGGAAGTAGCCAAAACAGTTTTGCCTTGAAAGCTAACAGAATACTTTGCTTGCTGATTTTTGATGGAGAAGTCAACAACAATTTGACGATTTGGACTGAATACTTTTTGAGAAAAAGCACCAAAGGAAAGTAATAAAAGAAGAAATACTTGTAATGATGATTTTAGGTTCATTGTAAGGAAAGATGTTTTGATAAGTAATATATAAACTAAATGAATAAAACTCTTTACAGAATTTAACGATTTTAAAGCTCAAAAAAAATCGCCTTATCGGATAGATTTTTGATGGATAATCTACTCGACAAGACGACTTTAATGGCTATTTTATTATAATAATTTAACTCTTAATACCGTAAATGAATTTGGTGCAAGCGTTAAAGAGATTTTTTTCTTTGGATTCAAAATAATCGTTTCTTCAACTGGACTCACATTGGTAGCATTTTCAAAAGTATTGGCTGCATCAAGGTTGTCATTTTTTAATACTGTCAATTTAGCTTTTGTATCAAATTTCTTGATACCTTCTAAATTCACTTCACGTACTTGAGCTTTGTCTGAAACGTTAGCTACTTTTAAGATAACTTCATTCGTTTTTTTGTCTAAAATACCCGAAGCATATAATTCATCTTGACCAGTAAGAGGGCTTCCATTCTGAGTAGTGTTCAAAACATGTGTTCCTTTATTGGTAGAATAAAGTTTTTGGACGTGATAATTAGGAGTACCATAAGAACGGAGATTATCCACCCAAATCAAATCTGGTGTCCATTGCCAGCCTTCTGCATGAGCAAATAGTGGTGCATACGAAGCCATATTAACTACTTGTGCATTACGTTCCAAACCTGTCATGAAGGCAGCTTCAGATAAAGCACATTTCCAGTTATTACGGTTGTTTACACTTACTGTTTTGTCACTTTGTGCTGCATATTCACCTGCAAATATTTTTGAGCCATTACGGTCGTAAGAATCATAACGACCAGCATTTTTCAAAAACCAGTCTGGAGTACGATAATAATGTTCATCGATAATGTCAGCATTCATTGTACGTAATTCTTTGTTCAAATAGTCAAATCTGTCACCACTAGGGTCAGTTCCAGCACTGTTTACCAATTTGATGTTTGGATATTTTGCTTTGATGGCTTTTGTAAAAATCTTCAAGCGTTCTACATATTGTGGTCCCCAGTTTTCATTACCAATTCCTAGGAATTTCAAATCAAAAGGAGCGGGGTGTCCCATATCTGCACGTACTTTGCCCCATTTTGTATTAGGTTCAGCATTGGCAAATTCTATCAAATCTAAGGCATCTTGAATATATGGCTCTAATTCATTTACTGGTACAACCTCGGCAGTGTTAAATTGACAAGCCATTCCGCAGTTTAAGATTGGAAGTGGTTCAGCACCAATGTCTTCAGCCAATTGGAAATATTCAAAGAAACCCAAACCAAAAGTTTGGAAGTAATCAGGTGATGGACGGTGAGCAAACTCTACATTCCAACGGTTGATAATTAACTGGCGTTCTTCGATTGGTCCAAGTGTTTTTTTCCATTGGTAACGATTTGCCAAATCAATGCCTTCTACAATACATCCACCAGGGAAACGAATAAATCCAGGTTTCATATCCGCTAATAATTGAATCATATCAGCACGCATTCCGCCTGGTCTTTTTTTCCAAGTATCTTCTGGAAATAATGAAACCATATCAAGGTCAATTTCGCCATTTCCTTCAAACCAAATTCTAAATTTACCTTTTGCTTCAGTTTCATTTGCATTGAAACTGATGGCTTCCTTTTTCCACCCGTGTCCATTTCCTGTAGGAATAAGTGATGTTTCGCCGATGATATTACCTTTTGAATCAAGTAATTCTAAGTGGAATTTTACAGAACCTTTTTGATGACGATATAGTACTGAAAAATCATATCTTAGTCCTTTTTTAATCCCCATTCCTTTAAAACCTTCATTGGTAATACCTAAATCACCTTTTGAGGTATTATTGGCTTTGATACTGATAAAACGAGGATTAGCTGTGTTTCCTTGACGATTTTGAATAATTACATCACCTTCTTCAGCTTTTTTTCTTTCTACTTTCCAACCCATTAAAGGCTTTTGAAACTCAAAAGAACGGTTTTTAACCAATTCTGCATAAATACCACCATCGGCACCCATATTAATATCTTCAAAAAATACTCCCCACATCGTTGGTTGAATTTCAGCAACAGGCTGTGTGGCTTTAATGTTAATAACTGGGGTTTGGGCATGCGTTTTGCCTTGCAATGTAATTGCAGCAACGAGCAAAGAAAAGATTCTGAGTTTTTTAAGATTCATTATTATAAAATAAATTGAAAATGTTTGGTTGAATAATATGTTCTTAGATAAGTACTTTTTCAAATAAAACTACTTAGAATATGTTGATAGTTTTTATTTAACAGCTTTTACTCCTTCAGAAGTCATAACGATTCTTTTAATCGTTCCATTTTTGTCATAGTTCAGTTCATCAATACAAACCGAACGGTGAAAACTTCCGGCATCAGGTACTAAAGCACCATTGTGATAAACAAAGTAAGATTTCCCTTTAAAATCAATAATAGCATGGTGATTGGTATTACAATTTCCTGCAATTTCGTTAATAGTTCCTTTAAATACCCAAGGGCCATTGATACTTTTACTCATGGCGTAAACTGTTTTTTCTGGAAATTCAATCGAGTAAGAAAGATAGTACCAGTTTTTACGTTTGTGTACCCAAGGTGCTTCAGTAAACTTTGTCGGAAGATTCACTTTCATGATTGGACCATCCAATTCTGTCATATTGTCCTTTAATTTGGCATAATAACAAAAAGTATTTCCCCAGAAAAGATAAGCTTGTCCGTCGTCATCAATAAATACAGAAGGGTCAATATCATCCCAACTAATTTTTGTATCTGTGGTCATGTCGTTAGTAATAATGGCAGAACCACGGGCATCTATAAATGGTCCAGTCGGACTATCAGAAACTGCCACACCAATAGCTTTTCCATGAATTGTTCCATGTTCTACCGCAACATACCAGTAATATTTATTTCCTTTTTTTATTACTTGTGAAGCCCAAGCATCGCCTTTTGCCCACGTGAAATTTTTAGTATTTAATGGGCTTGGATGTTCTTTCCAATTAACCATATCCGTAGATGAGTAACAAAGCCATTCGTTCATTACATAGCGTTGTTCACGATTTGGAGCTTCATCATGACCAGTGTAAAGATAGACTGTTCCATTATCAACCAATGCTGCTGGGTCGGCAGTGAATTTGTCTTTAATGATGGGATTTCCAGACATTTTTACTTGAGCATTCACTGAAAAGGTGAACAATACTTGTCCTGCAAATAATAGTTTTAAAAGGTTTTTACGATTCATGATTTAATTTTAATTGATATATAAATACTATTTTTTCTTTCCCCAAATACTTGTTCCCTTGTTATTTAAACCTGTGAAAATGATGGTTTCTTTTTTATTTTCCCAGTCACGTCCTCTGTCAACATACACTTGGTCGGTGAAACCATTACTCCATTTTAATTCTAACCAAGGGGCAATATACGTCCATTTATTGGCAGCATCGCCATTGATAGCACCACTAGCATTTAAGGTTAAATTGGAAGCGTATTGAAAATCTGGCTGATTTTGTTCTTTGTCATAACCAGGAACAATTTTGTAACCAAGAATAATTTGCTCCCAATCTCCCACTAAATCATTACTTGTAATAGCTGTTGTAAATTCACCTGCATAACGTTCTGGCGAGGCTACAGGCCAGCCATCTTTTGTCCAATATAATTTTCTACTGTGTAAAATCATAAAACCAGCATCATTTCCAGGTCGTCCTTGGTGACTAATATAAAATTGACCATTGTTTTCAAAAACTGCACAGTGCGAAACGCCTTGCCAACCTGCATGTCCATTGAATTGATAAGGTGCAATAATCATTGGTCCATGGTCTTGATTGGTATTTACATCTTTTCCATCATAATCATAAAAAGGCCCTTGCGGAGAATCTGATTTTGCTACACGAACATTGTATTTGGTAGCCAACCAATCGTAAGCGATAAACAAATAATATTTCTTTTGTTCTTTGTTATAAATAATTTCTGGGCCTTCGATATTGCCATTATAAACGCCACCTGTAAAACCACGATTGGCAATTCTTTTACCTTTATCACCCGGACTCAAGGCCAAACCTGTAGCTGGGTCGAGTTGTAATATATAAATTCCATCCCAAGCAGAACCGTAATACATCCAATGTTTACCTTGCTGGTCAATGAGTACAGTTGGATCGATTGCGTTGGTTTGTATAGTATTGTCGTCTTTTGAAACTACTGTTAATCCTTGCTCTTTCCAAGGACCAGTAGGAGAGGAGGAAGTTGCTAAACCAATAGCACTTAAACGAGGTTTAGCTGATGAGAGTGAATAATACAATCTGTATTCGTTCCCAACTTTAATAACATAAGGAGCCCATAACGAATTAAAAGGAGTACCTCCACCTTGTTTAATATAATCAGCTCCTTTTGTTGGAAGTCCTTCGAAAACCCAACCGTAAAATTTCCATTCAATTAAATCTTTAGAAGAACGAATTTGAATACCTGGACGAATATCTGTTCCGTAAGCAACATCTGTATTGTAACAGTAATAAGTATCACCGTCTTTAATGATAGAAGGGTCGTGAACATTGTAGCAACCCCACTTCAAATAATTAGAAGCTGGTGCAATATCGGCATAATTATCTTTGATAGAATTAATATCAAAAGTTGTGGGTGTAGTGGTGGGCAAAGGTTGGATTACCGTATCAACTTCATCGCTACTACAGGCAGCCAAAAATAAAGTATAAGTAACAAAATATAATGATTTTTTGAATTGTGACATGACTAAGATAGGTTGATGAATGTAAATTCAGTGTTTGTTTGATTTTATTATTAGGGGGCGACTTAAGTCGCCCCCTAATAATAAATAGTTAAAAAGTGGTTTAATGAAAAGTAATAGACCATTCACTAAACCACTCATTCACTCAATTAATAACTCAAATTTTGTTTAACTCCTGGGTTATTATCTATTTCATTTTGTGGAATTGGAAAGAATTCACGACCAGCTTTAAAAGTATTAAATTCAGGGTCTCTTGATTTCAACCAAGCTAATTTAGCAGGGTCATTCAACCAACCCCAACGACGAATATCATCAAATCGGTGACCTTCTAAACTAAATTCCAATAAACGTTCATGACCAATTTGTTCACGCATTTGTGCTTGTGTCATGTTTGGTTTTACAGTTGCTAAATTGGGCAAACCTACACGACTTCTTACTCTTTGAATCAATGGATAAGCGGCAGCAGTTTGTCCTGTTTCGTTTAAACATTCAGCATACATCATCAATACATCAGCATAACGCATCAATCTTTCGTTGATACCCGAACGCCAGTCAAACTCATCCGCTTTAGTATCATCATTAGCATATTTACGGCAATACAATGAATTCAAAGCACCAGCATTTCCAGCATATCTAACCGAGAATTCTTTTCCATAAACCATTAAACCCGGTTTGTTATAAAACATAGTGGCAACTAAACGTGGGTCATCTTTTCCGTCAGAAGTTTTTTCTTCTAAGAAATCATTGAAGACAGCTCTTGTTGGCTGAACGTCCGTCCAACCCAAACCATTTGCACCATAAGTAATTGCTCTTGCTGAAACTCTACCCCAAGAAGCAATCGGCTCCCCACCCCAGTTTAAATCAGTACCACCAGCAGTACGTTCGAATTGTACTTCAAACAATGATTCTTTATTGTTTTCGTTCGCTTCTGTAAAATTGTCACGATAGTTTGGTACTAAATCATAAATGCCTAAATCAATTACAGCTTTGAATTGTGTAGCTGCTTCGGCGTATTTATGGTTTGTCAAATATACTTTTCCTAAATATGCCATAGCTGCACCTTTTGTAGCACGACCTAAATCTGTGCCAGCATAAGTAGTAGGAAGCATATCAGTCGCTTTTTTGAAATCTTCCATTACTTGTGCCCAACCTTCTGCTTCTGTTGATTGTTTTACAAAGAAATCACTGGTTGATTGTACCGATTTGGTAGGTAGCATGACATTCCCAAACATATTTACTAAATGATAGAAATACAATCCACGCAAGAAATAAGCTTCACCCAAAATACGTTTTTTAAGGTTGGCATCCATCGTAATTCCTGGAACGTAATCTAACACTTGGTTCGCTTTAGAAATACCTTCATAATAAGCACCAAAAGCCCATCCATAAATGGCAGTATTTCCTGCATTCAAGGCAAATTTACCTGAGTTATACATTTGGTCCCAAGGACTATTACTCATTGCATCATCGCCACGGTTGTCTAACAAAAGTGGCGTCGAACGCATATAGCTACCATCAATAGCTAAACTCAAATAAACAGCATTAATTCCTTTCAAGGCGTCTTCCTCATTCTTCCAGAAAGTAGAAGACGTTTGAGCATTTGGGTTTACTTGATCTAATTTATCTTCGCAAGAAGTAGCTATCAATAAAGTTGCTGATAAGGCAATGATAACTTTTTTGTTAAATATTTTCATTGTAATAAATTCGTTTGAGTGAAATTAAAAACCAACTTGAACGCCCAATAATACAGCTCTTGGATTAGGGTATGAACCATTATAATAACCTCTGCTGAACAATCCATCGCTTTCGCCCATAAAGTCTGGTTCAAAACCACGGAAACTAGAAATTAAGAATATGTTTTGTCCTGATACATAGAATCTTACTCTGCTAACTTTCAATTTGTTGATGATTGAAGTAGGTAGAGTATAACCTAACTGAGCATTCTGTAGTCTTACATAAGTACCATTTTCAACGAATCTGTCAGAATCTCTTCCGTTTGAATTTGGATCACCAATGATTGGTCTTGGAACGTTGGTATTGGTATTTGTTGGAGTCCAGTAGTTCAAAGCATCAGTTGAACCATTACTGTATTGTAAGCCCATCAAATCACGATACATTCCATTATAAATTTTGTTGCCACCACTTCCTTGAAAGAATGCTGAGAAATCAAAGTTTTTGTAAGAAGCGTTGAAGTTCGTTCCGAAGTAAAAAGTTGGAATTGTATTTCCTAAATAGGTACGGTCGTCAGAAGTAATAACTTTATCGCCATTCAAATCTTTGAATTTAATATCACCTGGAGCCGCATTCGTTTGTGTTGCGTGGTTTTTAACATCATCAGCATTTTGGAAAATACCCTCAGAAACGTATCCAAAAATCTGACCAATTGGTTGCCCAACCTCTGTTTTACTTGCCGCTCCATAAATTGGATTATTTGTTCCACCCAAAGCCAATACTTTATTTGAAAGCGTATGAAAGTTGGCTGAAATGGAATATTTGAAATCACCAGTTTGTTGACGGTAGCTAGCCGTAAATTCAAGTCCTGAGTTACTCAAAGATGCTGCATTTGTTAAAATTGAACCGTTTGTTGCTCCAACAGATGTTGGAATTGGAATATTTGCCAATACATCATAAGAACGGTTATCAAAATATTCAACAGAGAAAGAAACACGGTCTCTGAATAAACCTAATTCCATTGCAGCGTTTGTAGTACGTTTACTTTCCCATCTGATTGAAGGGTCAACAACTTGAGTTCTGATAGCACCAGGAGCTAAAACTCCACCAAATACATAGCCAGTATTAGTGTTGATATAAGTATCTGTCAAATAATCACCCACATTTTGGTTACCTAAAGCACCATAACCTCCTCTTAATTTTAAAGAACTGATTGCTTCTGGAAGCTCAATATCATTGTGAACATTCCAAGCTAAACCAACAGAAGCAAAGTTTCCATAACGATTTTCTGATCTGAATTTAGAAGAACCATCACGGCGATAATTTACAGTCAATAAGTATTTATCTGCATAATTATAGTTCAAACGAGCTAATACTGATGATAAAGTAGCTTTAGAATCCCAACCAGTTACACTTTTACCATTAGCTGTATTTACCGCAGTATTCATGTTCAATACATAAGGTTCAACTAAGCCTTTTGCACTCGCTTCAGTTCTTGAATAAACACCTTGTTGGAAAGTATAACCTGCCAATGCTTCGATTTTATGTTTACCGAACTCATGCGAATAGTTTAAGGTATTTTCTGCCAAAGTTGTCAAGTTGTTTTCTCTTTTCTCGAATAAATAGGCATTAGGTGTCAAGTAATAAAACCCTAAATCATACTTTGGTTCGAAGAATAAGTATCTTGTATCAATACGGTCAGCACTTAATTGAAGTTTGTATTTTAAGTTTTTCAATAATTCTAATTCTCCAAAAACTGAACCTAAAAATCTGTTACGAGTATCTGTTCCTTTTAACAAAGAGTTCATCCCGATAACGTTCAGCGTAATGGCTCTTTGGGTATTTTTATCAGCACCACCAAAACCACCTAAACGATTTTCGTCATAAACTGACATTGTTGGAATAGCTGTCAATAAACTTGTTACTGCTCCACCAAATACTGCGTGTTCACGAGTGTTTTCTGCACCAATTTTTTCTGAATTCGTATAAGCAATTTTAGCACCGAATGAGAAAATACCTTTTTTACCAGAAATATTTCCGTTGAAAGTATAACGTTTGTAATTCTGTGGCCCAGTGACGGTTGAGCTGTTATTGAAGAAACCTAATGAAGCACTTGCTTTGATAGTTTCGGAACCGCCTGAAAAACTTAAATTGTGGTCTTGAATATAACCAGTTTTTAAACCTTCTTTTTGCCAGTTAGTATTTACGTTACTAATATAAGCTGGATTAGTAGGGTCGTTGGCAGGAGCAATTGTTAAACCAGCATTTAGTTCTGCCGCACTCACTACATTTTGGTAACCAACTCTGTCCATAACAGAAATTGTTTTAGCGATATTTTGAACACCAGCATAAGCATTATAATCAACTTTCATTGGACCCGCTTTGCCTTTTTTGGTCGTGATAATAACGACACCGTTCATTCCTCTCGACCCATAAATTGCACCCGCAGAAGCATCTTTCAATACTGAAATAGATTCAATATCATTGGTTGAAAAGTCATAAGGGTTATCAACTAAAACGCCATCAATTACAAACAATGGATTATTGTTAGTCAATGAACCAATACCACGAATTTTAATGTTTACAAAACCACCCGGTTCGCCAGAACTTTGAACAGTTACTCCTGGTACTTGTCCTTGCAAAAGTTTCGCTACATCATAAGTAGCTGTCTTTTTTGCATCTTCAATTTTTACAATACCAACCGAACCTGTTAAATCTTTCGCTTTCTGAGTACCGTAGCCCACTACAACTACTTCGTCTAATGCTTTTACATCTGATAATAAATTGACATTGATTAATTTACGACCAGCCACAGCTACTTCTTTAGATATATAACCAATAGAACTGAAAACCAAAACGGTAGCTTCATTATCAACTTCCAACGAAAATTCACCTAAAGCGTTTGTCACAGTGCCTTTGCTTGTTCCTTTAATTAAAACACTTGCACCAGCAATGGCTTCACCATTTTCTGCTGTTGTTAATTTACCTTTTACTGGAAATCCCGCTACTTTGATTGATTGAACGGATTCGCCACCTAAAAAACTGGTTTTTCTATCATTAGAAGCAATTACGTGAATATGTTTTTTTACTTGTTTGAACTCCAAATTCACTTCTTTTGATAAAAATGCAAGAATTTCTGTCAATGAACGGTTTTCCATGCTCATCGTTACTCGCATTTTATCATTCAAGAAAGCATCATTGTAAGTAAACTTATAAGCAGTTTTCTTTTCAATTTCTTTAAAAACTTGCAAAATGTTCATTTTATCGACTCTAAGAGTCAATCTCGTTTCATCAAAGCTATTAGCTTGAGCGTGAATAGACCCGATTACGTTCAAAATGAGCAAAAATATTGCTACAAAAAGATATTTTGAACATCGCATACTTGGTAGTAAATGAATTTTCATAAATTTGTTATTGTATTTTAAATACTTATACTTTTTAATGCTTATCCTCCAAACGCCAATTTTTAGGATAATTTTATTAAAGGTCTTTTTGCTTTGTATATTGGTTGTGTTGCGATTTTCTTGCAGAAAAACAGCTGACACAACCATATACAATTCAATAACCCTTAACTAGTGTTGTTTGAATTTCTTAGTTTCATGAAATTTAGAAGGGATTTATTTATTAAAGACTGATTAATTTTGAAAGAAAATATATTAGTAGTTAGATAATTAATTGTGAATAAGAATTGTTTTTCCAGCTATTTCGTACTGAAAACCGGAAGTAAAAGCAATTCCTTGCATGATGTTTTCAAGTGTTTCTTGCTGAAATTCCCCACTATAATGTCCTTTTAGCTCAACATTAGGCATTACGATGATGTTTACTCCGTACCAAATCTCCAACTTTGCAAAAACATCAGTGAAGTTATCCCCATCAAATACCAATACTCCTTTTTTCCAACCAATTGCTTTTTCAAGGTCAACGTTTGTTTTGTGTATTATTGAAGTATTATCTAAAGTCCCCATTTCATTAGGAGTAAGGAATTGGGCTTTTCCAGATGCTTTGTCTTCCATTTTTACTTTTCCAGTGGCTACGGCTACTTGTACTATTTTTTCATTAGCATAAGCTCTAACATTGAAAGACGTTCCTAAAACTTGCGTTTTTACTTTGCCAGTTTCTACAATAAAAGGTTTCTTTTTATTTTTAACAACTTCAAAAAAACCTTCACCAATAAGTTCTACTACTCGATTGGTTTTACTAAATGCTACTGGATAATTGATGCTACTTCCAGCGTTGAGATGTACAATACTGCCATCTGGTAATATTACTTTGGTGCGTTGTCCTTTATAAGTAGTGGCTACTTCTATATTATTTCCTGAACGTACAATGCTAAAAGGAGCGGGGTTTTCATTATTTGTCCAATAAATACTACCGATAAATGCCATAATGACTGAGGCAGCCGCTGAAAATCCAAATAATGTTTTTCGGAAATTAATTTTTCGAATTAGCTTTCTATCAGCTTCATCTTTGTTTTGTTTGAATGCTTTGATTTGTTCAAACATTTTATCTTGTTCTGTTGCATCAAGTGCAAATTCATTTTTATAGCGTAGAGATTTCACGAATCTTTTTGCCAACAACAAATCGCTTCTTCTTTCTGGATGCTTTTCCGACCATTCTTGCCAATGTTCATCTAGCTCAGCGTTTGGTTGATTAACCCAATTCACAAAATTTGGGTCTTCAAGTAAATCTTTTATTTGTTCTATGTTAGAGTACATATTTGTAGGTTTTCAATTAATAAAGACAAAAAATGATAAGATGACCATAGTAAAATCAATAAAAAATAAATTTATAGTGAATAAATTGAATAATTCATTGAAAATTAAGTGATTAGCTTTTGTTTTATTTTTAATTATTCTGTGATATTCTGTAATTAAAAGTATTTGTACGTAGAAAAGTAAAAGTTTTTATTTTTTTTATGCAATTTGTTGCTTTTGTCAATAATTTATTATCTTTGTGTATGATTGTGTCATCTTGACACAAGTTTTCAAAAGCTCAACGAACATAATTTAATGGATAAAGTATCTGACAGCCAGCTTTGGAATGAGTTTCTAAAAGGAAGTGATTCTGCCTTGGAGACGATTTATCGGCAATACGTGAATGTATTGTACAATTATGGTCGTCAATTTTCAAATGATACAGATTTGGTTAGAGATGCAGTGCAAGAGTTATTTTGTGATTTGATTCAAAGCCGTGAACGTTTGGGCGAAACTACTTCCATTAAATTTTACTTACTAGCAAGTTTGAGAAATAAGTTAGTCCGTAAAGTAAAACAAGAGGGTAAATTTTCTAGTTTGAATGACTTTGGTGGAGATTTTCAGATTGATTTTGAAGCTGATTCAGATACTTTGAGAGAACTTTGTTTAAATCAGTCGGGAGAGCTTTTACAAGAAGCCTTTAATAAATTGCCTGTAAAACAAAGAGAAGCAATTTTATTATACTTCTATGAAGATGTGAGTTATGAAGAGATTGCAGAAATCATGGAAATGACAAAAGTGAAATCAGCAAGAGCCTTAATTTACAGAGCTTTAGATTCCCTACAGCAGATTTTTAAAGTAGGTGAAAAATACTCCTATCCTTGGGAATATCCTTTGGTTGGTTAGAATTACTCTCTGGACAGATATTCATAAAAAATCCTCGCTTGAAATTCAAGCGAGGATTTTTATTTTAGAGCTAACTGTAATTAGTTTTGTTGTAAAAAATCCCCAAATTTTGAAATCAAGCCGTCTTTCGTTAAGTTTGTTAATCAACCAAACTAACTAATAAATCCTTGATGGAAAAAAATACTTCTCCCACTACTTCACATGAACTAAAAAAAGAACTAAGCCTAACTGATGCTACCATGATTGTGATTGGCTCAATGATTGGCTCTGGTATTTTCATCGTCTCTGCTGATGTTACTCGTAACTTGGGTTCTCCCGGTTATTTATTACTGGCTTGGATTATCACAGGTGTAATCACTCTGATTTCGGCACTTTCTTATGGCGAATTGGCTGGTATGATGCCCAATGCTGGCGGACAATACGTTTATCTCAGAGAAGCTTATAATTCTTTAACAGGTTTCCTTTTTGGCTGGACTACCTTTTTGGTTATCGAAACTGGAACAATTGCTGCCGTTGCCGTCGCTTTTGCTAAATATACTGGGGTACTTCTTCCTGATTATATCGGTACTGAACATAAATTTCTTCTTTTTGATACGCAACAACTTTTAGCAATCGCTCTTATTTTACTACTGACTTTCGTGAATGTTCAAGGTGTAAAGAATGCAAAATTGGTTCAATTAGTATTTACAGTTACCAAAATTGGGGCTTTATTGGGCTTGGCTGTTGTTGGAATAATCGTTGGTTCAGACCCTAAAAAAGGCATGTGGGCTATCAATTCAATTGATTTCTGGAGTCCCGTAAAAATTATATGGGAAAATGGTAAAATTATGGATTACGAATACTTGTCGGGCATAGGTTTATGGTCGGCTATGGGTTTAGCTTTGATTGGTCCATTGTTTTCGTCTTCGGCATGGAATAACGTTACTTATACCGCTGGCGAAATGAAAAATCCTAAAAGAGATATTCCATTAAGTTTATTGTATGGAACGCTAACGGTAAGTGCTTTGTACATTTTGGCAAACATTGCTTACTTAATGCTATTGCCAGTACAAGGACATCCTAATGCAACTGATACACTTTCAAGAGGGATTATGTTTGCAACGAATGATAGAGTAGGTACGGCTGCCGCTGAAATGATTTTCGGAAACCCTGCCACCATCATCATGGCGATATTTATCATGATTTCTACTTTTGGCTGTAATAATGGTATCATTTTGTCGGGAGCGAGAGTATATTATGCGATGGCAAAGGATAGACTTTTCTTCAAAAAAGCTGGCGAATTAAACAGTAAAGGTGTTCCTGCTTTTTCATTATGGATTCAATGTGGATGGGCTTGTTTGTTGTGTTTAACAGGTACTTATGGTGATTTACTAGATTATACCGTTTTTGCCATTTTGGTATTTTATATATTGACTATCTTTGGCGTATTTGTTTTACGTAAAAAACAACCGAATACTCCACGTCCATACAAAGCTTTTGGCTATCCAGTTATTCCTGCGATTTATCTTCTATTTGCTGCCGCTCTTTGCGTGAATTTATTGATTTATAAACCCGTTCCGTCATGGGCGGGTGTTGGTATTGTAGCTTTAGGAATTCCTGTTTTCTATTTATGGAAAAAGAAAGCATAAAAACAGTACAACGGATTTCCAATCCGTAGAAAAAAATAGAACAGGTCAAAAGCAAAACTTATGACCTGTTTTTTTTATTCATATAATTGTGTCATTATGGAATTGAAATGTGATTTACGCTATTTCCAAGTAATAAAGTACTGATAACATCATTCAGAAACTTTTTTGCATTAACAGAGGTTGAACAAAAACAATACGATGGATTTTCAATCCGTATATTATAGCATTTGCGGATTGAAAATCCGTGATACAAACTTATTTCAAAATCAATCATCATGACAAAAATTGCTCTCATTACTGGAGGTTCAAAAGGAATCGGATACGGCATTGCCGAAGTATTAATCAAAGAAGGGATCAAAGTGGCTATCACAAGCCGTTCGCAAAGTAGTGCAGACGAAGCCGCCACGGAATTGAATAAAATCAAAGAAGGTTTTGCGATTGGGATTGAATCGGATGTAAGAAATTTGGCTTCTCAACAAAATGCTGTTGATACGATTCTTGCTACTTGGGGACGATTGGATTATGTAATTGCTAATGCTGGAGTTGGACATTTTGCCCCGATTCAAGATTTAACTGCTGAACAATGGCAAGAAACAATTGACATTAACTTAACTGGAACTTTCAATAGTATTAAGGCTTCTTACTTGGCTTTAAAAGAAACTCAGGGGTATTTTATTACAATTTCAAGTTTGGCTGGAACTAACTTTTACCCAAATGGCGGTGCATACAATGCTAGTAAATTTGGCGTGGTAGGTTTCTCGCAAGCCATCATGATGGATTTAAGAAAAGACGGAATCAAAGTAACAACGGTTATGCCGGGTTCTGTCGCTACTCATTTCAATGGACATTCTCCATCAGAAAAAGATGCTTGGAAGATTCAGCCAGAAGATATTGGTCAGATTGTTGCAGATTTAATTAAAATGCCAGCAAGAACTTTACCAAGTAAAATTGAAGTTCGCCCAACGATGCCAGCTTAATTAATTGTGATTGAGTGAATGAGTGAGTTGTGAATATTTTAGTTTTAGAAGGGAACCTTCTGAATTTTTAAAAATCTTTTATTTACTAATTTTAAACCTTCCTCTTAGCTGATGAATTAATCCATATCTGATAAGAAGAAGGTTTAAATAAATCATAATTCATAACTCATATCTCCTTCACCGCTTCCAAACTTTTCTCCCAACACCATTCTACACTTTCGGGTGTAATGCCGTTGTTATAAGTAGAAGCTGGTTTTGATTTGGCATAATAATATCCATTTCTAAATCTTAAATCCTGAATATTAGTCGTTGCCAAATAAATAGAAGTAGCCGCACCTTTTTCTACCGAAATCATAAACGGACGAGCTAATGCAAAACCAATTTTCAAGAATCCATTCATATCACTTCCAAAGTTAGATTTCACAACACCAGGATGCACACTATAAGCTGTAATAGAAGAATCTTTATAATACTTTGCCAAACCTTTTGTAAATAGAATATTGGCTAGTTTTCCATCGCCATAAGCTCCCATATCAGATAGCTTTGTATTGTTTTTCTCGAAAAGTCGATTTACTTTTCCCAAAGCATGAGCCGCTGAGGAAAGATTGATTACTCTACTTTCGGGAGATTTCTTGAGTAAATCAATCAAATTCAAGGTCAATACAAAATGCCCTAAATGATTTGCCGCAAATGATTTTTCGTAACCATCTGCTGTAAAAGAAATACCAACAGGCGAATATCCAGCATTATTAATCAGTCTGTCGATTTTAGCATACTTTGCTTTTACTTCTTCAGCGGCTTTTTTTACTGAAGCTAAATCCGCCAAATCTGCCAACACAAAATCTATTTTAGTGTATGGAGCAACTTTTAAAATCTCGCTAAAGGCAGCCTCAGCTTTTTCTTTACTTCTTACTAATAAAATCAATTCAAATTTTTCAAGTGCCAAAGCTTTTGCCGTAGCCAAACCAATTCCAGAATTAGCACCTGTAATCAAAGCTGTTTGCATGATAAATACGTTTTAGGATTAAGTTGTATTAAAAATGGCATGAATAAACAAATTGTTTTATTCATGCCATTTTTAAAGTTGAAACATTAAAGCAAAGCCGATAGTTCAAAGCTTTGCATGCTACTAATTATAAACAAACTCAACTTGAAAAAGGGGCTTCTGTTTTTTCTTAACAGGAGGAATCGAATTGATTTTCAAGGTGATAAAATCTGTATCTGTCGAAGAACTATAGTTGGTATCAGTATTACTTTGTTCTGTCCAATTTCTAGTAAGTACTTGTAATTGCTTTTTCAATTGCTCGAAATTTGCTTTTACTTCTTCTTCACTTTCACTTTCAAATAATATGCTTTTATAATTAGCCGTTTGCCCATTATTATCTTTAAAAATAAGTGAAGGCTTTCCGCTTACTAATTCTAAGTTAGTTTTAAAGCTTTCTAAACCAGCCGTTTTGTCTTTCTTTTCTTCTTTTTTGTCTTTCTTGATTTTCTCGCCAGTAATATTTTTAAAGTTTTCTTTTTTCGATTTCTCTAAAGCCTTAAACTGATTCGCAAAAGTTTGGTCAAGTCCAGATTCTATGGCTGTAGCCGTAGTAATGGTTTTCGCAATTTTATATTTTCCTAATTGCCCAGCATCCATTGAAGTCGCCAACAAAGTATAAGTACCCGTTACAGGAGCAACATAGTGAAATTTATTAATGCTATTTCCTTTGAAAGGCTGAGAATCGTAGCTAAGTTCTTGCTTGTCTTTAGTAGGTGTTTTTAAGCTCAACATCACTCTGAAATTAGCAGAAGAATGTTCTAAAAAAAGTTCTTCGCCAGCGTGTAAAAGCAATTTATACGAATCATAATATCGTTTTTCGCCGTTTTGATTCGCCGTTAAATCTTTTGGTGTAAGGCTCGCCTCTACGAAATCTTTGGCTTGTTGTAAACCTGCTTTCAGCGGATTTTTATTGAGTAATTCAGTAGAGTCAATTTTTGAAACTTTAACAGGCGGAGTTTTTTTTGCGGGCTTTTTCTTTTGAGCAAAAGTATTAAAACAGAAAGTAAGAGCAAGTAAAGAAAATAATAACTTAGTTTTCATTGTATGGGAAATTTTGGGATTTCACGCAAGAAGGCACAGAAAAATAAAACATGCAAATTTTGAAGTGATTTTGAGCGAAATTAATATTGATCAGATAGTGTGAAAGATAACCTTGGTGGATAGCGTTTCAATGTACCGATTGTCTCCTGCACGATGCAGGAAGGAATTTCAATGTACCGATTGTCTCCTGCACGATGCAGGAAGGAATTTCAATGTGTCGATTGTCTCCTGCATGTTGCAGGAAGGAATTTCAATGTGCCGATTGTCTCCTGCACGTTGCAGGAAGGAATTTCAACATGTCGATTGTCTCCTGCACGTTGGAGGGAGTAATTTCAGTATGTCGATTTGTTGCTCCGAATTGGAGGGAGTAATTTCAGTATGTCGATTTGTTGCTCCGAATTGGAGGGAGTAATTTCAGTATGTCGATTTGTTGCTCCGAGTTGGAGGGAGTAATTTCAGTATGTCGATTTGTTGCTCCGAATTGGAGGGAGTAATTTCAGTATGTCGATTTGTTGCTCCGAATTGGAGGGAGTAATTTCAGTATGTCGATTTGTTGCTCCGAGTTGGAGGGAGTAATTTCAGTATGTCGATTTGTTGCTCCGAATTGGAGGGAGTAATTTCAGTATGTCGATTTGTTGCTCCGAGTTGGAGGGAAGAATTTATATTACGCCCTTGGTGGTGTTTTACAGGGTCGCTAAGACCACCAAGCCTTGCGTCAACAACTCGTCATCTAATAATCTACAAGATGATGAATATAAAATTAAGTTTTAGCATTGAAGGCTGGTTCGTTGTTGACACTCGACTCGTTGGAGAAAAACTCCAACGATGACGAAAGGAACAAAAACAAAAAGCCCAATGATTCTCTTTTGAATCATTGGGCTTTGCTGTGAAATACTTATTGAGTTTATTCCTCAAACTTAATTTTATGGTAAATATCCGCTAAAGAAATACTGCTGTTTTCAACTGGAAGCGAATCTTCAAGGCTATAAAAATCTTGATTAATCCAAGTGTTGGGGTTTTCGGAACGGATAAAAGTTGAAACACTTACTTTTTCTGGATTAATGTAAATCACTTGTTGAAGGCTACTCATTAGTTTGTATTCTGATAGTTTTTCTGATAAATCAAAGGCTTTGGTGGCTGGTGAAAGTACTTCTACGATAATGTAGGGATTAGTGATAATGGTTCGAGAGTTTTCTTTAAAAACAGGATTTCCCTTCACAACCATCACATCGGGCATATAATAGCCACCTTCAAATTTGGGAATTTGTACGCCTGAATTACTGCCGAGAATATCAAAATCCTCTTTTTGTAAATTGAATAATTGGAAAAGTAATCCGATAAAAGTAGCAGTGATTTTTTCATGCCAATACGAAGCTAATCCCATAGTAATAATCTCGTTTTCGTGATATTCTATTTTAAAAGGCAACTCCTCAGCCACAGAGAAGTATTCTTCCTCTGAGGTTGGAATGCGTACCAATTGTTGAGTATTTAACTCTGTTAAAATGGTTTCTTTCAAGTTTTTAGCAATAACCATAGCCTTGTTTTTTATCAAATTTAAACAATTTTGTTTTAGCTCTGACAAATACTGAAATTTGTCAAAGCTAAAACATCAGTCAACCTAAAATTCATCTTCGCAACCAATAGGAGCACCCGGAGGCAATTCTTTATGAGCCGTTACTTTGGCCGCCGAAGGATTTTTCATTCTTTCTAAAGCATAATCTAAATGTGCTTGATAGTTGGCATCTTTTACGCTTTTCTTGGTTTCTTCGATATAGGCTTTTAATTCTTTCAAACTTTTGCCCATCAATGCTTTTACTTGGTAATTCGCTTTTTCGTTTACGCTCAAAGCTAACAAATGTGTCAGTAAAATTTGTTCAGTTTGGTATTGTACTTCTAATGCCAAACCTGTTTTGCGTGGGGCTTTCCAAGTACTTTCAATTAATTGCGTATTGAGTTCGTCTAACGTAATTCCTTCGCCACGAGCCGCATATTCTACCATTCTTGAAGCACGTTCTGGTTGTAATAAAAATTGCAAAGGAAAATCTGCCGCAGATTCTGCTGCTGAAAGTGCATCAAAAGCTAAACCTGTTCTTTTCTTAAACAATTCTCTTGAAGCATTATAACCAGCAGGACGAGGAGGAATCAATTTAATAATGTTTTCTGGAAGCGTTAAAACCTCAGGACTCAAACACTGAATTGCCGCTTTTAAGGCTTTTTGTTGTGTTTCTTTTGATACTAAAATTGTTGGAATTTGTCCATCACCACGCACTGCATAACGATAGTCAACACTTCCGACAATTTTAGCTACGGCTTCAATTTGATAACGATGTAAATTATACACTGGAACTAAAGCATCTTCCAAAAATGCCATCGGTACGCCTTCACGAATGGTTTTTTCACCAAAGTTTGCCAATGCTTTTTCTCTTACTTTCAATAAAGCGTTTAAGTTTTCGATTGGGTCTTTGCCTTCATCCCAAAGATGAGCATTTGGACTTGCTGAACCCGCAGGACGAGCATCTTGATCGGTCAAAAACAATAAACCTTTGTTGCGTGCTTCTTGTAAAATTTTATTCAAACCTGCTTTTTCATCTGTTCCTTTCGGGAAATCTTGGTAGCCAAAAGTAATAGAAGCTTTGTCCCATTCACCAATGCCCACAGCATAAGCATCTGATAAATCAATTTCACCTTTTGCATTCAGACTTACTTTTGGATGCGGATAATCCATCACCGAAGCACGGTTATTAGTACTTGCCGAATAGTTGTGCATAATGCCTAAAGTATGACCAACTTCGTGTGCGGCTAATTGTCTGAGACGAGCCAAAGCCATTTTTAACATCGGGTCTTTTTCTGGGTCTAATTTCTTGCCACTTTCAAAAGGAGAAAGTAAACCTTGAGCAATTAGATAATCCTGACGAACACGTAAAGACCCCAAAGTAACATGACCTTTCAAGATTTCGCCAGTGCGTGGGTCAATCACCGAAGCCCCATACGACCAACCACGAGTAGAACGATGCACCCAGTTGATAACATTGTAACGAACATCCATTGGGTCGGCATCGTCGGGCAATAATTTTACTTGGAAAGCATTTTTATAACCAGCAGCCTCAAAAGCCTGATTCCACCAAGCCGTTCCTTCCATCAATGCCGAACGAATCGGTTCTGGCGTACCATTATCCAAATAATAAATAATTGGTTTTACCGCTTCCGAAATTTTAGCATTTGGATCTTTTTTCTTCAAACGATGTCTAACCGTGTAATACTTCTCAACAGGTTCGCTCACTGGTGTTGAATAGTCGAAGTAAGAAATCGCATTAAAACTTGAGCGTGGGTCAAACCCTCTTTTTTCAAATTGATTATCGGGTAATTGCACAAAACTGTGGTGCATTCTCAAGGTAATTGCCTCAGCACTTGGTGTAACTGATTTTACAAATCTACCAGCATCGCTTCCGCCTGTAAAAGTTAGGCTTACTTCAAATTCTGAGTTTAAAGGAAAATTTTTGGTACGTTCAAAATACATTGCCGAACGAGATTTATCCAAAGCGTAAGAACCTTCGCCCATACCTTTGATGCGGTCGGTAACGCCCATCGCATCTTGCATTAATAAATCAGTAACATCTATTAAATACTTGCCATTTTCTTCGGCTTCAACAGTAAAACCTGCAAGCGTAGATTGTGCAAAAGATTGGGTAATGGCACGTTTTTCATTAGCATCATTTGTAATGGCACGGTACTTTAAATTAGGTTGAATCAATAAAATTTTTCTTCCTACTTTGTTGAAAAATACTACTTTTTCATCGCCCAATAAGCCACGGTCGAGACCGATGTCGTTTGAACCCAAACCCGCAGGTAATGAAGTAACGTACAAAAATTCTTGGTTAAGATTGGATACTTCTAACCAAATTTTTCCATTGTCTTCATCCCACCAATAATTCATAAAACCTTCATACTTTTTGAAGGAAGCAGTCTTTTCAGCAATACTTGGGAGTTTGTCGGCAAATGTTTGAAAGTAAAAAAAGAGTAGGATTAATAAAGGTAATTTTTTCATGTTGGATGAATTAATAATTGTTTGTTGAAAATATAAAAGACCGTATAGAGTGCTAAATTTTGAACGGTCTGCCGTAGCAGAGTGGAGTGTTGAGTACAAAATATTGAATATTAATTTATTGAAATTTAAAATTCTAATAAAAATTTGAATTTCAATAATCACTTATAAATCAATTACTTAAACTCAAAACTCCACACTCATAATTCCGCACTCAAATTTAAGCCTTCTTAAATTTCGTGAAAAAATCTCAAATTTGGGGTATGAATCAACAAAATCATCAATTAAAAATCTGGGCGGGCTTAATTACTTTGTATTTAGTTTGGGGTTCAACCTATTTAGCTTTACGTTTTGTCGTAGAAACAGTTCCATCCATGATGGCATCTGGCTTTAGAAATTTTATCGCAGGAACTATCCTTTTTACATTTTCTATCATCAGTAAAAAGTATCAGAAACCTACTCGTAAAATGCTGCTAACAACAATTTTTACTGGATTTTTGATGCTTACTTTTGGCAATGGATTATTTACAATTGCAGCGAAATGGATACCCTCAAGTTTTTCAGCATTGTTCTCAGCCATAGGACCAGTACTGTTAGTTTCTTTACTTTGGTTGATTAATCATGAGAAACCAAATCTTAGAGTAATTGCAGGGGCTTTTCTTGGAATTGTCGGTGTTGGTATTTTAATGACATTGAAGTCATTGGCTTTGAAAGGCTATGAAGAATATTATATGCTTGGTGTATTATTTTTGTTTTTAGCAATTTTAGCTTGGAATTTTGGCGTTGTCATTGTAAAAAGAGCCATGATTTTTGATTTCCATGCTTCGCAAATTTCTGGAATGCAAATGATGACAGGTGGAATATTTTCGTTGATGATTAGCTTAGGTTTAGGAGAATTCAATCATTTTGACATAAGTAATATTCAGCCCAAAGCATATTTATCTTTTATTTATTTAGTAGTTTTTGGCTCTAGTTTGGCTTTTCTAGTTTTTAACTGGTTATCTAAAGTAACTTCGCCAACTTTGGTGGCTACTTATACGTATGTAAATCCATTAGTAGCAATGATTTTGGGTTCATTATTTGCTGGCGAAAGCCTACATCCATTAATGCTTTTGGCGGGAGCAATTATTATTACAGCGGTAATTTTAATTACAACAGCAAGAAATAAAACAACAATAGAAAATACTTGACATAGCATATTAATTTTTACCTTTCAAAACCAATCTTATGAAAAGATTCATTTTAACATTTACTTTTTTATTAAGCATGAAGTACGCACAGGCACAACAAGAAATGCCATTGTATCCAAATGGTGTTCCGAATGCCAAACAAGTACCCAATACTCAAAAGTCTGTTACTGATAAAAATGGCGTACTTCGAATTTCTGAAGTAACAGTGCCAACATTAACAGTTTATCCAGCCGATGCCGATAAAGCTAACGGAACAGCTGTAATTATTTGTCCGGGGGGAGGTTATGCTATTCTGGCAGCTAGTCATGAAGGTTCGGATGTGGCGAGTGTTTTTAATAAAATGGGCGTTACTGCTTTCGTATTGCATTACCGTTTACCTAACGACAAGGCTCAAATTGATAAATCAATTGCCCCTTTGCAAGATGCACAACAAGCATTAAGAACAGTGCGTAAAGATGCGAGTAAGTACGGAATTAATCCGAATAAAATTGGAATTATGGGCTTTTCGGCTGGTGGACATTTGGCTTCAACGGCAGGAACACACTTTAATAAACAAGTAGGAGAAGTAACAAGTGAAGTTTCAGTTCGTCCAGATTTTATGATTTTGGGTTATCCAGTAATTACTTTCAAAGACTTCGGTCATGCAGGTTCAAGAATTAATTTAGTAGGACAAACAGCAGATCAAACTTTGATAGATGAGTATTCAAATGAATTACATGTCACAAAAGATACTCCACCAACCTTTTTAGTTCACGCTGGCGACGATACAGCAGTGCCAGTTAAAAACTCTTTAGAATTTTACCAAGGTTTACAAAAAAATGGTGTAAATGCTGAACTGGTAATTTATCCAAAAGGAGGGCATGGTTTTGGGATGAATAACAAAACAACCAAAGAAAAATGGATGGATAATGTGAAGAATTGGATGGATTCTTTAGGGTTATTAACTAAGTAATTTTATAGCTTTTAGCATTGAGCCGTGAGCTTGAGATTTTTCTCAAACTCACGGTTTTTTATTTTATGTATGTTTAAATTTCTATTGCAAAAAACTTTGTACTAGTCAGGCGACAGCATTTAATGAATTTATACTGTTTGAGCGATAGCGAGTTTATAAATTCTTGACTTTCTTTTGTTACTTTTCTTGTGTCAAGACAAGAAAAGTAAGGTCTTACGAAAGGAGATATTGTATTTTTGATATAAACTAAATATGCTATAAACATATTCTCAAACGCAAGCATAGTTTTCTAGTAAAACATTAACATATTTCGAATAACCGATAACTACAATTAACGAAACCTCAAATCAATATTATCATTCGCTTCAATTTTGTAAAAACCTTTTACTTTGAAAACCGTTTTCCAGAAGAATTTTAAGAAAACTAATGTTTTTAAGGCAAATATTTTCTGACTTCTTAGCTCAAAGAATGGATTTCTTAGTTTCGAAATATTGACAGATATTTTCCACAAGTAAAAGAAAGTCGCTAAAGAAGTGTAATGAAAAATCAATAATAGGTAAAACGCCAAACCATACTCTTTACGAATCCAGAGTAAATTAGATACTTGCATTTGTGTACCAAATCTGTTGATGGGAGAGATGTTCGTTCTTCTGAACGGAGAATCTTTTTCTAAGTGGATAAATTTTATTTCTTCAAAACAGCAGATTTTCCCAACTTTTCTTAGTCTTCCAGCCCATTCAAAGTCTTCAGCGTACATAAAAAAGTCTTCATCCATTTTTCCAGCTTTTTCAATGGTTTTTCGAGAAATCAGCATAAAAGCTCCACAGCATAATTCAGATTGATTAGGGTCTTCAAATTGTGGTTCAGGAAAAATCTTTTCTAAATACTTATTCAATGAATTGGGTGCAATGATTAAGAATTTTAGAAATTCATTTCGATTCCTGAAATAAGGCATTTTTACCAAATCTGCCGTTACTTGTATTCCTCCAATTGCTGAAATATCAGGATTTGCTTCAAGTTTTTGCCAAGCTTTAAAAATTGAATTATCGAAAAGTAAGGTGTCGGCATTCAATAATAAAAAATAATTTCCTTTGGCAACTTCCATTCCTTGATTATTTCCTCTCGAAAAACCAGAATTATAAGTACTTGCCACCCAAACGATTTCTGGATGAACAGATTTGACAATGTTTTCGGAAGTATCTTGTGAATCATTGTCAACCACAATTACTTCATAAGTAACATCTTGCGTAAATTTTTTGATAGAACTAATACAATTGACTGTTAACGTTGCTGATTTATAATTGATAATGATAATCGAAACATCCATGCGAAACTGATTATTTGAAAATTCTAAGGACTAATTTTTTATAAAATTACAATTAATTCAGTTGGGGCTTAAGTTTATTGATAGAGTAATTTATGAATAGTCTGTTATTTCCTTAAAACTTTTGATTGATAGTTCTGAAAATGTAAGCACACAAAAAAGCCCGATGCCACAGACATCAGGCTTTCTAAATATAATCCTTACTTTATTTAATGTTATTGTCTTTGAATCTTTATTAAATTGTATCTCCCTCACATATTCTCTTCGTTACAAAAATAATAAAAAATCCAAATAAATAAACATATAATACAATTATTTGCAAGAATTATTTATTTTTTTTGATTTCGCCTTTATTTTTCATGAAAAATGGCTTTATCAATATCTTAAATCACCCAAAATGATGGCTACAAGCCACTTTTTTGGTACAAATCTGGTCTTCTCGCTTTAGTATGTTCGATTGATTGTTCGAATCTCCATTCATTAATTTTGGCTTCGTGTCCTGATAAAAGTACTGATGGAACGCCAATTCCTTCAAATTCGGCAGGACGAGTATAAACTGGGGGTGCCAAAAGATTATCTTGAAAAGAATCTGTCAATGCCGAAGTTTCATCATTTAATACGCCCGGAATCAATCTGATAATAGCATCCGCACAAACAGCTGCTGCCAATTCTCCACCAGAAAGTACATAATCACCAATTGAGATTTCTTTGGTGATAAACATATCTCGTACTCTTTGGTCAACACCTTTATAATGTCCACAAAGAAATAGAAGATTTCCTTGTAATGACAATTGATTAGCTGTTTGTTGATTGAAAGTTTCACCGTCTGGCGTCATGTAAATGATTTCGTCGTAATGTCTTTCACTTTGCAAATGACGAATACAACGAGCAATTGGCTCTACACTCATCACCATTCCTGCACCTCCACCAAAAGCATAATCATCTACTTGGCGTTGTTTTGAAAGAGAATAATCTCTTAAATCATGCAGTACTACTTCTACATGACCAGCCTCTTGTCCACGTTTTAAAATGGAGTGAGCAAAAAAACTTTCCATCAATTTTGGCACTACCGAAATAATATCTATTCGCATGGTCGGAATCTGGAATTAGTCTTCTAAATACACTTCTAACAAACCTTCTGGTAAATTTACATGAAGTATTTTCTGTTCTTTTTCTGCTTGTAATACAATTTCATCAATCACAGGAATCAATACTTCTTTGCCTTTATAATCCATTACCAATAAATCTTGGGCTTGCATAGAATGCACAGTTTGTACTGTTCCTAAATTACCTAAATTTTTGTCAACTATTTGAAAACCAATGATTTCATGATAATAAAATTGGTCATTTTCAAGCTCAGGAAGTTCATCTAATGGCAAAAAAGCTTGAAGATTAATCATTGCTTCTGCTTTTTCAAAAGTATCAATATCTTCAAAATGTACAATCGCACGATTGCCAGAAAGGCGGTAGCTTTCAATAAAATAAGGAACTAATTCTCCTTTTACTTCCAAGAAAAGGCTTTCTAAATCTTCATAATCTTCAGGAAAATCAACATCCAACCAAAGGATTACTTCACCTTTTAGTCCATGTGTTTTAGTGATTTTTCCAAGTTCAAAACAATCTTCTTTAGTCATTGCTATATTTTCGGTATCGTCGGATACTTGCTGTCTTTGTTAGAATGAACGAATGAGTACAAATAAAAAATGATACAAAACAACTTATCAAAAGAGTTTTGTATCATTTTTAAAGAAATTTCTTTGAGAAAATTACTCAGCAGATTCTGTAGTAGCTTCTTCACCTTCAGCTGCTGGAGCTTCAGTTTCTTCTGCAACAACTTCTTCTACAGTGTTTTTCTTAGCAATTGCAGCAGCACGAGCAGCATTGATTTCTACTTCTCTTGCTAAACGAGCAGCTTTATCAGCAGCTTTACTTGCATCAAGACCATCAGCTTTACCAGAGATTTTTAAATCTTTGCTAGTTTTCCAGTCATTGAATTTAGAATCAGCAATATCTTGAGAGATAGCACCTTTGTTAACACCCACTTGCAAGTGTTTTTTCAACAATATACCTTTATATGACAAAATTGCACGAGTAGTATCTGTTGGTTGAGCACCGTTTAAAACCCATTTCAAAGCACTTTCTTCGTTCAAATTGATTGAAGCAGGGTTTGTGTTTGGATTGTACGTTCCGATTTTCTCAATGAATTTACCGTCACGTGGAGCTCTTGCGTCAGCAATAACGATGTCGTACATCGCTAATTTTTTACGTCCACGACGTGCTAATCTAATTTTAACAGCCATTTTTTATTTACGTTTTAGTGAAGGAACCCGTCCCTCGGTTATGGTATTTGTAAATTGGAGTGCAAAGATAGTTAAAATTAAGGATTTAACAATGGTAGATTGATAAAATATTTAACAATATAAAAAAAGAATACAATTGGGAGTTTATTGTTGGCATTAACATTTAATCAGATAAAACATTTTTACTCAACATTTGCTTAGAATTATTTCTGCACTGATTTACATGGTTAACAAAAAGTACTTTAGCGAAAAATAATGCAAGTTTTTGCAATATAAATGTAATTTTACGTTCAGATGAATATAAACAAAACTTAAATAAATACATGAAAAGAAGAGACGCAATTGCCAGAATGGCCTTAACGATGGGAGGAATTCTATCTGCTGGTACTTTGGCAACAGTTTTAGAAGGCTGTAAATCAGGCAGTTCATCGGTGGCTACAGGTGTTAGTTTTTCTCCTGAACAAAGTGCAATGATTGCTGAAATTGCTGAAATTATTTTACCTCGCACACAAACGCCTGGTGCAATTGATGCAAAAGTGCCAGAATTTATCCAAATGATGTTGAAGGATTGCTACAAAGAAGACCAACAAAAGGCTTTCTTTGATGGTTTAACTAAATTGGATGAAGATGCTAAAAAGGCTAATAATACAGAATTTTCTAAATCGACACCAGCGCAAAAACTGGCTTTGATAAAAGCTGAAGATTCGGCGAAGGAGCGCTCTGAATTCTGGAAAACAATGAAAGATTTGACGATTTTGGGATACTTTACCTCTGAACCTGGAGCTACCAAAGCTTTAGAGTTTTTAGAAGTACCGGGTAAGTATGAACCAATCAAATTACAAAAAGGACAAAAAGCTTGGGCTATGAGCTAATTGTTTTCGAAAGAAGTCAAATATTAATTCATTCAATTTCAAATCAATACGAAAGTGGAAATTACAGGAACAGGAAATAAAGCAAATACCTACGATGCCATTGTTGTTGGCTCAGGAATATCAGGCGGTTGGGCTGCCAAAGAATTATGTGAAAAAGGTTTAAAAGTAATCATGCTTGAAAGAGGGCGTGATATTAAACATATCCAAGATTATCCGAATGCTACTAAAGCTCCTTGGGAATTTGAACATCGTGGTCGTGTAGATAACAAATCTGCCGAAGAACATTACATCGGTGTTCGTACAGGTTACACTGTTAATGAACCTTGGAGAGATATGTTTGAAAACGATAAGGAGAATCCAATCGTTGAGAAAAAACCAATCGACTGGATTCGTGGATACCATGTTGGTGGTCGTTCTTTGATGTGGGGTCGTCAATCATATCGTTTGAATGAAACTGATTTTGAAGCAAATGCCAAAGAAGGAATTGGTACAGACTGGCCAATTCGTTACAAAGATTTAGCTCCTTGGTATGACCATGTTGAGAAATTTGCTGGTATCAGTGGTAATAAAGATGGTATTGATGTTTTACCGCATGGCGACCATTATTTGCCAGCAATGAACATGAATGCTTTGGAAAAAGAATTGAAGAAAAGAATTGAAAAAGAATTTTCTTCACGTCATTTCATCATGGGGCGTACTGCTCACTTAACGGGCGAATCTAAAATTGCTTATGATTTAGGTCGTTCGCAATGCCAGTTCCGTAACCGTTGTATGATGGGCTGTCCTTACGGCGGATACTTCTCAACACAATCTTCAACTTTACCAGCAGCAGTAAAAACTGGAAATTTAACACTTCGTCCTGATGCTATTGTTCAAGAAGTAATTTATGACGATAAATTGGGTAAAGCTGTTGGTGTAAGAATTGTTGACCAAAATACTTTACAATCAATTGAGTATTTTGCAAAAATCATTTTCTTGAATGCTTCTGCTTTTGGAAGTACAGGAATTATGTTGAACTCAAAATCTCAACGTCATCCAAATGGTTTAGGTAATGAATCAGATCAATTAGGTCGTAATATCATGGATCATCACTTAGCGGTTGGTGCAAGAGGTGAATTTGAAGGGATGGAAGATGATTATTACTATGGTCGTCGTGCTAATGGTATTTATATTCCAAGATACCGTAACTGGGGAACTGACAAACGTGATTATTTACGTGGATTCGGTTATCAAGGTGGTGCTTCTCGTGAAGACTTTGGTCGTGGTGCTGGACAAGAAGGCGTTGGTGCTGACTTTAAAGATGCTTTAAGTTATCCGGGTAAATGGACATTCAATATCGGTGGTTTTGGTGAAGTATTAGCAAATCCAGAAAATAGAATGACATTAGACCCAACTCAAAAAGATAAGTGGGGAATGCCATTATTCGTGTTTGATGCAGCTTATGGAGACAACGAATTAAAAATGCGTGTCGATATGAAAAACGATGCCGCTGAAATGTTAGAAAAAGCAGGTTTGAAAAACATTGTTGCTTATGATGACCAATCTAAACACTTAGGAATTGGTATTCACGAAATGGGAACTGCTCGTATGGGGACAGATGCTAAAAACTCTGTGTTGAACAAAAACAACCAAGTTTGGGGTGCTGATAATGTATTCGTAACAGATGGAGCTGCAATGACTTCTGCTTCATGTGTAAACCCTTCGCTTACTTATATGGCTTTAACAGCTAGAGCAGCCGATTATGCCGTTAATGCTTTGAAAAAAGGTGATTTGAAATAGATTTCGGATTGCTGATGTCTGATTTCAGAAAAGTAAATATCATTAAACATAAAGTCCTCAATTTTAATTAATTGGGGACTTTATGTTTAATAAGTAAGAGTTGTGAGTGATGAGTTGTGAATTGAAAATTTTAATTCACATAAAATACTCTTTGTTTCATGAATGCTTTTTGGAATAATATAAAATTGTTTTACAAATTATTTCCTGTTAAAAACATAAAGCTTGTCGCCTAAAGCGGGCAACAATCCAACGATAATTGTCTATTAATTTATCTTTCAGAAAGTTTCAACCTACCTTTGTGATAATAATCAATTTACGGTCATGACTTTCGAAGAATTAAATCTTAATAAACAATTATTGAATGCCCTCAACGATTTGGGCTTTACTTCCCCAACAGCTATCCAAGAAAAAGTTTTTTCGGTAGTGATGTCTGGTAAAGATGTCTGTGGAATTGCACAAACTGGAACAGGGAAAACTTATGCTTATCTATTGCCTTGCCTTCGTCAGTTGAAATTCTCAAAAGAAAAAGATCCGCAATTAGTCATTATCGTTCCAACTCGTGAATTGGTAGTACAAATTGTTGAAGAAGCCCAAAAACTCCTTACTTACATGAGTTTCAAAGTTTTGGGAGTATATGGTGGCGTAAATACAAAAATACAAGTCGCTGAATTATTAGAAGGTGCTGATATTTTAGTAGCAACACCTGGAAGATTGGTCGATTTAATATCTGTAGGTGCATTTACAGGAAAATCTGTCAAGAAATTAGTGATTGATGAATTTGATGAAATGTTAAACCTTGGTTTCAGAGCGCAATTGAAAGTTGTTTTTGGAAGATTACCTCAAAGAAGACAAAATTTACTTTTTTCAGCTACGCTTAATGAAGAAGTAGAACAATTAATTGAAGATTATTTCAATAGCCCCGTTCGTGTAGAAGCAACGCCTGTTGGAACACCTTTGGAAAACATCAGTCAATCGTATTACGAAGTACCCAACTTTTATTCAAAGGTTAATTTCTTAAATTTATTATTAGAGAAAGATGAAACGATGAGTAAAGTACTGGTTTTTGTTTCTACGAAACATTTAGCAGATGTATTGTATGAGCAGATGAATCCAGAACAAAGCGAATCAATTGGCGTGATTCACTCAAATAAAGCACAAAAACATCGTTTTGATAGCGTAATTAAATTCCAATCTGGCGAATGCAGAGTATTAATTGCTACTGATATTATTGCAAGAGGATTGGACGTAGCAGAAGTAACGCACGTTATCAATTTTGATTTACCCGAAACACCACAAAACTATATTCATAGAATTGGTAGAACAGGTAGAAAAGAAAGAAAAGGCATTGCAATTTCATTTGTGGTAGAAAAAGAGAAAGAATATCTTTCGGAAATTGAGAATTTGATGAATTACCAAATTCCAATGCTCGATTTACCAGAAGATTTAACACTTTCAACTAAGATTTTACCTGAGGAAATCGAGAGAGTATCTATGAAAACTATTCAAGTGAAAGCAACCAAACGTGAAGATGTAGGTCCAGCTTTTCATGAGAAATCTGAAAAGAATAAAAAGGTAAATGTGAGAAGAAATCATGCCGAAGAAATGAAAAAGAAGTACGGAAGAGCATACAAAAAGAGAGAGTAAGCAAGAGTGATGAACTAATTGCGAATGATAAGCTGTCTGTCGGATATGGTTTGAGATATTGATTAAAAAACAAAAAAGCGGTCAAAATTAGTTTTTAGACCGCTTTTTTGTTTGATTATAATTCCGTTAGGGACGGAATATTATTTCTTCTTGCTATGATGCGGATAATTAAAGAAATAAGAAGTAAGCAATGGAATACCAAAAATTCCAACCGTTAACATTGATACATAAGCATCAGCTTCTTCGCTTTCCATGAATTTAGCAATTGGATTTTCTGGTAGAAAATGTGTGAGTAAAGATAAAGTCAGCTTTAAACCCAATACACCGATTACTAAAAAGGCTGCTGTTTCCAAAAAAGGATACTTTTCCATTAATTTCACAAAAGCTTGTGCCACAAAACGCATCGCTAAAATACCGATAAATACACCAATGCAAATCAAATAAATGTTATCTGTGAAAGCTACTGCTGCAAAAACATTATCAATTGAAAAAGCTAAATCCATTACTTCCACTAAAAAAACGGTAGCCCAAAATGGCCCTAATGCCCCTAAAGTAACACGATAAAGCCAATTACTTTTCTTGTCTAATAAATCGTCATCTTGTTGTGGTGTTGCTTCTTTTTTGAAGTAATCATAAGTAAGGAATAATAAATACAAACCACCTATTGGTTTCAACCACCAAACTTGTACTAAGTACGAAGCAAATAAAAGACAAAGACCTCTAAAAAAATATGCACCAATAATACCGTACTTTAATGCTTTCTTTCTTTTTTCTGGCGATAAATCCATTACCATTGTTGCCAAAACTGCTGCATTATCAACGGAAAGGAGACTTTCAATTAGAATTAAATTTCCCACTACCAAGGCCGCTGCGCCTAAATCATTACCAAAAATTTGATGCAAAAAATCCATAAATATTGTTTTGTGTTCAAAATATTCTCAAAGTTACAAACTTTGATGCCTAAAAGATAAGGCAAGCAAGAATATTAATTTGATTGGTTTAATAGGGTTGTAAAAGGGTTTTAAAAGCTTTTGATAATCAAATATTGTCCATTAAGAAACAGCATCTTACACTAAAGAAACAGTATCTGACAGTTGAGAAACAGCATCTTACACTAAAGAAACGGTATCTGACAGTTGAGAAACAGCATTTTACACTAAAGAAATTGGTGCTGACAGTTGAGAAACAGCATCTTACACTAAAGAAACAGTATCTGACAGTTGAGAAACAGTATCTTACACAAAAGAAACGGTATCTGACAGTTGAGAAACAGCATCTTACACTAAAGAAACGGTATCTGACAGTTGAGAAACAGTATCTTACAATAAAGAAATGGGTGCTGACAATTGAGAAACAGCCAATTACAATGAAGAAATGGTTGCTGACAATTGAGAAACAGCCAATTACATTTTAGAAATAGCCAACTGCAATAAAGAAACGGTCAACTACATTTTAGAAACAACCATCTACAGTTGAGAAAGACAGAACTACATTGAAGAAATGAGTAAAAATTTTAGATACAAGAAGGGTGTTCATCGAGTTAATCACGTATAAATCATAGTTATAAGTAAAAGCTACTAAAAACAAAATAAAGCTAAGCAGAAACCCTCTAATGATAACATTTTTAACATTTCTTTATCAAAATTATCATTGAAAATTATTAAATTTAATTGAGTTGTCTGTAAACATTCATCTTCAAACCAAACTATCTTCAATTACTCATCAACATGAAAAAAAACGTTTACGCATTATTCAAGCTAATGCTTCTTTTTTGGCTATGTCAACCAAACACATTTGCTCAATCTAAAAAAGCATCCACTGCAAGTACTGAAGTTACTTTAATTGATGCTAAAAAATTAGAAAAACTCCGCAAAGAAATATTAGAAGAAATCGACAAGAAACAAGTGTTCTCTCAGCAAATGGTCGATATGATTTTTAGTTTTGGTGAGCTAGGCTTCCAAGAGTATGAAACTTCTAATTATATCACTAATATTCTCGAAAAAGAAGGTTTTACCATTGAAAAAGGCGTTTCGGGTATCCCAACGGCATGGATTGCTAAATGGGGAAGTGGCAAGCCTGTTATCGCTTTAGGCTCTGATATTGATTGTATTCCAAAAGCATCACAAAAACCGGGTGTTGCCTACCATGATCCAATTATTGAAGGCGCACCGGGACATGGTGAAGGACATAATTCTGGACAAGCTCTTAATATAACTGCTGCTTTAGTAATTAAGAAAATCATGGAGCGTGAAAAGATAGCTGGGACACTTGTTCTTTGGCCTGGCGTTGCAGAAGAGTTGGTTGGAACTAAAGCTATTTTTGTACGTGATGGGCATTTTAAAAATATTGATGCCTGTATTTTTACACATGTTGCCAATAATTTGGGTGTTCAATGGGGCGATAATGGAGGGAATGGTTTGGTCTCTGTAAAATTTAGCTTCGAAGGAGAAGCCGCTCATGCGGCAGGCGCACCTTGGAGAGGGAAAAGTGCTTTGGATGCTGTAGAATTAATGAATATCGGCTGGAACTTTAAAAGAGAACATTTATATCCTTCGCAACGCTCGCACTATGTTATTGTTGATGGTGGCGACCAACCCAATGTTGTGCCTTCAAAGGCTTCTGTTTGGTATTATTTCCGTGAAAGAACTTACCCGAAAATCAAAGAATTGTATGATGCAGGTGTTGCCATTGCCAAAGGAGCAACGATGATGACGGGAACTACGATGTCTTATGAAGTACTAGGAAGTGCTTGGCCCGGACATTTCAATAAACCCATTGCAGAAAATGTTTTTGAACATATTAAAAGAGTAGGCTTGCCAAAATGGTCGGAAGAAGACCAATTATTAGCTACTTCATTACAAGCAGAATTGAAGTCACCTGAGAAAAAGGGTTTGGCAATGAAAATAGATACAACCATCGAGCCTGTTTTAGTTAGTATGGGTGGAGGTTCGGATGATATCGCTGATATTTCTTGGAATCTTCCAACAGTAGTTTTACGCTATCCTTCTAATATTCCAGGTTTGCCGGGTCATCACTGGGCTAATGCTATTTCAATGGCAACTCCGATTGCTCATAAAGGAGTAACAGCAGGAGCAAAGGTAGAAGCACTTACTTTATTAGATATGTTAGTAAAACCTGACTTGATTACTAAAGCGTGGGATTATTATAAAAATGAACAAACCAAAGATGTAAAATATGAATCTTTGATTTCGCCGACGGATAAACCTGCTATCAATTTGAATCAGCAGATTATGGCAAAGTTTAGACCAGAAATGAAGAAAGTATATTACGACCCTACCAAATATAAAAGCTATATGGAACAATTAGGAATTACTTATCCAACAATTCGTAAAACCTCATCGGTAGAAAACAATGCAACAACAGGAAAAAGCGGAGGGAATTAAGCATTCATGCAGATGCTAATAAAGAAAAGTGTATGTGGCAGTAACCCTTGCGGTTACCGTTTGGCAAATGAAGAGATAAGAAATGGTAACCGTAAAGGTTACCGCTACAATTTTGAGTTTAAGATAACGTGATTAATAATAAGCAAATGCTTAATAGATTTGCCTGTTAACTTTTGTAATACAGAAAAATACGTGTAGCGGTAACCCTTGCGGTTACCGTTTGGTAAAGTACAGATACAAAAAACGGTAACCGTAAATGTTACCGCTACAATTTATCATCAGAAAGAAATTAGAGTACATTAACAAATAAAATTGCTTGATTAAAGAAAAAGACGACTATTTTAGTTGTCTTTTTTTATGTTTATCAATAATTATTAGAAAAATATAGGGTATGTTTCCGTAATAAACTACTTATACATTCTGATTACTTTTTTTCAATAGAAGAAGCCAAACAATCAAGAAAAAATCATAAACAATGTTTTCATTAACTAACAAGTCAGTCGTAATAACAGGTGGAGGTTCGGGAATTGGTCGTGCAATTTCATTATTATTTGCCAAACAAGGAGCAACAGTAAATATTCTTGAACTCAATGAAGCCGCCGCACAAGATACCGTAGCAGAGATTCGTTCAGAAGGAGGCAAAGCCAATGCTTATGCTTGTAATGTAACCAATCAAGATGTTGTAAAAACAGTATTTGCTAATATTGGTCAGGTAGATATTCTGATTAATAATGCAGGAATTGCTCATGTTGGTAATCTTGAAAAAACATCAGAAGAAGATTTTGATAGAATTTTCAACGTAAATGTAAAAGGGGCTTATAATTGTTTATACACAGCCGTTCCGATGATGAAAGAAGTAAAAGGAGGTGTTATTTTAAACATGGCTTCGGTAGCTTCATCAGTAGGAATTTCAGATCGTTTTGCCTATTCTATGTCTAAAGGAGCAATTTTAACCATGACATTATCCATCGCCAAAGATTATCTAAAAGATAACATTCGTTGTAATTGTATTTCACCAGCCAGAGTACACACACCTTTTGTTGATGGCTTTTTAGCAAAGAATTATCCGAATAATATCGAAGAAATGTTTGAAAAACTGTCGGCTTCACAACCAATTGGTAGAATGGCTAAACCAGAAGAAATCGCTTTTCTAGCATTATACTTATGTTCAGACGAAGCAGGTTTTGTAACAGGTTGTGATTACCCGATTGATGGAGGATTTATTAGATTGAATAACTAAATTTTAAACAATACTCATGAAAAAACTATTGCTATTATCGGTATTATTCTGGTCGATGACCTCTTTTATTCAACAAGAAAAACCTAAAAAAATTATTTTCTTTGGTGATTCCATCACGCAAGCTGGCGTACAGCCCAAAGGTTATATTTCTCAACTGCAAGAAATGATTGACAAAAAAGGTGATAAAGCCAAGTATGAATTAATTGGTGCGGGTATCGGAGGCAATAAAGTATATGATTTATACTTACGTTTAGAAGATGATGTATTGAGCAAAAAGCCAGATTTAGTAGTAATTTACGTGGGTGTAAACGATGTTTGGCATAAAGCAACTTCTGGAACAGGAACAGATCCAGATAAATTTATGAGATTTTATCAAGCATTAATCAATAAGATTCAAGCAAGTGGAGCAAAATTGATTTTATGTACACCTGCAACCATTGGCGAAAAAACTGATTTCAGTAATCAACAGGATGGTGATATGAATCAGTACAGTAATTTTATCAGAAATTTGGCAACGAAGAATAATCTTCCACTTTGTGATTTAAGAAAAGAATTTCTTGCACACAATTTGAATAATAATCCAGAAAATAAAGACAAAGGCATTTTAACAACTGATAGAGTTCATTTGAACGAGCTTGGAAATCAGTTTGTTGCCGATAAATTATTCCCTTTAATTACAAAATAAATTGTTATGAAATTATTTAGATTTGGAGAAGTAGGTAACGAAAAACCTGGTGTAATCTTAGAAGAAAAATGGTTAGATGTTTCGGCATATATTCAAGATTATAACGAAGCTTTTTTTGAAAATGATGGCTTAGATAAACTAAGTTTATTGTTAGTAGAAAAACAAAATGAATTAGCAGAAATCCCAGCAGGAGTACGCATTGCTTCTTGTGTGCCACGTCCTTCAAAAATTGTTTGTATTGGTTTGAACTTCGCAGATCATGCTCGTGAAACTGGTGCAGCGATTCCAGCAGAACCAATTATTTTCTTTAAGGCGACAACTGCACTTTCTGGACCAAATGATGACATCATCATTCCAAAAAATTCAGTAAAAACTGACTGGGAAGTAGAATTAGCTTTAGTAATTGGCAAAAAAGCACAATATGTTGACGAAGCTGATGCCATGAATTATGTAGCAGGATATTGTTTACATAACGATGTTTCGGAAAGAGAATTCCAAATTGAAAGAGGAGGGAACTGGAGTAAAGGAAAAGGTTGTGATTCATTTGCACCGCTTGGACCATTCCTTGCAACTACAGAAGAAATTGAAGACGAAAACAATTTGAAAATGTGGTTGAGCGTAAACGGTAAAATGGTTCAAAACAGTAATACCGACCAATTGATTTTCAAAGTACCAGCTTTAGTTTCATATTTAAGTCAATTCATGACATTAGTGCCGGGCGATGTGATTTCAACAGGAACACCTCCGGGAGTAGGTTTAGGATTTAATCCTCCAGTATTCTTGAAAGAAGGCGACGTTGTTGAATTAGGAATCGAAGGTTTAGGAACACAAAAACAAACAGCTAAAAACTGGAAAGCATAATTTTTTATTTAAAAATAAGTTATGTAGTTTGAAAATTTGAAAATGGAGAGAATGCAAAGGAGTTTTAAGCTTTGTGTTTTATCTTTAGGTAATGTAAAGCTTACCTCTTTTCAAGTTTTCAAACTATTTTAATTTTTAAATAAAAGACAAATCTTATGATGATAGATTCACATCAACATTTTTGGCAATACGACGCACAAAGACATGATTGGATTTCGGAAGAAATGAAAGTTATTCAACGAGACTTTTTACCAAATGATCTTGCGCCAATTTTAGCCAAAAATAATATTTCAGGTTGTGTAGCAGTACAAGCAGACCAAACATTGGCTGAAACTGATTTCTTGATTGACTTAGCCAATAAAAATGATTTTATTAAAGCAGTAGTAGGTTGGGTTGATTTACGTGCAGTTGATGTTGACGATACTTTAGAACAATATGCTGAACATAAAGTGGTAAAAGGCTTTAGGCATGTCGTTCAGGGAGAAGCAGATACTGAGTTTATGTTGAGACCAAAATTTAAAGCGGGAATCACGGCTTTAGGTGCTTTTGATTTTACTTATGATATTCTAATTTATCATTATCAATTAGACCAAGCCATTCAATTAGCCAAATTCTTCCCTGACCAAAAATTTGTGTTGGACCATATTGCCAAGCCAGATATTAAGTCTGGTGAATACGCTGAATGGCAAACTAATATCAAGAAATTGGCTTTGCATCAAAATGTACATTGCAAATTATCAGGCATGGTTACCGAAGGCGAATGGAAGGATTGGAAAGTATCTGATTTTAAAATTTATTTAGATACTGTTGTAAAAGCTTTTGGTACAGAACGCATCATGTACGGTTCTGATTGGCCTGTTTGTTTAGTTGCAGCAGAATATGAAGAACAATTAGGAATAATTAATGAGTATTTTTCTGCTTTTTCTAGTTTAGAAAAGAAAAAGGTCATGGGTGCGAACGCTCTCAAATTTTATAATATTTAAACCTTACCAAAGCCTCATTAAGCTTTTGGTAAATCTTTAACATGAACTTAGGACTTAAAGAAAAAGTAATTATCGTTTCGGGCGGTGCAAAAGGAATTGGCGAAGGCATTTCTGGGGTACTAGCTACTGAAGGAGCTTATGTGGCGATTGTAGGCAGAAATGACGCTGATAATCAAAAAGCCATTGAGAAAATTCAAGCAGCGGGCGGACAGGCGTGGTCGTTCGTAGCAGAATTATCTCAACCAGACGAATGTAAAAAAGCCATTGATGAAGTAGTGGCTAAATTTGGCAGAATTGACGGAATCGTGAACAATGCTGGTGTAAACGATGGTGTAGGTTTGGAAAGCGGAAACTACGAACGTTTTGTAGCATCATTACACAGTAATTTAATTCACTATTACTTATTGGTGCATCATGCTTTACCTTACTTGAAGGAATCAAAAGGAGCGATTGTAAACATTGGTTCTAAAACAGCTGAAACTGGTCAAGGTGGAACTTCTGCTTATGCGGCATCAAACGGAGGAAGAAATGCACTTACTCGTGAATGGGCTGTTGAATTATTACCTTATGGTATTCGTGTAAATGCGGTAATTGTAGCAGAATGTTACACGCCATTGTATGACCGTTGGATTAAAACACTTCCGAATCCAGAAGAAACATTAGCGAAAATTACAGATAAAATTCCATTAGGAAAACGTATGACAACCGCAGAAGAAATTGCAAATATGGTAGCATTTTTGATGTCAAAACGTTCAAGCCATACAACTGGACAATTAATTTATGTTGATGGTGGCTATACCCATTTAGATAGAGCTTTATTGTAGGATTTTAATTTTCTTGTTAATAATACATAAAACGTCCTCCAAAATAGAGGACGTTTTATGTATATTCTATTCCCTAAGCAATTTTCTCAGCTTGATAAACCGTCACAGGTTCTTCCAATAATTCATCAAATTGAGCAACGAAATTACCAATGTAAGGTTGCTGATTATGGTTTTCTAAGCCTGCCATACTTTCCCAAATTTCATGAAAAGTAAAAAGATTTGACACATTAATAGATTGGTGCAAATCATATTGAATACAAGCTGTTTCTTTTCTGGATTCAGTTACTAAGTTTGTTAAAATAGCTTTTACTTTTTCAACATGTTCAGGTTTACTTTTTACGATGGCCGTTAGGTAAATATTCATTTTGAAAGGATGTTAGTTTAAAAAAGTTTTACGGAGATGTTCTTGATAAAGATTCATATCTCTTGCAATATTACTATTTTTCTCCACATCGTGAAAATGAATACTCTCAAGTGGCGTCATTCCAGTAAAAGCATTCATTCTATGAAAACCAAATAATGGTCCATCATCTACACTTCTCTCCAAAAAAAACTCATTTGGTAAAGTAAATGCTTCTTTAGGTGCATTCCATGAAGTCGTCAACATATACTTTGTGTTTTTTAACATTCCTCCAGTACCATAATTGATAGCAGGGTTTGCCGAAGAACGCCCATCACTATGATAAATACCTTTGTTATAGCCTTCAGTAAATACAAGGTCAATGTACTTTTTCAAATCGTGTGGTAATTGAAACCACCAAATGGGAGTATGATAAATAATTACATCAGCCCAAACATATTTCTCAACTTCTTCTTTAGGATTATATTCTTCGTTGATGTTCGTAGTTTTTACTTCGAAATCAGCATGTTGATTGAAAAAACTAATACTTTCTTGGAAAATTGTTTCATTAAATCTTCCGCCAGAATGACCGAACTTTTGTCCGCCATTGATGATAAAAACTTTTGTTGTCATGATTTCTTCGTTATTGATGGAACAAAAGTAGAAGGCGAATATGTATTAAAAAAATAAGATGATTTATAGGAAAGTATCATTAAAATAATAGCAAATGGTAAACTTAGAATGGTATCGAACTTTCAAAGTAGTGTATCAAACAGGAACTTTAACCAAAGCAGCAGAGCAATTATTTATTTCTCAGCCAGGAGTAAGCTTACATTTAAGTTCGCTGGAACATTATGTAGGCTATAAATTATTTGATAGAACTGGGAGAAAAATGATTCCGACAGAAAGAGGTAAAGTACTCTATAATTTTACCATTGAAGCTTTGAGTAAATTAGAAGAAGCCGAGAAGAATTTTCAGAAAAGTACTGAAAAACATACTCCAACTATTAGCTTGGGAATGTGTTTTGAAACCTTTCAGAGTGCTTTAGAGGAATTTATTCCAAGCTTTGATTTTAATATCATTCTTCAGTTTGGAGAATATCCTTTGATGATTGAAAATTTAGAAAAAGGTATTATTGATTTAATCGTTACGCCACAAGTATTAGAAAAAGAAGGTATCGAATACTTTCCTTTTTCTGCTGAAAAAATCATTATGGTCGGTGGAAACGAAACAGATTTAGAAGCCTTTAATGAAGTACTGGCAACTAACGATGACGAAATGCTGGAAAAATGGCTTAAAAGTCAGAAATGGTACGGGACAACTGGGGATATGGAACATTTGAGACATTTCTGGCAATTGAATTTTAATAAGTATCCAGATTTTCGTCCGAATTATATTGTTCCTAATTTGAATTCCATTATTCGATGTCTGAAACAAGGACAAGGCTTGGCAATTATTCCAGATTTTTTATGTCAGCAAGAAATTGATAAAGGCAATATTCAGTTAATCTGGGAGGGAAAAAGTATTTTAAAAAACACCATCCATTTTGCCCATCGTAAAAAGACAATTTATGATAAAGAAATTGCTTTAATTAAAGAAAGTATTGCGAGCAAAATGGGAAATAGTTGGAGTAATTTAAACCTATAGAAACAGTTGAATATTTTTATTTTATGCTAAAAATTGCTTATTCACCAATATATCAACATCCATTGCCAGAAGGACATCGTTTCCCGATGTTAAAATATGAGCTTATTCCTGAACAACTTTTGTATGAGGGTACTTGTAACAAGGATAATTTCTTTCAACCTGAACCAGTAGATGAAAAATGGATTTTAAAGACCCACAAAAAAGCATATTGGGAAGATTTGAAGTACTTGAGACTTGAGCCTAAAATGATTCGAAAGATTGGTTTTCCATTGTCAGAAGAATTGGTTTTAAGAGAAACTATTATTACGCAAGGAACAATAGATTGTTGTCATTTTGCTTTAGAAAATGACATTTCTATGAATGTTGCTGGTGGAACACATCATGCTTATTCCGACAAAGGAGAAGGTTTTTGTTTATTGAATGATGTGGCGGTTGCGGCAAATTATTTACTGGAAAATCATTTAGCGACAAAAATACTCATCATTGATTTGGATGTTCATCAAGGAAATGGAACGGCAGAAATTTTCCAAAATAATTCAACTGTTTATACTTTTTCAATGCACGGAAAAGAAAATTATCCATTGCATAAAGAGCAATCTGATTTGGATATTGAGTTGCAAACATACACTAAAGACGATGAGTATTTGAACATACTTTTTGAAACATTGCCTAAATTAATCGAAGAACAGAAACCTGATTTTCTCTTTTATATTTCGGGGGTTGATATTTTGGAAACTGATAAATTGGGAAAGCTGAGTGTTTCTAAAGAAGGATGTCTTAGGAGAGATGAATTTGTGTTTGAACAAGCTATCAAAAATAAGTTACCAATTGTAGTATCAATGGGAGGAGGATATTCTCCAAAAATTATAGACATTGTAGAAGCTCATTGTAATACTTTCAGGCTGGCACAAAAAATGTTTTTTTGAAATAAAAAGGCTGACAAGAGTAGCATCTTTGTCAGCCTTTTTATTTTAAAAAATAGAAATATCGTCTTTAAAAGTATCTGCCTTTTTATCTTTTTTTACTTTTTCAAAAGTTACTTTCTTGGTTTTACATTCTGTTTTTAAGCCTTTTTGAATCTGTAAATTATGTTCAAAAAATTCAATGGCTCGCTGTACTTTCTTTTTATTGATTGTCAAGAAATACGGCTGACGACCATTCTTTTGAATCAAACGGGCATCTAATTTATAAATTGTTCCTTCAGGAAAATCAGCAATAATTTTTGTAGGGCAACCAATTTTTAGGTCACATGGAATAGCTTGTCCATCAATGGTTTTTAATCTCGGACGGTTACGACGAGTATCAAAGTACACCTTAGCGTAAATGTCCAAGAAGATTTTCTTCTCTAATTCGGGCATTTCAGAAATTAGCGAAAGTTGCATTGATTTTTAAGGGATTTTAATGGTTTTGATAAAATTAAAAACAATAATTCAAATTTTCAATAGCCTAGCAAGAGTTATGAATTATTATTTATGAATTATGAATTTTAAGTATTGATATTTAGTACTTCAATTCAATTAATAACGACATTTATTCCCAAATGCAAGCCAATCATCTTTACTTGTATTCTCAAAACCATTTTTAGCATTTATTTATCTTTTGCCATTGAAAAAGTTGAAAGTTCCGATGGCATAATCTTGTAAAGTTGAGCCATGTGTTCCGCCAGCCTTTGTAATTAAAGTAACATTTCCGCCTTTTGCTTTCATGGCAGTAACGGCTGTTGATGAATTTAAGTAAAATACTTGTTGGTCGGCATCGCCATGATATAATTGCATTTCAGTTTTAGGTGCCCAATCAAAAACATCATTGTCTTTTACGGCATTCAAAAATTGGGTATCAGTTCCATCATTAATATTCTTCTTGAAAGTATCCGAAAAAGCAAGGTTGAAACTTACTGGCACATTAGCATTATTCCCATTATTTTGAATGTCTGTAGCATACGGCTCTTTGAAATAAGTATTCATTGCTCTGTTGAGTCCATAAATACGATTATAAGTTTGAACAACCCAAATATAAAGTTGATTGTACTCTGGAATTGCATGAGTAGTTTCATTAATCAAATACTTCATAAAAGCCGTTTTATTATAAGCGCCAGCACCACAAGAAGAAGCCACTAAATTGAATTCTGTGGGAAATTGTTCTTCAATTTTCTTTTGTAAAGACATCGTAGCGAAACCTCCTTGTGAGTAACCCGTAATCATTAATTTTTTACTCCAGTTTACTTTTTCAGTTGTAATAAATTCTTTAGAGGCACGAATCATATCCAAACTTGCTTGTGCTAAACTTTCACGATGTTCATAAGGATGAACAATACTTTTCGAAGTTCCGTATCCAATATAGTCAGGGCAGGCAATGATATAACCATTTGAAGCGAAAAGTGAAGCAATCGTATAAGATTCGCTACTTGTTCCATAGTTTGATGGAGCATCAGCATCAGAACGAATGGTTCCGTGTTGTTGGCTGATTAATGGTATCGCCTCAGTAGTTTGTGGTACAATCAAAGCACCCGAAGCTTGAATTTCAGTGCCGTCGGTATTCTTGGTTTTGTAAACAATTTTATAAGCTTTGATGTCATATTTCAACAAACCGCTAATGAATATTGCTACAAGTGGGTCGTTGATTCCGCCCGTTAGTACATCCGTTCTGGTTTTTAATACATCTTTTGAATAGGTACCAATCAGTGTGCTACTTACTAAGTACTGATTACTAGGCGTAGGGTCAGGATTATTGTTGTCGTTGCTTTTACAACTTGCAAACCAAATGCCAATGCAAGTGATTAGGAAATACAATACTATTTTTTTCTGTTGAGGTTTATTCATGGTTGTTGTTTTTGGGTTATTAACGATGAAGACAGTGAATTATTTAAGAAATGAGGTTCAAAATTTGGTATTTATTTAAGGGATTCAAAAAAAATAAATTTTATCATTAAACCATTATCATTGAACGGAATCTAAGGCATTTATATGAATTATCAAAGATAAACAATCCTTACAAATTCAAATTTACCATAAAAGAAATTAATTACAGATAAGTCGCACAATTATTCGTGCTTGTCTCAAATCTGAGTGCTTAGACTACGTTTTTTTAAATTTGTGTTAAAATAAAAACAAACTTTCGCTATGAAAAAAATATTTATCCTCTTAGCCCTAATCCTATCTTGTACGAAATTCTATGCTCAAACAGTAATTAGCGGAGAAATTAGAGAGATGGCTACCCAAAAAACTTTAAAAAGTGCTTATGTATCACTTGTCAATCTTGCAGATTCTACCCGAAAAAGAACCATTCCCACCAATGATTTAGGAAAATTTCAATTTGCTCAAGTAAGAAGAGGAAATTATTCTATCCGTGTAAGCTTCTTAGGATATAAAGAACTCAGACAAAATATTACAGTTGCAGGTGAGCCAAGTATTGCTTTAGGGACAATGCTATTGATTGAAGATAGCCAGACCCTGAACGAAGTAAAAGTGGTTGGACAAGTAGCTGGTGTCATTCAGAAAAAAGATACTTTGCAATTCAACGCAAGAGCTTATAAAGTAAATCCTGATGCCAATGCTGATGAATTAATTGAAAAATTACCAGGTGCGGTTGTAGAAAATGGTAAAATGCAAATTCAAGGTGAGGAAGTAAAACAAGTAATGATTGATGGAAAACTTTTCTTCGGAAAAGACGCAACAGCAGCCATGAAAAATATTCCAGCAGAGGTAATTGATAAAATTCAGGTATTTGACCAGTTAAGTGAACAATCACAATTAACTGGATTGGATGATGGTAACACGACTAAAACCGTGAATATTACAACTCGTCCAGATATGAGAAATGGTGTTTTCGGTCGTAATTCTGCTGGTATTGGTACAAACGATTCTTATAGAGCCGCTTCAAGTATCAACCGTTTTAAAGGAAGCAGTCGCCTAACAGTTTTGTTTCAATCGAATAATATTAATCAACAAAACTTTTCTTCGGAAGACCTTACTGGTGTAGCAAGTGGAAGTGCACAATCTCGTAGAGGTGGTGGCGGCGGTGGAAACCGTGGCGGCGGTGCTGGTGGCGGTGGAGATAACTCTAGCAACTTTTTGGTGAATAATCAACCAGGTTATAATAAAACTAACGCTTTTGGCTTAAATTACTCGAATGAATGGGGAACAAAATTGAAATTACAAGGAAGTTATTTCTTAAATCAATCAAGTAATTCTATCGTAGAAAATAGTTTTCAACAATATATTCAAAGTTCAAATGCTGGACAAACGTATGCTGAAAACAGTAACTCAAGTACAAAGAGCTTGAATCATCGTGCATATTTTAGATTAGAATACAAAATTGATGATAACAATTCATTAGTGATGACACCTAATTTGAGTTTTCAAACGACTGATGCAAGTTCTGGTTATGATGGTGTTACTAACCTGAATGGTAGTAAACTCAACGATGTTTTGAATAAAAATGCAAGTAATAATAATGCCATTAATTTCTCAAATAATTTACTTTTCAGACACCGTTTTGCTAAAATGGGTCGTTCGTTGACGTTCAATGTAACTACTACTTATAACGACAGAAATGCGGAAGGTTCGTTGAAATCTGTCAATAATTTCTACGGAACGAATCCATCTGCTAGAATTTTGAATCAGCGTTCAAATACTGATGCGAATGGACTGGGGCTTTCTACAAGTTTATATTATTCAGAGCCTGTCAGTAAACAAAGTGCGGTTTTCTTGAGTACAAGTTTTGGTTACAATGAAAACCAATCAGAAAAATATGCTTATAATTTTTCTGATTCAGAACAATCTTACAATCGTTTAGATACTTTATTGAGTAATGTTTTTAATAGCGACTATTATAATTATAGAATTGGTACGGGGTTCCGTCAGTTTTCAAGAAATATGAATATTTCTGCCGAAGTACGTTATCAAAATGCACATTTGATGAACGAACAAATTTTTCCTAAAACTTATAATTTAGATAAAAGCTTTAATAATATTTTGCCTTCTTTTTCAATGCGTTATAATATCAATGGTAATGCTAAATCTGTGCGTTTCAATTATCAAACACAAACGCAGCAACCAAGTATTAGTCAATTGCAAGAAGTAGTCAATAATAATAATCCATTAAGATTATCGACTGGTAATTCTTCTTTGACTCAAGAATATCAGCATCAACTTTCGTTACGTTATACGGCTACTAGCCCAACTACTTTTTCAAATTTTGTCACTTTAATGAATGCTAGTTTTGTGGTGGGAAATATTACAAATAGTAGTTTTATTGCTACAAGAGATACAATAATCAGCAAAGACATTACTTTAAAAGCTGGTTCTCAACTTTCTCGTCCTGTGAATTTAGATGGACAGTATTCTGTGAGAGGTTTTATGTCTTATGGTTTTCCTGTAAAAGCCATCAAGTCAAATATTAATACAAACCTTACGGCTAGTTTTTCAAGAACGCCCGGTTTAATTAATACTGCTTTGAATTATAGCGATTCCCAACGTTACGCTTTTGGTTTAGTGTTAAGTAGTAATATTAGCCAAAATGTTGACTTTACGATTTCTTCGAATTCGAATATTAGCTTTGTTCAAAATACCATTTCAAATACTTTGAACAATAATTACTTCAACCAAAATGTAAAGTTGCGTTTGAATATTATTTTCTGGAAAGGAATTGTGTTTAACACAGATGCTACTTATTATTCAAACTCTGGACTTTCGTCTTCGTTCAATCAATCTTACACATTGTGGAACATGGCTGTAGCGAAGAAATTGTTTGAAAAACAACAAGGAGAAATTCGCCTGTCAGTATTCGATTTGTTGAAATTAAACACAAGTATTCAAAGAAACGTAACAACAACTTATATCGAAGACAATCAATCGAATGTACTTCAACAATTTTTTATGTTGACGTTTAGCTACAATTTGAAGAAATATTGGAAAAGCTAGAAGTAGTTATGAGTTATGAATTATGAATTTTATATTCTGAAACTGTCAAAAAGGAGTATTTATGAACTTGGTTTTAAAGTAAAGCAAGTTTTTAACTCACAACTCACAACTAATAAGGCGAAGGTCCAACAGAAGTCCAGCCACCATCAACTACTAAACTTTGTCCAGTGATTTGTCTGGAAAGTGGAGAAACTAAGAAAAGTGCTGCATTGGCAATATCTTGAACAGTAGCAGGACGACCAGTAGGAGTAATCCTTGACCAAGTTTCAAGATAATTAGCATCGCTTAACGTTCGCTCTGTAAGTGTTGCACCCGGAGCAACAGTATTGATATTAATTTGATGCGGGGATAAATCAACCACTAAATTTTTAGCCAGTTGTTCTATCCCCGCTTTTGTCATTCCATAAGCCGCCAAATATTTGTGTGCTTGATGCCCAGTTACAGAAGACGTTAGTAAAATACTTCCGCCATGTCCTTGTTTTAGCATTTGTTTACTTGCTGCTTGGGTTAAGAAGAAAGTACCGAATAAGTTTACTTGTAAAATTTGCTGCATTGATTCAGGCTGATATTCCCAGAAATCTCCGAAGGTTGTAATACCAGCATTGGCAATTAAAATATCTATTTTGCCAAAGCTTGTTATTGTTTTTTGAATTAGTTGTTGAATACTTTTCAAATCAGAAACATCTCCACCAAAAGCTTCACAAATTCCTCCATTTTCTCGAATTATTTTTGCCGAAGATTCTGCCAAATCCTCATCAATATCGTTCAGCATTACTTTTGCACCTTGCTCTGCTAGTTGCTTTGCAATTTCGAAACCAATGCCAATACCCGCACCAGTAACAATCGCTACTTGGTTTTGGAAACGTTGTTCAATCATCTTCTTATGTTTTGTTTCGGACTGATTTAATGTTTTACTCAGGTTCATAATCTGAAGGCAAAGCCGTTCCGATACGATAATTACCCATACTTCCCGAAAATTTTAAGGATTGTGGAGGATACAATTCTCCTTGTGAAGTTAAGTATTTTACTTCATTCTTGTTGGAAATATCTATGTTGGTATGTTCAAAGCGTAAATAGCGATAACGATGATTGGCTTGTTGGTTATTTTTTCCTTCATATACAATTTCGATAGGAGTATTGAGTCTGAGAAAATACTGATGATTGACAGAATCTGGTTCAACCATGTTATCTACATTTATCTGAAAAGCTTTGTTTGCCAATTTTTGATAAAAATCGTTTATGTTGTAATTAACCAAAGTATCTTTAATGACTAAAAACTTATTTTCTTTTAGTTGATGTCTAATCAATGACTTGAAAAAATGATTAGGTGAGCCCCTATAAGCTTCTTTACGGTTTTTAATCCAAGTATTTTGCTCAGCTTCAGTGGGTGCTTTCAAGACTTCGAAACGAGTAATGCCCAGATATGAAACATCTCCGTTGGTTTTGTATTGAAATTCTTTCAATGTACTAAATACCTTATACCCAAGTTTACGATTGATGATAAGTAGCGGTTCTTCACAACTGGCAAAGAGTGTATTTTCTTCCCAAAACAACCGAATCTTATTTCTATTTTCAATTTCATAATCTTCATCTTTTTCACTTTCTCCCAGAAATTCTCTTTTAAAAACTCTATAATCTCTGAGCCACTGTCTGCTTACTTTGCCTTCAATTTTTACTTCGAGCAATTCTTTACTGACTGGCATCAGTTTGAAAGTAAGTGTTTTGGCAATTAATTGTTTACTCTCAAAAACGGAGCTAATCGTACTATAACCAATAAATGAAGCTCCGATTTGTATAGTGCCAAAAGGTACGTTTAGCGAGAATTCTCCATTTTCATTAGCAATTGTTCCAATAGATGAGCCTACCACAAAAACCGTAGAAAAAGGTAATGGTTTATTGTTCTCTTCGTCAATTACTTTGCCTTTAATCGCCACTTGGCTTAATGATGCGAAAGAGATAAACAGTAATAAAAAGACGGATTGATAAAATATTTTGTTCATGAAGTATTTTATCGTTTAGGTTTATTTTGATGTGTATTTGAAAAAATGAACATAAAAAAATCTGAGAATGAAAGTATAAAATAATACAGACATTCCCAGATGATGGCTTATTTGTTTTGTTAATTATTTTTTCAAATACTTCCCAAACCATTTCAAATAACGCTCAAAGCGGTCGATTTGGAAACTTGGGTTTGTAATACCGTGAAATTGACCTGGATAAATAATCAATTCGGTTGGAATTCCTACTGATTTGAAAGCTTGATACATTTGTTCACTTCCGATGGCTGGTACGTTAAAATCACTTTCACCTACCATAAATTGCGTTGGTGTTTTGATTTTTTCTACTTTCAAGAATGGATACGAAAGTGCGATATATTTATCAAAATTCTTCCACGGAGCACCTAATTCATGTTCATATTGTAAAATATACTGGTCTGCACCGTACATTGATGAAATCATTGCTACACCTGCACCACTTGATGCTACCTTAAAACGAGTATCTGTTGCAATGGTATAATCTGTCAAGATTCCGCCATAACTCCAGCCACCAATACCTAATTTTTCTGGGTCAGCGATGCCATTGTTTACAACATAATCGGTTGCTCCCAAAATATCCATTACTTCTTTATTACCCCAATCACCTGAAATTACTTTGCAATACGCTAAACCTCTACCGTTTGAACCACGATAATTTACCGCTACTACATTATAACCAGCGGCAGCCAGCATTTGGCGACTCAAATCAAAACTGAATTCATCTTGTGCCACTGGACCGCCATGAATAAAGAAAATCGTTGGCAATTTTTCTGTTTTTGAAGCATTCGCTGGGCGATACAAAAGGTTTGAAACCAAAGTTCCATCTTTACTTTTTGAGGTAAAACCTTCAACACTTGCTAATGCCAAAGGAGCAAGGAACGCATCATGATGTTTAGTCAATCTTCTAATGGCATTGTTTTCAAAAACATACAATTCAGCAGGAGTTTGAGGATTACTCATCGTTGTTAGAAAAGTGCCAGAAGGATGTCTTTCTAAAGTTGTAAAACTTCTTTCTCCATCAAGGAGTTTGCTAATTTTCCCGTCTGTTGCACTGAACTGAGCGATATATCTTGTACGGTCGTCAGCTACCAAAGCGATTAATGCCGTACCGTCTTTTGTCCATTTGTGCGAAGAAACAGGTCTGTCTAACGCTTTCGTCAATAGTTTTGGTTCGCCTCCATCTTTTGAAATGGTGCATAAAATAGATTGGTCGTACATGATATAGGCTTCCGAAGAAGTGGTTCTCAAGTAAGCAATTTGTTTGCCATCTGGACTCCAAACGGGGGAGTAATCTCTTCCCGTCCAAGTTGTTAATTGCTTTACTGGAGCATTAGCTTTGGCATCCATTACAAAAATATCTGAATTTGAATTTTTGTCTGGGTCTTCAGAATGATTACTCAAAAAGGCAATTTGTGAACCATCTGGTGACCAAACTGGTGATTCTTCCTCAAAATTTCCTTTGGTTAAAGTATCAATTTTTTTGGTTTCAATGTCAAATAAATACAAATGTGTCGAGCTTCTGGTGATATAGCCTTCAACATCTTTTTTAAACTGAAAACGGTCAATAACAATTGGTTTGGGTGCTTTTGATTTAGAAGTATCTGCCGAAACTTTAATGACTAAAGCAATTTTTTTCCCATCTGGCGACCAAGCGTATTCTTCTAAATCACCTTTTTTTAGGTCTGTTAATTGTTTGGCTTCGCCACCTCTTCTGTCCATTAGCCAGATTTGACTACTGGTTAAACCATTTCTTGAAGAAACGAATGATAGGTATTTCCCGTCTGGACTCCAACGAGCTTGCGATTCACCATCTGGCGTATGCGTTAATTGAACGGTTTCTTTACCATCCCAAGAAACCATGTAAACGTCGGCGTTTCTTTTGTTTTTGGCTGAGTCGATTGTTGAAAGTGTGTAACTTACCCAATTACCTTCAGGCGAAATTTTAGCATCTGTTACAGTTTTTAAGCGATAAACATCCGAAGGTTTTAAAGCACGTTTTACTGGATTTTGAGCGGACAAATTGAAACTCGCCCAAAAACAAAGCGAGAGTAATAATAAATGTTTTTTCATGTTGTTGTTGAAGATTTATGAATGAAATCGAAGATAAGAAAATTCCCCAAAGGATTTTTGAGAGATATGAATTATAAATTTTGAATTAGTACTTTATGAAAGGAACAATTTGGTACAATTTCTTAAAACCGTATTTTTTGTAGTGGCAAACCCTTGCGGTTGCCGTGTTGAGTGCGGCAACCGCAAGGGTTTGCCGCTACAAAATCTGTTTACTGACACAGAGTATCATTTTAATACTCTTGAGCATCGTTTTGGTACTTGTGAGTATCTTTTTAATACTCTTGAGTCTTGTTTTGATACTTAAGAGTATCATTTTAATACTCTTGAGTCTTATTTTGAGACTAAAGAGCATCGTTTTGATACTCTTTAATCTTGTTTTGATACTTATGAGTATCGTTTTAGTACTCACGAACATCATTTTAATACTCGTGAGTATCATTGTAGTATTAATGAGAATCTCTGGTAACGGTACTTCCTGATTTTCCTTTCAAGAAATCCATATCAGCACCCAAGTGAGCTTGTTCAACGTGATTGATGTAAAGATTTACATAACCACGAGTAATATTCATATCAATGGCTTCCCAATTTTTACGTCTTTCAGCCAATTCTTCATCTGATACTTCTAAATTTAACGTTCTGTTCGGCACATCCAAACTGATATAATCACCATTTTGAACTAAGGCTAAGTTTCCACCAGCCGCAGCTTCTGGCGAAACGTGCAATACAACCGTTCCAAAACCAGTACCTGACATTCTACCATCAGAAATTCTTACTAAATCATGAACGCCTTTTTCTAAAAGCTTTTTAGGAATTCCCATATTGCCTACTTCTGCCATGCCGGGATAGCCTTTTGGTCCAACATTTTTCAACACCATCACTGAATTTTCGTCAATGTCTAAAGCAGGGTCTTCAATTCTTGCGTGATAATCTTCTATCGTTTCAAAAACTACTGCTTTACCACGATGAACCATTAATTCAGGCGTAGCTGCCGAAGGTTTCAACACAGCTCCATTCGGAGAAAGATTTCCTTTTACTACCGCAATGCCAGAATTGGGTTTGAATGGATTTTCCATCGTCGCCACAATATTTCTATTATATACTTCTGCATCGGCACAGTTTTCACCAATAGTTTTTCCGTTTACTGTCAAAGCATCGTTATGAAGTACTTCACGCATTTCTTTAATCACCGCTGGTAAGCCACCAGAGTAATACAAATCTTCCATAAAGTGTTCACCCGAAGGTTGAAGATTTGCCAATAATGGAATATGTTGAGAGAATTTATCAAAGTCTTCAATGTTTAAATCAACCCCAATTCTACCCGCAATTGCCAATAAGTGAATTACAAAATTGGTTGAACCGCCAATCGCAGCATTGACCATAATGGCATTTTCAAAGGCTTCACGAGTAAGAATTTTTGAAAGTGTTAAATTTTCCTTTACCATTTCTACGATGCGTCTGCCCGAAAACTGAGAAATTACTTTTCTACGAGCATCAGCCGCAGGAATCGAAGCATTATTTGGAAGTGATAAACCCAGTGCCTCAACCATTGTTGCCATTGTAGAAGCTGTTCCCATAACGGCACAATGTCCTTGTGTACGAGCCATGCAAGCCTCAGCTTCCACAAATTCCGACTGTGATATTTGTCCCAATTTATAAGCCTCAGCAAAACGCCAAACGTCAGAAGTACCAATATCTTTTCCTTTGAAATGTCCTTTCAACATTGGTCCACCCGAAATTACTAACGTTGGAATATCTACGCTACAAGCTCCCATAACCAAAGAAGGAGTCGTTTTATCGCAACCACAAAGTAATACTACGCCATCAACAGGATTGGCACGGATAGATTCTTCCACATCCATACTTGCCAAATTTCTGTACAACATGGCAGTAGGTTTAATCAAAGTTTCGCCCAAAGACATTACTGGAAATTCAACAGGAAAACCTCCCGCCTCATAAACGCCAATCTTTACGGCTTCTGCCAAATCACGGAAATGAGCATTACAAGGAGTAAGTTCCGACCAAGTATTACAAATCCCGATTACTGGGCGACCATCAAATTGGTCGTGAGGAATACCTTGGTTTTTCATCCAAGCACGATAAATGAATCCATCTTTTCCTGTTTTCCCAAACCAGTTTTGCGAGCGTAAAGCTTTATTTTCTTCCATGATATTTTCAATGTAAATAGTTTATTTTCCAAAGCGGAAATTATTAAAATTATACCGAATTTTTATCCTGATATTTTTAAAGGAGCTTTAAAAGTAAAAAAATCCCTCCAGTCTAGTGAGAAATGGAGGGATTTTTGATTTATTCAGCCAATGATTTTTTAATTCTTTCAACGGCTTCAACGAGTGTGGCTTTCGGACAAGCGAAGTTTAATCTGAAAAAACCTTCGCCTTTGAAAATCTTTCCATCCATTATTCTTACACCCGCTTCAAGGAATTTCTCTTGGATATTTTCGATACCTGTGTCTCTGGCATCAATCCAAGCCAAATAAGTGGCTTCTAAAGGAAGAAGTTTTAACCCTTTATAGCCATTCAAGGCTTCGTACAAATAATCATGATTTTCTTTGAGGTAATCAACCAAAGCCAAACGCCAATCTTCACAATCACGATAAGCCACAAATGCGGCTTCTTGTGAGTAACGAGTAAGTGGCGGGAAAAATCCATGTTTGGCTTTTTCAAATTTCTTACGAAGTTCAGGGTTAGGAATAATCGCAACTGAGCAACCCAAGCCCGCAATGTTAAAAGTTTTAGAAGGAGCCATCAAAGTAATGGTTCTGTCGGCTGCTTTTTTACTTAAACTTGCGGTGGGAATATGTTTTTTCTGAATATCTAAAATTAAATCAGCGTGAATTTCATCAGAGCAAATCACAATGTCGTGTTTTTCACAGATGTCAACCAATTTTTCTAGTTCTTCCTTGGTGAAAACTGTTCCGCCCGGATTATGCGGATTACACAGCATAAACAATTTTGTTTCAGTAGTAATTGTCGCTTCCAAAGCTTCAAAATCGAAAGTCCATCGTCCATCAGCTTCAATCATCGGGAACGTCTGCAAATTTTTATCGACATAAGCTGGAGCTAAATGAAAAGGATGATATACAGGAATAGCAGTAATAACAGCATCACCAGCTTCGCCGATGGCTTTACAAGTAGCATAAATAGCAGGAACTAAACCGGGAATCCATACTTGCCATTCTTTTTCAGTTTCCCAGTTATAAAGATTTTTTAGACGGTCTTGAAAAAGGTCTTTCAACTTTTCAGGAACAATAGAGTAACCAAATACTCCGTGTTCTGTAATGTTATTAAGTACTTCTAAAATAGGTTCAGGACATCTAAAATCCATATCAGCCACAGGCATAGGAATGACATTCTCAGGGTCATTGAACATATCCCATTTCTGAGAATCGGTGTTTTTTCTATTGATGATTTCGTCAAAATTATATTTCATGTATTTATTGAGGGGAGATTGGTTTCTGAAGTTTTAGCATAAATGCCTTGAATCTCAAAGAAAGAATTAATACAATAAACATCAATCCTGCATTGATGGTAAATGCTAATTGGTATGAATGATTGATACTAAAAACGAGTCCTGTCATGACTGGTCCTAATAATGAACCGCCGCCTTCAAACATATTAATTGTTCCGTTAATTTTTCCAGCAGCAGCTAAGCCAAAGGTTTTGATAGCTATCAGATTGTACAAAGAGTATATTCCTCCCCAACTTATAGCCATGAGGGCAATTGAAGGAAATATGAATTGAGTATTCATCATAGAAAGACCAAAACAGCCCATCATCATCATGATACAACAAATCGAAAATACTAAGTAAGGATTAATGTAATCTGAAAAAATAGAAATAAATAATTTGGCTAAACCAGCCATGATAAAGTATAAACTGAGGTAAAAACTTGCACGAGTTTCGGTAAACCCTAGTCCGACTAAATGCAAAAATACATTGGCAATTGTGCCAACCAAACAGTAAAAAGTAATGAAGCCGCAAAGACAAATTAACCAAAAAAGATGTGTTCGGGTAGCTTCTTGGTAAGTCATTCCTTCTATGAGTAAATTACTTGTTGTGTTTTCGTTGCCGAGTGCTTTGACGGAAATATCACTTGGTGAATTTTCTACCACAAAGTAAATATAAACCAAAATTAAAGCTGGAAAAGCTGCTAAAATCATAAACGATTGTCGCCAGCCGAATTCACATAATAAGTAATGGTTGAAAGGAGAGAAGATGGCACTTCCTAAGCTTGTTCCAATCAAAACGATACCTAAAGCCAAGCCCTTTTTCTCTTTAAACCATGAAGAAACTAAAATAATACAAGAAACAGAACCAGCCGTTATCATGGATAGACCCAACAGAAAATGAATAAAATAGGCTTGATACTTGTTGGTGACAAAACTGTATGAAAACAAAGCGACGGCTAAAACAAAACTACCGAAGAGCATCATTTTTTTTACTCTGATTTTGTCGATGATAATACCCGAAACTAAAATAAAAAAAAGCGTAACGCTGTTGGTGATAGATTCTCTAAGTTTTAATTCATCACGTTTCCAATGAAATTCATTGATAAAAACTTTATCGAAAACAGAAAGAGAAGTTGTAGTAAGTCCGTTGATGACAACTAGAATCAATAATCCAGAAAAACAAATGAGCCAAGGGTAAAAATTATTCTTTTCGTAAAGGATTTTGTTCATCATTTCTGAATTTATGGAGATACTCAAATTTAATGTATGTACATCATATCTGTAAACTATTCCATTGTATCACAGGTTCATTTTTGATGATGAAATGCCGTAAATAAAAAAAATGCTTAAAATGTAAAAAAATATTCTTGGAATATACATAAACAGATTGTAGTACTTATTGTATATTGCATTTTTACACGTTACTTAATATTTGAAAATACTAACCACAGCAGATTATATTGTAAATCAGTTGATTAATTGATTCGTCAGTCAAATAGTCAACGCTTGTTGAAGAATCTTTAATTTTAAATCACATGAAGAGGTGACTAAGTAAAAGAAATTATGTCTAAAATGTTAAATTGTGCAAGTGTTTTTGATGAAAAAACAAAATTCAATTTAGGTTTTAGCTTTTTCTTTACAAATAGCCATTTTTATCTGAATTTGCTTTTTCTTAGATTTACAGATAATTCATTCATCAACAGCATATAATCCTTAATTTTTTATAACCGCCATGAATATTTTACCAAAACTCAGTTTGATTTGGCTGCTTTTCCTTTTCAATACTTCCAATGCCCAATATCTTGAACCTTCACTCGAACACGCTCCTTCTAATTGGTTTAATTTAGATTTTTCAGACGATAAAGTAAGGGGAATTAGTACTGAAAAAGCCTATCGTAATATTTTAAAAAATAAAAAATCAAAGCCCGTTATTGTCGCAATTATTGATTCAGGTGTTGATATTCTTCACGAAGATTTAACCAATAAAATTTGGGTAAACACAAAGGAGATTCCTAATAATGGCATTGATGATGATAAAAATGGCTACATTGATGATATTCATGGATGGGATTTTTTAGGTGGAAAAAATGGAGAAGATATCGCTAAGGAAAGCTTAGAAATTACCAGAGAATTTGCTCGTCTTCAAAAAAAATATGAACACTTTAATGAAACGACAGCTCTTGCTGCTGAGGATAAAAAAGAGTACGATTTATACAAAAAATATAAACAAGAATATGATAGCAAGTTAAAAGATGTAAATGAGCAAGGTGTTTTTGTGATTAACTTATATCATAAATTCATCAATTCGAAGCTTCTATTAACGCAACATTTGTCTGTAAAAGAAATTACAAAAGCTGATTTGGCTAAAATCACGAGTAAGGATAGTGAGGAACTAAAGAAAGCTAAAAGAGTATTTGAATTGATTTTGGATTTAGGACAAGATGAAACCAAGCTTCAAGAAGCATACGAATATTATGACACTCAACTGAATTATGGTGTAAATCTTACTTATAATCCCAGAGGAATCGTTGGTGATGATGTAAATAATATCCAAGACAGAAATTATGGAAACAATGAAGTGAAAGGTCCTGATGCTCGTCACGGAACTCATGTTGCTGGAATTGTTGCAGCAAATCGTAACAATGATTTTGGCATTGCTGGCGTGGCTGACAATGTTCAGATTATGGTGATTAGAGCTTTGCCCGATGGAGACGAACGTGATAAAGATGTAGTAAATGCGATTTTGTATGCGGTTGAAAATGGAGCAAAAGTAATTAATATGAGTTTTGGAAAAACTGTTTCTCCTCAAAAATCAGCGGTTGATGAAGCCGTTAAATTTGCACAATCGAAAGGCGTTTTGTTGATTCATGCGGCAGGAAATGAAAATCAAGATATTGATACGAAAGAAAATTATCCAACAAAACATCTTTTGGATGGAAGTGAAGCTGATAATTGGATTGAAGTAGGAGCAACCTCATGGATGCAATCGACCAATACAGTGGCTGAATTTTCTAATTATGGACAAAAAACTGTGGATGTTTTTGCCCCAGGAGTAGATATTCAATCGACTGTTGTGGGTTCAAAATATGAAGATTTGAGTGGCACAAGTATGGCTGCACCTGTTGTTTCGGGTTTGGCAGCTTTATTGATTTCATTTTATCCAACTTTTACTTATAAGCAAATCAAACAAATTATTTTAGAATCTTCCATCAAATTAGCACAATTGAAAGTTGCTCGTCCGGGTTCTTCAGAATTAGTTGAGTTTGGAAAGCTTTCTTCAAGTGGAGGAATTGTAAATGCTTATGAAGCCGTTAAATTGGCAGAAAAATTAGAGAAAGACGCATTGAAAAATTAGAGTCTAACAGTTCAGGATACAAAAGTTATTTAGCGTGCCAGAATGAGATTTTATATTCTCTATCCATAATTGGCATTTTATCTAAATTATCGTTATTTTACGAAATCTTTTGTTCGAAATTTTAAATGGATTTCATCAAGATTTGCTTGATTATTTTGAATCACAGAAAAAATATTTCTAAAACTGTTATTGCCTTGCAGAATGTTAATTAAGACAAGCGCTACAGATTTAACCGTCAAACCATGTCTATCGTTAGCAATAATATAAAGTATCTTCGTCGATTAAATGGACTTACTCAAGAACAATTCTCTCGAAGAATTGGCATTAAGCGCTCGTTGTTAGGGGCTTATGAAGAAGCAAGAGCCAATCCGAATTTAGAAAACCTCAAAACCATAGCACAAGTATTTGGTACTTCTGTCGATTCATTGATTAAGACTGATATTAGAAAAATTCGTGAAACGCCCGGCATTAGTTTAGGGCAAAGTACTACGGGTATCATGGAGCAAGTAAAAGTGCCTGTGAATGATGCTGTAAGTACTTTTCAGAAGAAAGAAGAGCCATTGCCAATTGCTAAAATTATTGATGAGTATTTTCAAAAAGAGGAGGAAGAGCAGCCGATTAGAAACGAAAATCAATTTGTTCATAATCGAGTAAATTATACAATTCCTGAGCAAAACTTTTCGTCATTTTCTGAAAATCAGCATAATAACAATAATAAATCGCTGAATGAAATTCCTCACAAAAGTTTTGAAATCAGAATTCCTTACGTAAAAAGAACACAGATTAAAGATTATCTAGCGAATTATACCAAAACTGAATACATCAAAACGCTGGCTACTTTTTCCATGCCTTTTGTGAATTCGGAAAAGAGTAGAGCTTTTGAAATGGGAAGCGATTTCCCTTTACAAAATTCAATTGTAATTGGCAATGCCATTGACCATTGGACGAATATTCTGGATGGAAAATTTTACATTTTAATCACTCCCCAACAGGGTGTTATTTACAGAAGAGTTTATAATCAGATTAAAGTAAAAGGCACTTTGTTGCTCAGTTCTGATGATTCTTCGATTCCAAGTTTTGAAATCTCTTTGAAATCAATTGCTGAAATTTGGGAAGTATCTGCTTTTATGAGTAAAGAATTACCAGAACCAAGAATATCCTTAGAAAGGGCTAAATCACTTATAGAAGAATTGAGTTTAGAGCTTAATCAATTGAAGTAAATTAAAAATCCACAAATAAGTTTTGTGGATTTTTAATTTATTGTTTAGGTCTAAACTCTTTCATAATCTCTTGATTACAAATGAGATATGGCCCTTCAAGTAAATCAATACAGTATGGAACAGCTGGGAAAACAGCGTCTAAACATTGACGAATCGCCTTTGGTTTTCCGGGTAAATTGATAATTAAAGATTTCCCTCTGAGCCCAGCAGTTTGTCTGGATAAAATAGCAGTTGGAACATATTTTAAGCTTTCTGCCCTCATTAATTCACCGAAACCGGGCATCATTTTATCGCAAACGGCTTCTGTAGCTTCTGGGGTTACGTCTCTTTTGCTTGGGCCAGTTCCACCAGTTGTTACAATTAAACAACAGTTTTCAATATCAGCCATTTCAATTAAGGTCGCTGAAATTAAATCTTGTTCATCAGGAATTACTTTATAAACAGTTTCAAAAGTAGAGACTAAGTAATCCTTTAGCGTTTCAACGACAGCTTTTCCCGGAATGTCTTCATAAATTCCAGCACTAGCTCTGTCTGAAATATTGATAACTCCAATTTTAATAAGTTCTTGCATAAATTTTAGATATGCTTCTCAAAGCGTTTTCTTTCAAAATTTTAAATATAGTGTAAAATTTTTTGAGGAATAGCGTTTGATGAGTTAATTTGTAAATTACGCATTAGATTTTTTCTTTTATTTAAAATTACTCAACAACGATATGGTTTTTTTACAATCAAAATTGCCCGAAGGTGCCGAGAAACTATTCTCATTATTGTTTCTAATATTACTATTGGGTGCTTTGTATATTGCTTTCAAGATTTTCAATAAAAATAAAAAGTAAAGTTAAGGTTTTTTAATGCCATCCCAACAGGTAAAAAAAGCCATTTCTAGGTCTGATGAAGTCATTAGAAACTCTCCTGACAAACGAAGCTTAATCAATGAACTTGCACTTCCAGTAACCATCGCAATTAGTATTTTAGGAGGAATATCTCTTACTACTTGTGTGAAAACTGCTTTTCTGAGAAAATCATAAATGGGTTGTTCAAGTCGAGTAATATCCTCTTTTTTGAGCATGCCAATGTACGGCGAATTCATGAACTGTTCTAAGAAATAAAACTCTTTTGGATTAGTAAAGTAGTAATTAATCATTTGAAGATAAAAACTACGAAAACGGTCTTTGAAAGGTTTGGTGGGGTCGTCGTTACGAAAAATATTCTGAATAGATTTTTCACGTTTATAAACGTACAATGCACAAATGAGTTCATCTTTACTTTTAAAGTAGTGATAAATAGTGCCTGCTGCTACATTTGCTTTTTTAGCTACTTCAGACATGGGCGAGCTGTGGAATCCATGCTTAGAAATAAGTTCTAGGGTTGCTTGAAAGATGGCTTCTTTTTTGTCGAAATCTTTAACAGTATTCATAAAATAGTGGAAGGAAGGTAAAATTGAGTTTTAAGCGTGTGTAAGTGATTTTTGAAATTTGGCTTTAAATATAGATTAAAATTGGGAATAATTAAGTAATTCTATGAATTTCTTAATGTTAATCTATGGTAATTTATTATTTTTAGCTTTTTGGCATAATCTTTTGGCTTAACTTAAATAAAAAGCGATTGATAAAAAACTAAAAACTAATTAAAACAGTATATTTGAAAAATGCAATTTTGTAAATTGTGTTGCATGAATTTTAAGCCTTATAATTAAATGAAAGTAAGAAATCCAAGAACAGGTATATATGATTATGAAATCTCTCCACTCTCTTTTGAAACACTCCAAATAAAGGCCAATGCAATGCGTCAGGCTCAGAAAAACTGGCAAGTAATTGGTATTGAGCAAAGAATAAAAACAATTCAGCGTTGGAAAAAGGCATTAGAAAGACACCTTGAAGAAATTACAGAAGCATTAACAATTGATACAGGCAGAAAAATTGAAACCGAATCGGAAATCAATTTAGTAATGGCTGCCATTGATCAGTTTTGTGATTTAGCACATACTTATTTCAAACCAGGAGTACAGACAATTTTTCATAATAATACTTATCATATTGAAGAATTTTCAGAGCCTTTTGAACTTGTTGGTATCATTGGTACTTGGCAATTTCCTTTACAGAATGTTTTCATACAAGTTATTCCTGCTTTATTGGCTGGTAATGCCGTGATGGTAAAGCCTTCCGAAAAAACACCAAGATTTATTAAAGTAATTGAAAAAACGATTAACGAGATTTTACATTTTAATAATCTTATTGATTTTGTGGAAGGTGGGAAAGAGACTGGGGAAATACTTTGTGCCATTACTGATTCTATTTGCTATACTGGTTCAGAAGTGAATGCAAGAAAAGTATATGAGTCAAGTGCAAAGCATTTTATTCCATCAACACTATCATTTGCAGGAAAAGGAGCGGCTATTGTCACTGAAACGGCTGATATAGAACACGCCTCTTCAGCGATTTTGTGGGCTGGTGTTTTTAATGCAGGTCAGTCGGCTGATGCCATCGAAAGGGTTTATGTACATCGTAATATCCATTCTCAGTTTTTATCAAGATTAGTTGGTAAAAGTAATTTATTAACATTGGCGTATCCGAATATTAATCATGGAGAAATCGGACCACTCATTTCTGAAAAACAAGCTACTTTGATTAATGAACAATTGGCTGATGCAGTTAAAAAAGGGGCAGTGGTTGTAGCGGGAGCAGCCAAATGTCTTGTACAAAAAGGAGGATATTATTGTCGCCCAACGATTTTAACCAATGTGAATCACCAAATGAAAATCATGAAAGAAAAGACTTATGGCCCAATTTTGCCAGTAAAGTCTTTCTTAAATGAAGCACAAGCCTTGGATTTAGCCAATGATTCTATCAGTCCGTTCACTTGTTCAGTTTTTGCAGGAAAAGATAGCGAGACAATGAAAATTGCTCATAAATTGAAAAGTAAAACGGTTACTATCAATGATGCTTACTTGGAAAATAGATTTTACGGGAATCAAAAAAGTTCCAATACTTCCCTTGAAATCAAGGCGGAAAATATTGGAACTGATTCATTTAAGAAATTCTTAAAAAATAAGAATTTGATTTTTAGGAAGTAATATTGAAACTGGCAGATTGGTTAGTTATTCAATTTTGAACCTAGCAACCATGATTCCAGTTTGTGTTTTTTTCGGAGCCATATATTCTGCTAGTGGTTTATCACTTACCATTACTCTTTTAAACTCAGAGGAAGCATGTAATAAATATACTCGTCTGTCTTGTAACCTAATGGCAAAACCTTCGTGAGTAATGTCCAAACCATCAATATTTGTAGTAATACCAATAATATCGCCATTCAAGAGTTTGTCTTCAATACTTCTGATTTTTGCTTTAGGGATATAATAAAAATCTTGGTTACTGATTTTATTTTCTACTTTCCTAATTTTTTCTTGAAGTTCAATATTGCTTGCATTAGGATTTTTATCCCAGTTTGCACTGATGAAATTAATATCTTTCTTCAATGGAATTCCTCCCAAACTATGCGTAATATCTTCTAATAGTCCGTCTTGGTTATGCGTATAAATCCAATCAGAAAAGTAATGAATCCTAGACTCATAGCCTTTAATTTGTCCTTTATTGTAATAGCGCAGTCGCTTCAAATAATATTGAAAATTATCAAAAGAAATATCCTTTTTTCGATAAGTCAAACCCATTGCCACACAGCTTTCCACAAAAGTTGAGCAGTCAAATTCCTTGAGGTTTACCACTAATTTCTCCTCATCTTTACTTTCTAAGGTGTAGGCTTTATAAGGTCTGTTTAGGAAACCTTTCGCAATATTGAGTGTGTACTCGTGCATATTGCTACCTTGTGCTTGCTGAATTTTCTTTTGATAAATTTCTTCATCTGATAGTGGTTGTTGAAAACTACTTCCCAGTACCAATACTGATGAAAACACAAAAACCTTGCAAGGTTTTATGAAGCTTGCAAGGTTTTGATTTAAGCTACTAAAATTAATTTTTCTCATGTATTATTTAATCGTTATCGTCAACTCGAAGGGTGAACAAGCCCCCCAAAATCATTAATACTCCTCCTAAAGTAACGATATGTATTGGTTCTAATTGTACAAGTTTCATGAATTTTGGTAAACCCAAACTGGCAATTACTTGTGGAATTACAATAAAAAAATTGAAAACTCCCATATAATATCCCATTTTATTGGCAGGTAAACTCCCTGAAAGCATGGCATAAGGCATCGCCAAAATACTTGCCCAAGCCAAGCCGATTCCTACAAAAGATGGCAATAAAGCGTATTTGGAAGTAACAAACATGATGGAGATAAGTCCTAATCCTCCGGCAGTTAAGCAAATTAAATGAGTTACTTTTCTACCAAATACTTTTGCTAAACTTGGTAAAAACAGTGCAAAAAACATTGAAACACCATTATAAACCAAGAAACAAATCCCGACAAAGTTAGCACCTTGATTATAGATTTCCGAACTGGTATCGCTTGTTCCAAAAATATTTTTTGTTACAGCATTGGTAGTAAAAATCCACATACAGAACAGGGCAAACCACGAAAAGAACTGAACGACAGCCAATTGTTTCATTACTTTTGGCATTTTGAACAAACCATTTATCGTTTCTTTTACTCCGTGCATGAAATTCATTTCATCTTTTTCTTTTTGAAATTCTTCCATGTTTTCAGGTGGATATTCTTTTGTTTTTAGAATTGTCCAAAGAATACAAGCAAAATAAGCAAAAGCACCAATATAAAACGACCATCTAACAGTATCTGGCACGATTCCTTCTGGAGCGGTGTTTTGTACGCCAAAGTAATCTAAAATAGAGGGAAGTCCAGAGGCAATCATTGCACCAACACCAATAAAAAAGGTCTGTACTGAAAAGCCAGTAGTTCTTTGCTCTTTTGGAAGCATATCGCCCACAAAAGCTCTAAAGGGTTCCATTGAAACATTGATAGAAGCGTCCATCATCCAAAGTATAGCACCAGCCATCCAAAGTACTGATGACTGTGGCATGGCAATCAATGCAATAGTTGCTAAAATTGCTCCTGCAAAAAAGAATGGTCTTCTACGTCCCCATTTCGGGTGCCAAGTGCGGTCACTCATGTAGCCGATAATTGGCTGAACTAATAATCCTGTAAGCGGAGCAGCTACCCAAAGGATAGGGATTTCATCAGGATTAGCTCCTAAAGTTGAAAAAATACGGCTTGTATTGGCATTTTGCAGTGCAAAACCAAATTGAATACCCATAAAGCCAATGCTCATGTTAATGATTTGACCAAGGCTAAGGCGGGGTTTGTTTTCTTTTGTCATAAAATGGTTAATGATGTAATTTTAATCCTTCAAATTAATAAAATACTGAAAATATATTCTATTTTTTCTGAGAAATTTCATAAATTAGTGCTGAGTTTGGTTGAATTGTTACAGGAATTGTTTGATTAGCATTTTGATTGAACTGTTCTTTCTGATTGAATTTTCCTTTGAATGTTGATTCTTTACTTGGATTTAGACCCATCGAAGTCCAAGCACCTTCTGGAATTACTAAATCAAATGTTTTACTTTGGAAATGGTCAAAATTACAAACGAATAAAAGTTTTTGCTTGCCAGAATAGCGGAGATAGCTATACACTTTTTTGCGATCGTAATTACCTTGCTGAATATATTGTAAATCAAAGAAAGAACCTGTTTTTACAGCTTCTGAAGTATTCACAAACTTGATTAAATCGCCATAGAATTTTCTTAAATTCTTTTGTTCTTCTGTCAAAAGTTTTCCATCAAATTTGCCATTATTCATCCAAGCTTGATGCGATTTTACTCCCCAGAAATCGAACATTGTAGTACGGTCGTCGGCAGTATTAAAGCCTTCTGGTTCTTTGGCAGATTCCCCTAATTCTTGCCCAAAGTAAATCATAATTGGTCCTGTATGAAGCGTAGCCGTTACAACCATTGCTGGCACAGCAGCCATTGGATACCCTTTAGAGAAAGCTGGTGTATTGATTCGTACTTCATCATGATTTTCTAAAAATCTTAACATGTGTTCTGAAATATCACCAGACTCATGTTGCCAAACACGGGTAATACTTTCTACACTGACATCATGTTTATTTTCTACTAAATGACGAAGTCCATCATACAAACCAACTTTATCGTATAAATAATCAAAACCACCGATTTTGATATAATTGTGATATTCGTTTGGATTATAAATTTCAGCAATGAAAATAATATCTGGATAGCTTTTCTTTACTTCTACAATCGCATATTGCCAGAATTCATAAGGAACCATTTCTGCCATATCGCAACGGAAACCGTCTGTACCTTTTGCTGCCCAGTATTTCAAAATATCAACCATTTTCAACCAAGTATTTGGAATTGGGTCAAAATGTTTTTGTCGTCCATTTTGGATGTCAACGCCATAATTGAGTTTTACAGTTTCAAACCAATCATCAATGGTTGGATGTGAAGAGAAAACATCATTTCCTGAAACTTTCGCTGGACTTTCTAAGTATGGTGCATCTGCTTTTACTGGAGAATTTACTCCTGCTGGAATTTGAAACTGCGTATTTGGTAAATAGTAGAAATTATTTTGTGGGTCGAATGATTTTGTAGTATCATCGGTTTCTGCAAAATCTTTTACTCCTTTCGGTTTCATGTCAGAATGATATACTCTTGCCACGTGATTTGGTACAAAATCCATGATTAATTTCAAATCATTCTGATGAATTCTATCAACCATCGCCGAAAATTCTTCCATTCTTTTCTTAGGCTTTTCAGCAAAAAATGGATTTACATCATAATAATCTTTAATGGCAAATGGCGAACCACTTCTACCTTTTACAACATCAGGATGGTCTTTTGGAATACCATAAGCCGTCAAATCTTCCATCGTGGCATGTTCAATCAAACCTGTCATGTACAAATGAGAATAACCAAAATCCTTAAGTTTTTTCAAGGCTAAATCATTAATATCAGAAAATTTAGTAACGCCATTTTCAGCAGCCGAACCATTGAATTTGTTGGTAGCGTTCTTGTTTCCCCAAAGGTGAAACATCATTTGTAAGATTACTAATTTGTCGTTTTTGCTATTTGTCATATTTTTCGGGACTATTTTTTTGCTGGTTTTCGGGACTATATTTTTGAATTTACTATAATTCTTGGTTTTGGCAATAGCATTTTGTTTTGCACTTGTTGATGCAGGATTTTTCGTCTGTGCATTTACACCCAAAAAGGCAAAAATGAAGCCTAATAAAGTTGCGACTTTGATTGATTTTTGAGACATTTTTAGAATAAAATTTGGGTATTAGGACAGATTAGCACAGATTCGTTTCTTTTAGCTTTATTTTATCTTTGCATAAAATTGCTCATAATTTATGATTTTATTATTAGGAAATTCTTGAAATTATTTGAAAAATTGCATCAGCGATACTCTTTTAAACTAAGAATTCTGAATGAAAAAATCATTTTTTGTCTGTATTTCTTCAGTTTCATTGTATATCCATTAACCATTTCAAAACACATGAAAAAAACAATTCTCTTCATTATTTTCACTTGCTTGTTGACAAGTATGTTCGCTCAAACACCAAGTGTTCAGCGTATTAATCCAAGTAATTGGTGGGTTGGTATGAAAAACCCTAAATTACAACTGTTAGTTTACGGAAAGAACATTGCTGGTAGTGATGTAAAAATCAATTATCAAGGAGTAACGTTAGAAAAAGTTAATCAAGTTGAAAATCCTAATTACTTATTTCTTGATTTAAATATCGCCCCAAATACACAAGCTGGACAAATGTTAATTGAATTGTCAAAAAACATTAAAGTTCAAAAAGGAAAGAAATCTGTCGTTGACCAAATGGTGAAAATTACTTATCCATTTCAACTAAAAGTACGTGACCAAAAACATCAGGAAATCAATTCAAAAGATTTTATTTATTTAATTCTGCCAGACCGTTTTGCTAATGGAGATCCAAGTAACGATAAATTTGCTGACATGGCTGACCCAGAATCCGACCGAAAAAATCCTTTTTTACGTCATGGTGGAGATTTGTTAGGAGTACAAAATCATTTGGATTATATAAAAGAATTAGGAGCAACAACGATTTGGTTGAATCCTGTGGTTGAAAATAACCAGCCACAAACCAATGAAGGAGAAGCAATGCGTTCGGCTTATCATGGTTATGGTTTTACAGACCATTATAATGTAGATAAACGTTTGGGTGGCAATGAAGCTTACAAGAAATTAATCGAAGCGGCTCATGCCAAAGGTTTAAAAATTATTCAAGATGCGGTTTATAATCACGTTGGGATTAATCACTGGATTTTGAAAGATTTACCGATGAAAAATTGGTTGAATCAATGGGATACTTATACGAATACTTCTTATCGTGACGAACCCGTTGTTGATATTTTACATGGTTCTGCCGCAGATTTTAAAGTACAGCAGAATGGTTGGTTTGTACCTTTCTTGCCAGATTTGAATCATAAAAATGAATTTGTTGCCAATTTTTTAATTCAACATGCACTTTGGACAGTTGAAAATTTTGGTATTGATGGCTGGAGAATTGATACTTATCAATACAATGATTTGAATTTTATGAATCGTTGTAATGCTGCTTTGGCTGAAGAATATCCAAAAATGTTTATCACAGGAGAAAACTCCGTACAAAGTGCTTATTCGCAAGCTTATTTTGCCAAAAATAATTTGAATGTACCTTTTAAAAGTACTTTGCCTTCGGCGAATGACTTTGTACTTTTCAACGCAATTAACGATGCACTCAATCAAGGTTTTGATTGGGGAAAAGGATTTAATCGTTTGTATTCAACTTTAGCAATGGATGCTTTGTATGAAGATGCGAACTTGAACATGACTTTCTTGGATAATCATGACATGGACAGATTTTACTCTGTCATCGGTGAAGATTTCAATAAATATAAATTAGGCGTTGGCTTTTTATTGACAACTCGTGGCGTGCCGCATTTATATTATGGCACTGAAAACTTGACGAAGAATTTCAAAAATCCATCAGATGCAGAAGTACGCAAAGATTTTGAAGGCGGTTGGGCAGACGATAAAATAAACAAATTTTTAGCTTCAGGTAGAACTGAAAAAGAAAACGAAGCTTTTGATTTTGTGAAGAAATTAGCCAATTACAGGAAAACCAGCGAAGCCATCACCACAGGAAAATTAACACAATTTTTACCACAAGACGGAATTTATGTGTACTTTAGATATACAGATAGCCAAACAGTGATGGTAATTATGAGCCAAAGTAAAGATGATAAAAACCTTGATACCCAAAGATTTGCCGAAAGAATGTCAGATTTTACTTCAGCAAAAAATATCATGACAGATTCATCGGTTGGAGATTTGAAAAGTTTGAAAATCCCAGCAATGTCTATTACAGTACTAGAATTACAAAAATAAAATATATCCTTACAATGTTTAATTGTGAATGAGTGATTGTGTGAATTGTGAATTAGTTGTGAATGGATAATTTAGAAACTCACTAATTCACAATTTACTAATTCACAATTCACTAACTAAAAATCCACATGACAAAGATTAAAGCTTGCCTTTTCGATTTAGATGGCGTAATTGTTGATACAGCAGTATATCATTTTCAAGCTTGGAGACGCTTGGCGAACGAATTAGGTTTTGATTTTACCGAACATCAAAATGAACAATTAAAAGGCATTTCAAGAATGGAATCTTTAGAATTGATTCTAAACTGGGGAAATGTTAGCTTAACCGAAGCCGAAAAAGTAGAATGGGCAACTCGTAAAAATGATTGGTATTTAGATTTAGTGAAGTTAATGACGCCCAATGAAGTATTGCCAGGAGTAGCTAAATTCTTAACTGATCTTCGTGAAGCGGGAATTAAAATCGCTTTGGGTTCGGCAAGTAAAAACTCAAAATTGATTTTAGAAAGAATCAATATGTTAGATTATTTCGATGCTATTATCGATGGAAATAACATCACAAAAGGAAAACCTGACCCACAAGTATTTTTGATGGGAGCAGAAGCAACCAATGCTTTACCAAGCGAGTGTGTTGTTTTTGAAGATGCCGTAGCAGGTGTTCAAGCAGCAAAAGCAGGAGGAATGAAAGCGATAGGAGTAGGTTCTGCTGATGTTTTAACAGAAGCAGATTTTGTGATTGCTACTTTTGATGAAATGACTTTGGAAAGATTAAACTTTTAATCTTTCCAGAAAAGACAGCTTAGCATAGTAAATTATGTTTTGTTTTTCTCTCCTAAATTGCAAGGTAAATAAAAATTATAGCGATTATAATTGTACTATTCTAATTACTTTTCTAAATAATAATGCTGGCTTTATCAAAAAGTCAAGAATAGTTCTTTAATTTACCATTAACCATTTTTATTAATTAAATATTAAGCTGTTGATAATCAGTTGATTTTGATTGGGATTCATGAAAAAGAAGAGAATCTTTCTTTTATAAACAAAAACTGCGTACGACGAAATATGAAAAATTATCTTAAACACGATGAATGGTGTATCATTGAAGAGGGATTCAACCGTGAGTTCAACGAAATTACTGAATCTGTTTGTTCACTAGGTAATGGTCGAATGGGACAAAGAGGCAATTTTGAAGAGACTTTCACCGGAAAAACACTTCAAGGAAATTATGTAGCAGGTGTATATTACCCCGACAAAACTCGTGTAGGTTGGTGGAAAAACGGCTATCCTGAGTATTTTGCAAAAGTGTTGAATGCTGCCAATTGGATTGGCATTAAAGTAGAAATAGAAGAAGAAATTCTTGATTTACATACAGCAGAAGTATCCGATTTCAAACGTGTGTTGAACATGAAAGAAGGTTATTTACAACGTTCTTTCATCGCTACTTTGGCTTCTGGCAGACAAGTACAAATTAATACCATTCGTTTCAATTCAATTGTTGATGATGAGGCTGGAGCGATTTCTTATTCAATTACTCCTCTTAATTTTGATGGTAAAATCGTTTTGACTCCTTTTATTGATGGCGACATTAAAAATAAGGATGCCAATTACGATGAAAAATTCTGGGATGAAGTACATAAAGAAACAGCTTTTGCTGAAGGTTATGTAGAAATGGTTACCAAGAAAACAGGTTTCCATGTAATTACTGGTCAGAAATTTCAGATTTTCCAAAATGGTAAAGCTGTTGAATTTACAAGTTTCCCACTAAAAGCAGAAAAATACGTTGCAAGCCAAGTTGCTTTGTCTGTAAAAGCAAATGAAGCAACTGTTTTAGTTAAATATGCTTGTAATCTTTCTTCTGAAAACCATGAAGTGGCTAGTTTGCTTCCTAAAGCAAAAGCTTATTTAGCAAGAATCGAAGCTAAAGGTTTCGATAAAATGCTAGAAGAACAAGCTGAAAAATGGGCTGCTAAATGGGAAACTAATGATATTGTTATAGAAGGCGATGTAGCTGCTCAACAAGGTATCCGTTTCAATATTTTTCAAATGAACCAAACTTACACTGGTGAAGACGCTCGTTTGAACATTGGTCCAAAAGGTTTTACTGGAGAAAAATATGGTGGCTCAACCTATTGGGATACCGAAGCGTATTGTATTCCTTTTTACTTAGCTACTGCCGACCAACAAGTTGCTCGTAACTTATTGATATATCGTTGGAAACAATTAGGAAAAGCTATCGAGAATGCTCAGAAGCTGGGTTTCAAAGATGGTGCTGCTTTGTATCCGATGGTAACGATGAATGGTGAAGAATGCCATAATGAATGGGAAATTACTTTTGAAGAAATTCATAGAAATGGTGCCATTGCTTATGCTATTTATGATTACGTAAATTATACGGGTGATGAAGCTTATTTAGCTGAATACGGTTTTGAAGTATTATTAGGCATCGCTCGTTTCTGGTCGCAAAGAGTAAACTGGTCGGAAGCGAAAAAACAATATGTAATGCTAGGTGTTACAGGTCCAAACGAATACGAAAACAACGTTAATAATAACTGGTACACAAGTTATTTTGCGGTTTGGTGTATGAAGTATTTGATTGAAGTAAGTGAAAAAATCAAAGCTTCTAATCCTGAACGTTATAATGAATTAGCAAGTCTGACGAATCTTAACGAAACGGATGAGTTTGATAGATTCAACCATATTATTCGTAATATGTACTTGGGCGAGGATAAAGAATTGGGTATTTTCTTACAACAAGATGGTTTCTTAGATAAAGAATTAATCAAAGTAAGTAATCTGTCTGCTCAAGAAAGACCAATTAATCAAAAATGGTCTTGGGATAGAATTTTACGTTCTTGCTTTATCAAACAAGCAGACGTTTTACAAGGAATCTATTTCTTTGAAGATGATTTCGATGCTGAAACTATCAAACGCAATTATGATTTTTATGAACCAATGACGGTACATGAATCATCATTGAGTCCATGTGTGCATTCAATTATTGCGGCGAAGTTAGGCGATAAAGCTCGTTCTTACGAATTCTATCAACGTTCTGCTCGTTTAGATTTGGATGATTATAATAATGATACTGAAGATGGTTGTCATATTACTTCAATGGCAGGAACTTGGATGTCAATTGTAAAGGGTTTCGGAGGAATGAGAGTACGCAATGGACAAGTATATTTAGCACCATTTGTTCCTGAAAACTGGACTTCATTCTCGTTTAAAATTCGTTTTAAAGGCAATTTGTTGAACATCAAAACGTATGCCCATGAAGTATTGATTGAAAATATATCGGGAGATGATACTACAATTTTTGTACATAACAATGCCGTTGTATTAAAAGCAAAATCAACAGTAAGTATTGAACAAAAAAGCGTTGAAGCAATAGCTTAGTGTACAACTAATTTTATAAAAGCCCTCAAGAGATTTTCTTTTGAGGGCTTTTTTGTTTTACCCAAAATAACAAGGAATAATGTTGATAACTTTTCTAGCTTACCGTAAAATAAATTTTTATGCAGAAATTAAGGAGTAATTATTCATTCAAATGGCTATTAAAGTAATTTTATGGTGCTTAGAATTCATCTTTGGTATTATTTATTTTAAAATTCTAGCAGTACAAAATGTAACCAACTGAGCATAGAAGGGATATTATTAAAAACATGATTAATCATTTTTAAAGGGGAAAACAATGATTATTTACGATACACCCAAATTTCAAATTGATTACCTTGAAAAAGAAGGAATCTCCTTCAATTCATTTGTCAATTGCAATAGTGCTGATGATTTTATAGGTATCATCAAAGATTATCGGGTGCATTTCGATAATGTTGGTGGTATTAGTAAAGCATTATGGGATAATACCAATCTTACTTTTGCCATCCCCCCAGATTTACAAAAATGGGTTGACAGTTTTTTGAATATGCCAGATTGGCAAAAGCTAAATCAACTTTATGTTCCTCCTAAACTTGGTTTTGTTATCAGTACTGATACTGCTTCTCATCTTTCAGTAGTTGATGTTTTTGAGAATTCACAAACGGGTTTTAGACCACATTTTTTTGTCAATAAAGAAGAAGCAGTTGAATGGATGTTTAAGTCTGATAATACTCCTAAACCTTTACCTGAACCACCTGAAATTAAAATTCTACATGACGTAATTCCTCATAAAACACGCATAGAGCTTACCATTGATAGTGAAGATTTAAGTGAATATCTTTTTATGCTTAATAAATTGCTTAGAAGTAGAAAACTCACACAAAAGCACACCGAAAACTATTTAAAACTAACCAAAAGAGAAAGAGAAATTTTGGGCTTAATTATTCACGGGATGACTGATAAGCTTATCGCAACCCATCTTTGTCTCTCTTATGAAACAATAAGAACTCATAGAAAAAATATCATGACCAAACTTGAGTGTAAAAAAGCATCACAATTATCTATTTATGCTTACTTTTTATAAGCTTTCGGGTATAAATACCACATATGCGGTATTTTATAAAAGAAACAGTGATTCTATATTTGTTGAATAAAATCACTTAGTCATCCAACATTATCAATTACGACATCATACGTTTAGTGATTTGAGTTCTTGGTTTTCTGATGGTTGAGTGAACGTATGAATCTGCCATTTTCAATATTTCTGTTTTAAATTATTTAGTTTGAAAATGAAGTTGATTCTCGTTAAAATACCCATTTCTGGGTATTTTCCAAGTGTTATTATAAAACTAACTTTACCAAAAACAGATAGATAGAAAGCCTCACAAATACTTAAACGTTCTACTAATAATCTCCATCGTTTTGAATCAATCAATAGAATAGTAAACCATGAAAAATCAAAAAGCCTCAGAAAGAGAAATCGTGAATGTAGGAGTTGATAAAATTGAAGTTTCAGAGATTGTCATGTTACAAGCTACCATTAACTACACGATTATTTATTTGAATAATGGGAAACAGTATCTCTCAGCAAAAACAATAAAAAGCTACGAAGACCTTTGTGAGAAAGATAGCTTTTTACGCATCCATCGTTCGTATATTATCAATACAGAATACCTAACTGATTATAGTTTTGTGAATAGTTATGTTGTGCTGAGTAATACCATCAAAGCTTCCATCTCAAGAAGGTGTAAAAATCAGTTTAGAATGTACTATTCACAGCGAAAAAAAAGAATTGAAACGCAAAGAAAAAGTCAGTTTCATTAGGCTGTTAAAGGCTTTTGGGTTAATAATTTTAAAGAAATACAATAATGAGTTTTTGATTTTAAGTATAATATCTTAAAAATCAATTGATTAAACTGTTTAATTTAAGCTATCAATATTATTTACTAAACTTCCCAAGTCATGAAAAAATGTGTACTAATTTTCGCTTTATTATTTATTAATTTTGCTGTTTTGTCACAAACAATTCGTAGAGTAAACAATACCTCAGGACTTAATGATCCTGCCATTTATGCAACAGCTCAAGCAGCCCATGATGCCGCCAAAGATGGCGATATTATTCAATTAGAACCAAGTGATAATCCTAATTATGGAGATTTGACAGTTACTAAAAAACTTACAATTTTAGGGATTGGTTACGACCTTGATAACATAGCTAATCCTTTTTTTGATAAAAGAGTGCCTAAATTATCAGGAGTATCCTTTGATTTTGGAAGTGCCAAGAGTACAATCATGGGAGTTGATGTAGGAGTTATTTCAGTAAATGATGAGAGTATCAATATTAGTCGCTGTAAAACTGGAGCAGTATATTTAGGATTTAGTCAAAATTCTAATGATGGTTCAATCTATAGCTATGGTAATAAGGCAATAATTGTTCAATGTTTAGTAGGTCAAATTGGGAGTTTATATGGTTATTTCAATAAAGATTTAGGAAATAATTGTACAATCTCTAACAATATAATTCAAGGAGGTCTTTCAAATCTCTTTAATTCTGTAATCAGTAATAACACTTTTAAAAGTAGCTCAACGATTTTTTATTATTCAATTGGTTGTGTTTTTAGTAATAATATAATAGATGCCAGAGATGGTAGTGAAGATTTTAAAGTAGTGAATTCTGATGTTACAGGTTCAACAATATCTAATAATTTATGTACTACTTTTACGGGTTTGCCAACTGGTGGAGGAAATGTTAATAAAGCTAACGCAACAATAATTTTTAAAGTAGCAAACCCTTGGTATTCACCAGAGACTGGATTACCACTTATTGATTCTAATCTTCAATTAGCCGATAAATCTCCTGCCAAAACTGTTGGAGCAGGTAGTACTGCTATCGGTGCTTATGCGGGGAGTCGTCCGTATATACCTTCAGGTATTCCTAATACTCCTGTTATCACTACTTTTATCAGTAGCGGTTTTGGAACGACCACAACACCATTGAATATTATGACAAGCGTTCGTTCAAGTAATTAATAGCATATTGAGTTTAGCTGATTGTAATGAGCTAAATTCAATATGCTTTCTCTTTGATTTTTCTCGTCCAACGATAACATTTTATCTTATGAAAACTCGTATTTTCCTAAGTTTAATGTTAGTGATTTGCTATTGCCTTTCGGGAATGGCAAATCCTAATATTAATACCAATTACGCAAGTAAAATTTCCTTGCGTGATGTTCAAATAAGGATAGCAACAATAAAAATATCTGATAAGAATATTCGTCAAGCCCATAATAAAAGCATTTGGTCTAATAATCTAGCTTTTGCAAAAGAGCTAGTTGACAAAATGAAAACATATTTTGCAGATGAAAACATTGTATATGCAGAATATTTCATAGACAAAGATCCCGGTTTTGGAAAGGGTACATCCATCCCAATTACGGCTAGTGCTTCTATTAGTAATCATAGCTTTTCTATAGCTCTTCCAACAAGTATTTCAGATGGCTTTCATTTTATTACGATTCGTTACAAAGATGCTTTAGGACGTTGGAGTGTATCAGCAGTTCGTCCTTTTTTTAAAGATAAAATAGAACAAAGTTCTTCAACCTTGCCCAACGTAGTGTCTGCTGAATACTTTATTGATAAAGACCCCGGTTTTGGTAAAGGAACATCAATAGCCATAACTTCGGGAACAAATATCAATAATCATAATTTCGCCATAGTATTGCCAACAAGTATTTCAGATGGCTTTCATTTTATTACGATTCGTTACAAAGATGCTTTAGGACGTTGGAGTGTATCAGCAGTTCGTCCTTTTTTCAAAGATAAAATAGAACAAAGTTCTACAACCTTGCCCAACGTAGTATCTGCTGAATACTTTATTGATAAAGACCCCGGTTTTGGTAAAGGAACATCAATAGCCATAACTTCGGGAACAAATATCAATAATCATAATTTCACAATAGTATTGCCAGCAAGTATTTCAGATGGCTTTCATTTTATTACGATTCGTTACAAAGATGCTTTAGGGAATTGGAGTGTATCAGCAGTTCGTCCTTTTTTCAAAGATAAAATAGAACAAAGTTCTTCAATACTTCCTAATATTGTTTCTGCTGAATATTTTATTGATAAAGACCCTGGTTTGGGCAAAGGGAAATCGCTTACTATTAAAAGTGGTCAGACGATTGATAACTTTAATTTTGAAGTTAATCTAAACGCACTTGGACTATCTAAAGGAACTCATTTTTTGCATTTAAGAGCCAAAGATGCCAATGGTGTTTGGGGAACAGTAGGTACAAAGACTTTTGTGCTTAGTAATGAGATTGTTAAAATAACTTCTCTTCCAAGTGTTTATTGTACCCTTAATAAAATAGATATTCCATATACGATTGAAGGTGTTTTTGGAAGTGATAATGTATTTACGGCTGAACTTTCGGATACAAGTGGTCTATTTCAAGAATCTCCTATACAATTAGGCAGCCTTACTTCAACAAAAAACGGTATGATAAGAGTTGATTTACCTGCGGATTTAACAGGTAATAATTATAAGGTAAGAATAGTTAGTACAAATCCTGTTAGGATAAGTGACCCTAAAAGTTTGATTTTAAAACCTACTCTGCCAGCAGTTAGTGTATCAAATAATCTAATTTGTCAGGGAGCAAGTGCGATTCTTTCAGCAACAGGTTGTTCAGGCACAGTTACTTGGACAGGCGGTTTAACGGGAAGTTCTGTAACTGTAACTCCAACAAAAAGCAGTAATTATAAAGCACTCTGTACATTAAATACTTGTAAAAGTGATTCAAGTGTTGCTGTGACCATTACTGTTTTACCTAAACCAACTCAACCAAAAATTACCGTAAGTAATGCTTCGATTTGTGTGGGAAGTAGTTCTGTTCTAACAGCAAGTGCTTGTACAGGGGGAACATTAACTTGGACGGGTGGTTTAACGGGAAGTTCTGTAACAGTTTCTCCGATAAAAACTACTTCATACAAAACTCTTTGTACCATCGCTGGTTGTAAAAGTGATTCAAGTTTGGCGACGACGGTTACAGTAATCTCAAAACCAGCACAACCAAAAATTACGACTTCAAATGCTTCGATTTGTGTGGGAAGTAGTTCAACTTTAACAGCCACCGCTTGCACAGGTGGAACATTATCTTGGACAGGTGGTTTAACAGGAAGTTCTGTAACAGTTTCCCCAACAAAAACTACAGCTTATAAAGCTCTTTGTTCAATAGCTGGTTGTAAAAGTGATTCAAGTTTAGCGACAACGATAACAGTAATCACAAAACCTACGCAACCCAAAATCACAGCAAGCAATGCGAGTATTTGTTTAGGAAGCAGCTCAGTTTTAACAGCCACTGCTTGCACAGGAGGAACATTAACTTGGACTGGTGGTTTAACTGGGATTTCAATTACTGTTTCCCCAACAAAAACTACTTCATACAAAACTCTTTGTTCAATAGCTGGTTGTAAAAGTGATTCCAGTTTAGCGACGACGGTTACAGTAATTCCAAAACCAACTCAACCAAAAATTACCGCAAGCAATGCTTCGGTTTGTTTAGGCAGCAGTTCAACTTTAACTGCAACCGCTTGTACTGGCGGAATTTTGACTTGGACTGGTGGTTTGACGGGTAGTTCAATTACTGTTTCCCCAACAAAAACTACTTCATACAAAGCTCTTTGTACAATAGCTGGTTGTAAAAGTGATTCCAGTTTAGCGACGATGGTAACAGTAATTTCAAAACCAGCACAACCAAAAATTACCGCAAGCAATACCAATATTTGTTTAGGCAGCAGTTCAGTTCTAACCGCCACAGCTTGCACAGGTGGAACATTGACTTGGACTGGTGGTTTGACTGGTAATTCAATTACCGTTTCACCAACAAAAACTACAGCTTATAAAGTACTTTGTACGATTGCTGGTTGTAAAAGTGATTCCAGTTTAGCAACAACGATAACAGTAATTTCAAAACCAACCCAACCAAAAATCACCGCAAGCAATGCCAATATTTGTTTAGGCAGCAGTTCAGTTCTAACAGCCACAGCTTGCACAGGTGGAACATTGACTTGGACTGGCGGATTAACAGGCAATTCAATTACAGTTTCACCACCAAAAACTACAGCTTATAAAGTACTTTGTACAATCGCTGGTTGTACAAGTGATTCCAGTTTAGCAACGACGGTAACAGTAATTGCAAAACCAACTCAACCAAAAATTACAAGCATTAATGCCAATATTTGTGTTGGAAGCAGTTCAACTTTAACCGCCATTGCTTGTACAGGCGGAACATTAACTTGGACGGGCGGTTTGACTGGCAATTCAATTACTGTTTCACCACCAAAAACTACTTCTTACAAGGCTCTTTGTACCATCACTGGTTGCAAAAGTGATTCCAGTTTAGCGACAACGATAACAGTAATCACAAAACCTACGCAACCCAAAATCACAGCAAGCAATGCGAGTATTTGTTTAGGAAGCAGCTCAGTTTTAACAGCCACTGCTTGCACAGGAGGAACATTAACTTGGACTGGCGGTTTGACAGGAAATTCTGTAACAGTTTCCCCAACAAAAACTACAGCTTATAAAGTACTTTGTTCAATAGCTGGCTGTAAAAGTGATTCCAGTTTAGCAACGACGGTTACAGTCATTTCAAAACCAGTTCAACCAAAAATCATCGCAAGCAATGCCAATATTTGTTTAGGCAGCAGTTCAGTTTTAACAGCCACGGCTTGCACAGGCGGAACATTAACTTGGACGGGTGGTTTGACTGGCAATTCAATTACCGTTTCACCAACAAAAACTACTTCTTACAAGGCTCTTTGTAACATAGCTGGTTGCAAAAGTGATTCCAGTTTAGCAACGACGGTAACAGTAATCACAAAACCAACTCAACCAAAAATCACAGCTTCAAATGCTTCGATTTGTGTGGGAAGTAGTTCAACTTTAACAGCCACAGCTTGTACAGGAGGAACATTAACTTGGACTGGTGGATTAACAGGCAATTCAATTACTGTTTCCCCAACAAAAACTACCTCATACAAAACACTTTGTACGATAGCTGGCTGTAAGAGTGATTCAAGTTTGGCGACAATGGTAACAGTAATCTCAAAACCATTACAACCAAAAATCACCGCAAGCAATGCCAATATTTGTTTAGGCAGCAGTTCAGTTCTAACAGCCACAGCTTGCACAGGAGGAACATTAACTTGGACTGGTGGTTTAACTGGGATTTCAATTACTGTTTCCCCAACAAAAACTACTTCATACAAAACTCTTTGTTCAATAGCTGGTTGTAAAAGTGATTCAAGTTTAGCAACGACGATTACGGTTTTACCAAAACCAGTTCAGCCAAAAATCACGGCAAGCAATGCCAATATTTGTTTAGGAAGTACTTCTGTTTTAACAGCCACGGCTTGTACAGGAGGAACTTTAACTTGGACTGGCGGATTGACAGGAAGTTCAATTACAGTTTCACCAACAAAAACTACAGCTTACAAGGCTCTTTGTACAATCGCTGGTTGTAAAAGTGATTCAAGTGTTGCCGTGACCATTACTGTTTTACCTAAACCAACTCAACCAAAAATTACCGTAAGTAATGCTTCGATTTGTGTGGGAAGTAGTTCTGTTCTAACAGCAAGTGCTTGTACAGGGGGAACATTAACTTGGACGGGTGGTTTAACGGGAAGTTCAATTACGGTTTCCCCAACAAAAACTACTTCATACAAAACTATTTGTACAATTGCTGGTTGCAAAAGTGATTCTAGTGTGGCGGCGACGGTGACAGTAATTGCTAAACCAACTCAACCAAAAATTACTGCAAACAATGCTTCAATTTGTTTAGGCAGCAGTTCAGTTTTAACAGCCACGGCTTGCACGGGTGGAACATTAACTTGGACTGGCGGTTTGACAGGAAATTCTGTAACAGTTTCCCCAACAAAAACTACAGCTTATAAAGTATTTTGTACTATCGCTGGTTGTAAAAGTGATTCAAGTTTGGCGACAACGATTACAGTAATTGCTAAACCAGTGCAAGCAAAAATTACCGCAAGCAATGCCAATATTTGTTTAGGCAGCAGTTCAGTTTTAACAGCCACGGCTTGCACAGGCGGAACATTAACTTGGACGGGCGGTTTGACGGGTAGTTCAATTACCGTTTCACCAACAAAAACTACTTCTTACAAGGCTCTTTGTAACATAGCTGGTTGCAAAAGTGATTCAAGTTTGGCGACAAAACTTACAGTTGTTTCAAAACCAAATGCTCCTTTAATTATGTCAAATGTGGTTTGTAATAATCCTGTGTTAGTACAATGGAATAAAACTTTGGGAGGGAGTTTATTTGAGAATTTGTACTCAATAGTTTCAACAAAAGATGGTGGATATTTATTGGGAGGTACATCATCTTCTGGTATTGGAGGTGATAAATCAGCAGCAAGTAAAGGAGAGACAGACTTTTGGATTGTAAAGATTAACGCTAATGGAACAAAAGTTTGGGACAAAACTTTTGGAGGAAGTGGTAGCGAAGGACTAGAAAGTATTATTACAACTTCTGATGGGGGCTTTTTATTGGGAGGGGGGTCTTCTTCAGGTATAAGTGGAGATAAATCCGAAGCTTCAAAAGGTAATTATGATTATTGGGTAGTGAAAATTAATGCCAATGGTTCAAAGTTATGGGATAAATCTTTTGGCGGTGGGAATAATGATTTTCTGTATAGTATGGTAGAGACTAGTGATGGAGGCTACTTATTGGGAGGGACTCTAACATCAAAAGGCTCTGGAGGAGATATTTCCTCTTCAATCTTAGGTGATTCCGATTTCTGGTTAATTAAGATTAATCGCAGTGGAGTAAAAATATGGGACAAAACCTTTGGAGGAAATAAAAACGAAAGCCTTGATAAAATATTAATGACTTCTGATGGTGAATTTTTATTAGGAGGGTCATCGTCTTCTGGGATTAGTGGAAATAAATCTGAAGATACTAGAGGTCTTGATGATTTTTGGGTAGTAAAAACAAATTCAAAAGGCGAAAAAATTTGGGATAAAACTTTTGGCGGAAGTGGCTATGATAATCTTTCAAGTATGGCGATGGGAAAAGACGGTAGCTTTTTATTAGGTGGTGGGTCATCATCTGGTGCAAGTGGGGATAAATCTGAATGGATGAAAGGATATGGTGATTACTGGGTAATTAAAATTACTGCTGAAGGAATAAAGGTTTGGGATAAAACACTTGGTGGTAGCTTTGATGATAATCTTAATAATATACTAACAACAAGTGATGGTGGGTATCTATTGGGAGGAAATTCTGGTTCTGGTATTAGTGGAAATAGAACAGATATATCTAAAGGATCAAACGATTATTGGGTAATTAAAATTAATGCTGAGGGTAGCAAATTGTGGGATAAAGCTTTTGGAGGAAATTATAATGATAATCAGTCAACTATGATAAGCACTCCAGATGGAGGATTTATAGTAGGAGGTTCTTCTATTTCAGGAATAAGTGGAGACAAGTCAGAAGCTTCTCAAGGAACTTCGTGGGATTATTGGATTGTTAAAGCTTCTATTTGTAATCCTAATACTGGTCCAATCAATCAAAAAATAATGTTAGTCTCGTCTTCTGGCTGTACAGGTACAGTAACATGGAGTAATGGAGCAACCACAAACAGTATTACCGTAAGCCCAAGTACAGCCACGACCTATACTGCTACTTGTACAGTAAATGGTTGTGTGAGTGGGGTAAGTAATGCGATTAAAGTAAATCCTGATTTGACGACTACTAGCACAAGTTCAATGTATGAGGCTGCTAGGTTGGATGCAAATTCTTCAAAGCCTGATGCAAGGATTGAGTTTAAGGTTTTCCCGAATCCTGCTACGGATGAACTAAATGTTGAAACTGATTTAGATGGCGAAGCTACTTTCCAATTGTATAATATCATTGGTCAGCAAGTTTTCGAGAGTACTTTTGTCAAGAGAACAAAGATTCCATTAATTAACCTAAGTAAAGGTTCTTATTATTACTTGATTCAATATCAGGAGTATAGAAAAACAGGTAAGGTTTTGTTAGAATAAATTATTATTGGTTTAATTTAGGGTAATCCAAATTTGGGTTACCCTAAATTTTAATAGACTTCTTGTTAATAATCCTGACTCATTGGATGAATCATCAACTCATCAATTACTACGTGTTTTGGGGCTTCAAGAATATAAGTAATGGTATCAGCCATGTTTTGTGAAGTTAAATATTTTGCTTGATAAGGGTCTCCTTCTTCACGAGTATGGAAATAAGTATCAACCAAACCAGAATATACTACCGATACTTTGATGCCATCTTTACGAACTTCTTTTCTCAATGCCATCGAGAAAGCATCTTGAGCATATTTTGAAGAACAGTATAATGAACCACCATCGAAAACACGTTTAGCAACATCAGATGCAATGTTGATGATATGTCCTTTGCCAGCAGATTTCATAAATGGAATAGCTTCACGACAAAATAAAAAAGTACCTTTTACATTAGTTTCATAAATGGAATCCCATTCTTGGGTACTGATTTCGCTTGCTTGTTTGAAAATTCCAAAGCCTGCATTATTGACCAAAGCATCAATTTTTCCAAAGATTTCTATTGTTGAAGTAATACAAGCTTTTACAAATACTTCATCGCCTACAGAACCTACAAATATTTCAGCTTTAGCACCTTTGTCTTCAATTTCGCTTTTTAAAGTAATAAGTTCGGCTTCGCTTCTGGCTACAAGACTAAGATTTACGCCTTTATCTGCTAATAATAAAGCTAATGCTCTACCAATCCCTTTGCTTGCTCCAGTTACTAAAATGGTTTTATTTTGAAGTGACATAATTTGTTTTTGTTTATAAAATACGAACGGGTAATAACGCTGTGGCTAAAATAATATAAGTCAAAATACTTATTATCCTTATTACCTAGAAATATTTCTGAGCATTGAATTTGTTTCTGTTCAAGTATATTTTTATTTCAATAAAATTGATGACTATTTAAACTATTAATTTAATTTTTTATAACATATTGCTGAAACGACTACTATCTATCGCACTTGATAAATGAAGATTATTGATAATAAATTAATGAAGACGTTAGCCTTGTTTTAAGTAAAACTAGAGGTATTCAACTATATTTGCCATATACTCCATAAAAATCAAGCAGCTTATATTCATATTTTAAATAAACCATGAAAAATAATCCTAAAACCTTAACCGCTTGGACAATGTACGACTGGGCAAATTCTGTTCACTCGCTTACCATTACTTCCGCTATTTTTCCGATTTACTTTCCGATTGCCGCAATTATGTTGCCGTCAAAAAGCAGACAATTAGACTTCTTTGGTCTTCAACTTGAAAATACCGTTTTGTATTCTTATGCTGTTTCGATTGGCTTTTTGTTATTAGCGTTTTCTGTGCCTCTTGTTTCGGCTATTTCTGATTATACAGGTAAGAAGAAAGTATTCATGAAAATGTATTGCTATTTGGGTGCTATTAGCTGTATGTTGATGTACTTTTTTGAAGAAGGAAGATATTACCTAGGCACTTTTGCTTTCTTATTTTCGATAGTAGGCTGGGGCGGGAGTATCGTTTTTTATAATTCATATTTGCCCGAAATTGCTACGGAAGACCAATATGATAGATTATCAGCCAGAGGTTTTACCATGGGTTATTTAGGAAGTGTTATTTTGCTGATTCAGAATTTAACCATGGTGTTAAAACCTGAATGGTACGGTGGAATTAGCGGAGGTGAAGCTTCTCGTATTTCGTTTTTAACAGTCGGAATTTGGTGGATTGTTTTTGCACAATATTCATTTTACTATTTGCCGAAAGATTCTAAAGTACAGAAACAAGGAGGAAATTGGATTTTCAATGGCTTTAAAGAATTGAAAAAAGTATTCCATGAATTAGAAAATCTAAATATCACCAAGCGATTTTTAACTTCTTTCTTTTTCTACAATATGGGTGCGCAAACTGTTATGTATTTGGGTGCTTTGTTTGGAAGTGAAGAATTGAAATTACCTTCTGATGCACTGATTGTAACGGTTTTATTGATTCAGTTAGTTGCCATAGTAGGGGCATATTTATTTGCGAAAATTTCTGAGAAAGTGGGTAATACCAAATCGCTTTCCATCATTGTAATCAGTTGGGTTTTTATTTGTATTGCTGCTTATTTTGTAACTACTCGTAATGAATTTTACTTTTTAGCGACTGGTATTGGTTTTGTAATGGGAGGGATTCAATCGCTTTCTCGTTCTACTTATGCTAAATTAATTCCCGAAGAAACGCATGATACCGCTTCTTACTTTAGTTTTTATGATGTTTGCGACCGACTTTCTACCGTTATTGGTACGTTTATGTTTGGCTTGGTGAATCAATTAACAGGAAGTATGCGAATGAGTGTACTTTTCTTGACGGTTTTCTTTATCATCGGTTTAGTGATTTTATCAAGAGTACCTTCACAAAAGATTTATAGATAGGTTTTTTTAGATATGAGTTCTGAATTATGAATTGATAGAGAAGTATTGATTTCTCAAAGCTAGTTTAAACATCCTCTTTTAAAAATTGTTTGAAAAGAACGATAACTCATAATGATGAATTAGTGAGAGAAGTATTGATTTCTCTAAAATTAATTTCAAATATTCTCTTCTAAAAAATGTTTGGACTAGAATCGTAACTCATAATAATGAACTGTGATGGGAAGTATTGATTTTACTAAATATGGCTTTGAACAAAGGCTTCTGAAAATTGTTTGAATAGATAATAACTCATAATTATCAATTCATAATTAGATAAAAGGTCTTTTTTCTGACATTCCAACAAACTATTTCATCGCATTTTTACGTAGTTAAATTGAATGACATTTAAACACAAAAAAAGAAAATGAAAACCGTCTTAATAACATTAATTACTTGCTTGGCAATTTTAACGAATTGTACTGCTCAAGATGAAAGTACAGGAGTTACTCATCATAAATTTACCGTTGTGAAAACAGATGCTGAATGGTTGAAAATTTTAACACCAGAGCAATTTAAAGTAACCAGAAGAAAAAGTACTGAATTAGCTTGTTCAGGAGCATATTGGAAAAACCATGAAAAAGGGATTTATAAATGTGTTTGTTGCAAGCTTCCTCTTTTTGATTCTCAAACAAAATTTGAATCGGGAACGGGTTGGCCATCTTTTTACAAAGCCATTCATAAAGATGCTATTTTAGAAGTAGTTGATAACAGTTTTGGGATGGAAAGAGTAGAAATTTTGTGTAGCCGTTGTGGTGCGCATTTAGGACACCTCTTTGAAGATGGACCTAAACCAACAGGCTTACGATATTGCTTAAATTCGTTAGCGTTGGATTTTGAGAAAGATGAGAAAATGAGCAAAAAGTAAGGTTTCAGCGATGAGCTTTTATAAAGAGAGGACAATTTGATTTATCAGATTGTCCTTTTTTGTTTTTCATTTGATTAAAGCGAGCATCAAAATGATACTCAGGAGTATTGATTTGATGTATTTCAAGAATTGTATTCTCGCAAGAAAACTTGCCGTTTAATAAGTTTTTGGGTAGTTGTTAAGAATAGCATTTTGGATTGGTTTGAGAAAAGAGTATTTTAGAATAAAATATTCAGAACAGTAAAAGTAGAATTAAAATCTACTACCCTAAATAAAAAAAGGATTCGCAATGAATCCTTAATTCTTTTACTTGATTACGTTTCTACGGAAGAAAGAGGCTTTACCAAGTCTATATGCTACAAATATAAATATTTTCAACAAATTATCAAATGAAAACTGAACTACGATATAAATTTTTATCAAGACCTAGATTCAATAGGTATTTAAATGCTACAGCCAATAACACTCATCAAGCCAAAAAGTTGTACAACGCAAACATACGATTGGCTCAAGCATTTCATCCAATATTAAGCCAGTTTGAAGTTGTTTTACGTAACAGCCTAAATATTGTTTTGACAAATCACTTTGCTGATGTGGACTGGATAATTAATCAAAAGAATGGGTTTATGAGGCATCAGTCACTGAGGCAATCACATTATTTCTTGAAGAAGTCAGTCCAAAAGACTGAAAATAAACTAATGGCAAGGGGAATACCGATAACAAGTGGTAAAATTATTTCAGACCAGACTTTCGGTTTTTGGGTAGCATTTTTCTTATCTCATCATTACTCATTGGTTCATGGACAATCAATTCATATATTTCCGAATAAACCCTCAGCTGAAAATAGAGCAAGTATATATGATAAACTTGATAATATTAAAAATTTTAGAAATCGAGTAAACCATTGCGAGCCTCTATGTTTTTCAGGACCAAATTTAGATTGTTCCTTTGCTTTGGACATTAAATGTAAACTATACAATCTCGTTGAATGGATAGATCCAGATTTAGTGCCTTTCTTCGGAAGTATAGATAATATTCAGAGCAAGGTTGACCAAATTATGAGAATATAAAACGTAATCTTCAAAAAACTTAACAGATAAACAACAATAAGTTTTAGCATTAAAAAGGGACGTTTGAGTTTTCAAACGTCCCTTTTTAAATTATTAGTTTTCTCTAACAGCTCTTTTTAAAACGTATTTAAAAGCCGTTCCTGTTAAAATATAACCTGAAGTAGTAGCAGTTGAAAATACTTTATAGTTTACTTTCATCAATCCGCTTGCACCCAAATCTTGTGCTTGGGCTACCATTCTGGCTAAAATCGCTTCTTTTTCCTGTTGGTCATTTCCACGTTTCAGCATTCTACCTTTGTACTCTTGGTTGGCTGTCAATGGAAATTCTTCTGAAATGGTTAGTTTCTCCATTTCTTCGAAGCTTTCTTTTGGCTGTTCATCTCCCTGCAATATGTCAATTGCATATTTGTCAGGAATTTTAAAGCCTAAACCTGTATGTTGATCATAACCACCATTTTGGTAGTTTGGACTATAGTAAGAAGTAGGTTGAAAGGTTTTGGTTGGCTGACAATTTGTTAAGAAAAATGACAAACAAACAAAACCTACCGTTGTCTTAGTCCACTTAGATACTTTCCGAATCATAAATTAAAACCTTTTCCCAAAGATGTTTACAATCATCTATAAACTTTAGATGAAGGGGATGTACTTGGTATTCGTCGTGTCCAGCCGCATCATCAAAAACAGTAAGCTCGCAGAAATCATAACTACGGTCGATTACTGGGCGATCTGTAGCTGCAGGAGGACCTACACTAAACGTTTTAATACTTTCGATATTGCCAAGAGTTTTTACTCCTTCTACAAATTTCTGACGGTCAGCTTCTGACAAGTCTTTCTTTAACCAAAAATTTACTACGTGAACAAACATGATTGATTTTAATTTTGAGTAAAAATAAGATTTAGTAACCTAAGAATATATAAAATCTAGTATGATTTTAACCAATACATAATATTTTCTGGCGTAAGCATTTTCCGAAATTCCACTGTTTGAGCGAAGCGATTTTGGAATTTCTTGATTTTCTTTTGCCGCCGCCGCTGCGGTTACTTTTCTTGTATCAAGACAAGAAAAGTAAGGTCTTACAATAGGAAATATTATTTTTTGAGATTAAAACTAAAATTGGAAATTATAAATTGTCTTTTTCAATAATAACAGCCATTCTTTCGCCTAATTCATCTGAAGCTTTCATTAATGGCAAACGTACATCTGAACCACTAATTCCTTTCAATTCAAGAATTTTCTTTACACCTACAGGATTACCTTCCTCATATAAAAGAGGGTCGATAGCTAAGAAATGTCCTAATAAATTACGAGCAGTCGAAAAATCACCATCCAAAGCTGCATGAATCATTTTAGTGAATTTTGCTGGAATAGCATTAGCAATTACAGACATTACTCCAACACCACCACAAGCAATGATTGGTACAGCCTGAACATCGTCGCCAGAGATTAACAAGAAGTCTTCAGGCTTGTCTTTATAAATTTCCATACATTGTTCGATGATACAAGATGCTTCTTTTACACCGATAATGTTTGGATGTTCTGCTAATTTTAAAGTAGTTGCTGCCGACATATTGATGCCCGAACGACCAGGAATATTATACATAATTACTGGCACTGGCGAAGCATCAGCAATGGCAGAATAATGAGCAATTACGCCACGAGCACCCGGTTTGTTATAATAAGGACATACCGAAAGGATGGCATCAATACCTGTAAAATCAGTTGCTTGAATAGCTTTGATTACTTCTGGCGTATTGTTTCCGCCAAGTCCGTAAACGATTGGTAAATTCTTTGAATTATTTTCCTTAATGAATTCTAAAATCGCAATTTTTTCTTTGGTACTTGTCGTGGCAGATTCACCCGTTGTTCCTTGAACTACCAAGTAATCAACGCCACCTTCGCTTACGTGCTGTACTAATCTTTTTAACCCTTCATAATCAATACTTCCATCTTCAAACATTGGGGTTACTAAAGCTGGAGCTACGCCGTGGAATTTTGGTCTCATTTTTGGAAATTTTACGATTATATAATCGTCTATATTTAAAAACTATTGGTCTGTGGTAATTTGAAAATTTGAAAGTGTGATGATTTGAAAATAAAGGAATGTTCACCAACATTCAGTTAATTAATAAAAGCTCAAATCTCATAGCTCAAGGCTTATAACTTATCCTTCCAACATACTTAAAAAATCATCTTCTGAAATAATTTGAACACCCAATTTTTCAGCTTTTTGCAATTTAGAAGGACCAGCTTCTGAGCCAGCAACTAGAAAGTTTAATTTTCCAGAAACGCCACTCAATACTTTTCCACCATTTGCTTCAATTTTTATCTTCAAATCATCACGTTCGAAATTTTGAAAAGTTCCCGAAATTACGAAAGTTTTTCCTTCTAAACTGTTCCCTTCTACAACAATTTCGGTGGTTTCATGGATAAATTGCAACTTAGCCTCTTTCAAACGAGCAATATAAGCTTGATTATCCTCATCTTGAAAGAAAGCGACAACACTTTGTGCAATTCTATCACCAATTTCTGGTACTTGTAGTAAGTCTTCATAACTTGCTTTCGCAATGGCATCAATATTATTAAAGTATGAAGCTAATTTTTCAGCAACTGTAGCACCGACAAAACGTATCCCAATACCAAATAATACTTGTTTGAATGGAATCTCTTTCGATTTCTCAACACCAGTAAGAATATTATTGATAGATTTTTCTTTGAAACCTTCCAGATTGGCTAGTTTTTCTTTCGTCAAATCATACAAATCCGCAGGACTTTTTATGATGCCTTTTTGATAGAATAAATCGATTGATTCGGTTCCTAAGTTTTCAATATTCAACGCTTTTCGTTGAATAAAATGCTCAATTTTTCCTTTAATTTGTGGTGGACAGCCCTTATCATTTGGACAATAATGGTTGGCTTCGCCTTCCTTTCTAATAAGAGGCGTGTCACATTCTGGACAAGTAGTTGGAAATTGTACTTTTTCAAAAGTCAAACTTCTTTTACTAATATCAACGCCTGTGATTTTTGGAATAATTTCTCCGCCTTTCTCTACAAAAACAGTATCACCAATGTGTAAATCCAAGCGTTCAATTTCATTAGCATTATGAATACTAGCACGTTTTACAACTGTTCCTGCTAATAAAACAGGTTTTAAATTGGCAACAGGCGTAACGTTTCCTGTTCTACCAACTTGATAACTTACTGTTTCTAAGGATGTTGATGCCGATTCTGATTTATATTTATAAGCAATTGCCCAGCGGGGAGACTTGGCTGTATAACCTAATATTTCTCTTTGAGCAAAAGAATTAATTTTGATAACAATACCGTCGGTATTCAATGGTAAATCATGACGAGCTTTGTCCCAATGTTCAATAAATGCAAATACTTCTTGAATATTATTACATTTTTCCCATGTTGGAGAAACGTTGAAACCTGCTTTTTTCATCCAATGAAGACTTTCTTCATGACTTTCAAAAACTTCGTCATACGATAAAAACTGATACAAGTAGCAATCCATTTTTCTTTTGGCTACTACCGATGAATCTTGCATTTTGAAAGTACCAGAAGCCGCATTTCTAGGATTTGCCAATAAAGCTTCACCAATATCTTCCCGTTCTTTATTCAACGATTCAAAAGAAGTTAAAGGCATAAAACCTTCGCCACGTACTTCAAAAACAGCAGGTAAGTTTTCAGCATTAATACTCAATGGCAAAGTACGAATGGTTTTAATGTTCGCCGTAATATCATCGCCACGCACACCATCTCCACGAGTTACGCCACGTACCAATTTGCCATTTTCATACCAAACAGAAAGTGCCACCCCGTCGAATTTTAATTCGCAAATATATTCGTAAGGTTCATTATTGAGCCCTTTTCTTACTCTTTCATCAAAATCTGCTAATTCACCTTCATTATAAGTATTTCCTAAAGAAAGCATTGGGAAACGGTGATTTACTGCTTCAAACTCTTTAGAAACTGCGCCACCAACCCGATGAGTTGGAGAATCAGCTCTGACAAAATCAGGGAATTCTTTCTCTAATTGCTGTAATTGTTCAAGAAGTTTATCAAATTCAAAATCAGATACTTCTGAATCAGCAGTGATATAATATCGATGGTTCAGTTCATTCAACCTATCTGTTAGTTGGTTGATTTGTTCCTGTGGGTTCATTCCAATAAGCTTTAAAAATTTACCGAATTTACCGCCAAAATATAAGTAATCTTAAAATTTTAGGCTAAAATTCTCTTTTTGTCTATCAAAGTTTTTTAGGCTTTTTACTTTTGCCTTTGTGCCTAAGTATAATATGTGGTAATTTTGTAAGGATGCTTTCAATGAGTGTCGAGCCAAAAACAAAAATTAATTTAAAGAAAAAGACGAACGTTTGATTGAAATCTTTGAAAATAGATCAACGTTTCGCTATTAATTCATGAATAATATCCTTATTGCTCCTTCTTTGCTTGCAGCAGACTTCGCAAATCTTCAGAGAGATATTGAAATGGTAAATGCCTCTGATGCTGATTGGTTTCATATTGATGTAATGGACGGTCACTTTGTGCCGAACATTTCTTTTGGAATGCCCGTAATCGAAGCGATTAATCGCCATGCTAAAAAACCGCTTGATGTACATTTGATGATTGAAAAGCCAGAGCGTTATTTGGCTGAATTCAAAAAGTTAGGAGCTGCTAATATTACAGTTCATTATGAAGCTTGCACACATTTGCATCGTACACTACAGCAAATCAAAGACTTAGGTTGTTTGGCAGGAGTTGTGTTGAATCCTGCTACGCCAGTGTCAGTATTGGAAGAAATTTTGCCAGATTGTGAAATGGTATTGTTGATGTCGGTGAATCCTGGTTATGGTGGACAAAAATTCATTGAATCTACTTATGATAAAGTACGTAAACTTCGCACAATGATTCAGGAAAAAGGATTGAATACTTTGATTGAAATTGATGGTGGTGTTAACCAAGAAACTGGACAGAAATTAGTAGATGCTGGAGCAGATATTTTGATTGCAGGAAGTTATGTTTTTGGTGCAAAAGACCCAATTGAGACAATTGCTAATCTTAAAAAAATCAAATAATACGTTGCTTTAATTAGCAAATTTTAGGAAGAGTAATAAAAAAAGACAATTTTCGTTTAATTTTATCAGTAAAAACTAATCGCTTCATTAAACTATTGATAATGAGAATATTCGCTTTTTTATTATTCTTTCTCATTTCCTACATTACTACTGCACAAAAAACATTTTGGGCAAGTAAGGTAGTTGCTTTTTCTTCTGAATATTCAGATGCTAAAACAACTAAAGAAAACAGAGCTACACAAGCTTTAGGAAAACCAAGTAAATTGCCAATGGTTGGTACTTCTCCCTGTGCTTGGCAGCCGCTCACGCAAGATAATCCACAAGAAGAGTTTTTAATCGTAAGTTTTGATACACTCATGTCAATTCAGCAAGTTGCCATTGCCGAAAATTATGGGCAAGGTTGTATTGTACGTGTTGAAGCTTTTGATGAACAAGATAATTTAAAACTGCTATGGACGAATAAAACAGCACCAAGTTCTGAAACTGGTAAAATGTTAAATTTGGTGCTTACAAAACCAACATCTTATAGAGTTAGAAGTATAAAATTAGTGCTGAACACTGCTAGAGTAAAAGGTTGGAATCAAATTGATGCCATCGGTATTTCCCAATCTACAACACCAATTAAAGCATCGGTAAATCTCGCTAAAAATCTTCCTCAGCAAATCATTAAAGAAAATCTTGGACAAAATGTGAATTCTCTTTATCGTGAAATTGCACCCGTGATTTCTCCAGATGGAAAAACATTGTATTTCACTCGTTGGGAACATCCAGAAAATCTTGGTAAAGATAAAAATCAAGATGTTTGGTATTCAGAATTACAAAAAGATAATAAATGGGGGATGGCTCGTTCGATGCCTGCACCCATCAATAATACTGAACACAATGCCCTTTGTGCGATTTCTCCAGATGGGAAAACAATTTTATTAAACAATGTTTACCTGAAAGATGGAGGAATGGCGAATGGCGTTTCAATTGCGAAAAAGAGTGAAAAAGGCTGGAATTTTCCTGAGGCATTATCAATCAAAAACTTTAAAAATAAGTCTGAATTCTCAGAATACAGTTTTTCTGCTAATGGTAGAGTACTAATCTTGACGGGGCAATTTAAAGAAACACAAGGAGGGAAAGATATTTACTTATCTTTTTTACAAGCTGATGGGAAATGGTCAGAACCTGTAAATGCAGGAAAAACTATCAATACAGCTGATGACGAAAGCTCTCCTTTTTTGGCGGCTGACGGCACAACTTTATACTTTTCATCTTATGGTTTTAGTGGTTATGGAAGTAGCGATATTTTTGTGACTCGTCGTTTAGACGATACTTGGTTGAAATGGTCTGAACCAGAAAATGTAGGTTCAAGCATTAATACTTCTGAATGGGATGGCTATTTTTCTATTTCAGCTTTAAGTGATTTTGCCTACTATAGTTCCAGAGAAAATGCTATTGGACAAGAAGATATTTTCAAATTCAAAGTGCCAGAGTCTATCAAACCTAATGCGGTAGTTCAATTGACGGGAAGTGTATTTAATATCGTTACTAATAAACCTGTTAAAGCAAAAATTACTCTTCAAACAATGAATACTGCTGATACAGTTTGTGTTACTTTTGATCCAGAAACGGGCGATTACAAATTAATGCTTCCAGTGCAAAAAACATATACTCTAACAGCTTCACAAAAAGGTTTTTTGACGTTTTCAGAAACCTTAGATTTTTCTAAAGAAAATACTTTCAAAGAAATCAAGAAAAATATTTATTTAGTTCCGATAGAGGCTGGTCAAAGAATGACGCTAAACAGCGTATTTTTTGAACAAAGTAAATATGATATTTTGCCGAACTCATATCCTGAACTTGATAGAATTGTTGCAGTAATGAAAGAAAATGCAACGATGGAAATCATGTTGGAAGGACATACTGATAACCAAGGCGATTGGAATGCCAACTTAACTTTATCAAAGCAAAGAGTAGAAGAAGTAAAGAAATACTTGGCAAGCAAAGGCGTTGACATGAGGAGAATTCAAACGCAAGGCTATGGCTCTACCAGACCTGTTTCAAGTAATAATTCGGAAGAAAAAAGGAAATTTAATAGAAGAGTAGAGTTTATGATTATTAAAAACTAATCTGCTTTTCTTATTATAAAGTATGAAATCTCTTTTCGTTAGTATTACTAATGGAAAGAGATTTTGTATTTTACCGAGTAATTAAAAGATTTTTTGTAGATAAGTCTTTCGTAAATCTATTTAATTTCTGCAAATTGGTATTGTTTTTGTTTTGGAAAAGGAATAAATAGCGTTTAAATGAAAAGTAAATCATTAGCCATACTTTTATTACTATATTCTTTTTCATTCAGTATTACTGCTCAACAAGTATTTTGGGCAAGTAAAGTATTGGAATTTTCTTCCGAAAACATCGTCCCTTTTCAACCTTCCGCCAATAGAGCCAATCAAATACTTGGCAAACCAAATGTATTACCTCAATTTGTAGCGAGTGGTTTAGCTTGGCAACCAGCTTTCAAAACTTTAGACAGTGAAGAATTTATTAAAGTAAGTTTTGATACTACCCTTGCCATTCAGCAAATAAGTATTGCGAAAAATTTTGGAGAAGCAACAATCGAAAAAGTAATAGCCTTTGATTCTTTAATGCAATCTCATGTCCTTTTTCAAGAAAAAGATTCTTTAAAAACCCTTGAAAAAGGAGAAATGTTTAATATTATATTGTCTGAAAAAACCTCTTTCAAGGTCTTTGCTATTGGCGTATTTATCAGTAAAAGAAAACACAACGAATTAATTCAGTTGGATGCCATCGGTATTTCAACGCTTGAAAATCCAGTTCAAGCCAATATTCATGTTGCTAAAGATGCACCAATAAAAGTAATTAAAGAAAACCTTGGTAAAGGAGTAAATTCAAGGCATCAGGAATTTGCCCCAGTGATTTCTAGTGATGGCAATACTTTATATTTTACTAGAAATTATTTAAGTCTTTTTGGCAAACAAAAAGATCAGGATGTTTGGCTGAGCAAATTGAATGAAAGTAAAGAATGGACTAAAGCCAAAAATATTGGAGTGCCTATCAATACCAAAGATAAAAACGCTGTTTTTGCCATTTCTACAGATGGAACAGAAATGTTATTGATGAATAAGTATCATAAAAATGGAAGATTATCGTCTGGAATTTCTCGTTCTTTCAAAAATGGAGAAACTTGGACTTTTCCTGAAGAAGTAAAAATAGATAATTATTATAATCAAAGTCAGAATGCAGAATTTACTTTGTCGGCTGATGGAAACACTATGATTATGTCTATTCAACGAAAAAATACAGTTGGTAAAAGAGATTTATATGTTTCTTTCAAAAAAAGTAACAGTACTTGGACAGAACCCAAAAATTTAGGAAACACAATTAATAGCATCGAACATGAAATGACGCCCTTTATAGCGGCTGATACCAAAACATTATATTTTTCTACTCGTGGTTTCCCGGGCTTTGGCGATAACGATATTTTTAAAAGTCAGCGATTGGATGATACTTGGACAACTTGGTCTGAACCTGAAAATCTAGGTGAAGCCATTAATACTCCTTATTGGGATGGATATTTTACTTTACCAGCCTCTGGAGAATTTGCTTATGTATGTTCTTACAATGGTAATAACAAGGAAGATATTTTTAAATTTACTTTACCTAAAAAAGCCCAGCCAGAACCTGTAGCAATTATTAGTGGAAATGTTTTGAGTAGTACTGATAAAGAAGCTATCGCTTGTACAATTATGATGATTCCAAGAAATGCTACTTTAAAATCAGAACAAAAAAAGTATGAACCAGCAAATGGAAACTTTAAATTTATTCTGCCTTTGCATGAAGCAGTAGATTTTGTACCTGTGGCAAGAGGGTATTTAGGTATCAGTGAAACAATGGATTTGACTAACGTAAAAAGCTATCGAGAAATTAATAAAGACTTATACTTATTGCCTTTAGAAATAGGAAATAAGGGCATATTAAATAGTTTGACTTTTCAGCAAGGAGATGCCAAATTACAGGCTTCAGCGATGAGAGATTTAGACAGAATTATTCAAGTGATGAATGAATTTCCAAGTTTAGAAATTCTATTTGAAGGACACACCGACAATCAGGGAGATTTTCAGTTGAACCTTAAATTATCTGAAGATAGAGTGAATGCTGTAAAAAAATACATTATTAGTCAAGGGATTGCACCGAATAGAATTACTACAAAGGGCTGGGGACAAACTCGTCCATTAGCCAGCAATGCTACCGAAGAACGTCGTCGTCTGAATAGGAGAGTAGAATTTACAATCACTAAGAAATAGCCTATTTCTTTGGGTAAGGTTTAAAAAGGAGCTACTTTTGTATTTAAACGACTTTAGTTTTATTAATACCCTTATTCATTAGCCTTCTGTATTTATTGAGCTTCAACAAACTTAATATGTCTCAAGAAAAAAAAGAAACCTATTTTTCACAATTAGATGGAGTACGCTTTTTAGCAGTAGCTTTAGTACTGGTAGATCATTGGTTGACTGAGCGAAATCCATTTCCTTTAGGACATCTTGGTGTTACAATGTTTTTTGTTTTGAGTGGATTTTTGATAACAAGAATTTTGATTCAAAGTAAATTAAAAGATGACCAGTTCGGAAGAAGCCATTGGTTTTCTGTAAAACAGTTTATCATCCGCCGAAGCATTAGGATTTTCCCAATATACTTTCTGTCGATTTTTGCTTTATATTATTTTGATGTTCCTCCCGTTCGTGAAACCCTTGCTTGGTGTCTTACTTACAGTACCAATTTATACATTGCTATCAATCAGCATTGGATGGGTACAATAGACCACCTTTGGTCTTTAGCGGTTGAAGAACAGTATTATTTAGTTTTTCCTTATCTAATTCTCTTTCTTCCGACTCGCAATTATCTGAAATTATTATGGATAATGATAGTCATTTCAATTGGATTCAGGCTTTACTTTTATTTTCATGGAAGTCCGTGGTTAATACAATATGTATTAATGCCTACTGCATTAGATTGTTTTGGTTTAGGAGGATTAATGGCTTATTATTTTACTTTCAAAAAAGATGAAGTCTTCGAGAAAATTGCAAATGGTAGGTTGGTCATATTGAGCTTTGTGGTTTATGCTATTTGTGTTGCTCTAACGCAAATCCAACAAAAAGAAACACATCAGATTTATAATTTTGGTAACCTTGTCGCTGAAAGATTTTTTGCTGCTGTTTTCTGTTTTTTCCTAATTGCCAAAGCAGTTGCAGGCTATTCTGGCTTTGTAAAATGGTTTTTTGAAAATCCAGTTTTTCAATATTTGGGACGTATAAGCTACGGAATTTATTTGTATCATAATTTTGTCTATAATTATTATCATACGCCACAGACAAGTATAGTGTTGAGAGGTCTTCATAAAATTCAAAGAATTATTCCTTACTTTACCCTGAATTTAGGCTTTGAATTATTATATTTTCTAATACTTACCATAATGCTAGCTAGTTTATCTTGGTATTGTGTGGAGAAACCAATCAATTATTTGAAAAAGTATTTTACTTATTAATTCATATCAAATCATCAAAACAAGCTTATTAACAATAAAGTATTAAACTAAAATCGGTTTTGTGCCTAGCTTTAGATATTTTTGTGGTTTGAAAGCTAAGCCTTATTGATATAACAAGTATAAGTTGTGAATTTAAAGTGCTGATTTATACAGACTAATTCACAAAACTATTTTTTAATATCCTACTGTAAATACTTTTAGCTTTTTTAAAATTTTAATTACTTAATCTAGCTTTACCCCCAACAACTGAATGAGTATCAAATTAGCGATTGTCATGCCTGCTTACAATGAACAAGATTGTATGGCTGAAGTAGTAAAAATCTGGTCGGATCTTTTAGACAGTGAATTTGCAACAGAAAATACTCGTCTTATTGTAGTGAATGACGGTTCCAAAGATAATACTGGTAAAATTTTAGATGAATTAAAACCTCTCTATCCTAAACTTGTTGTTGTTCATCAACCTAATGGAGGACATGGTAATGCTGTAGTTCATGCCTATCGTAAAGCGGTTGAATTAGGTGCTGAATATATTTTCCAAACAGATTCAGATGATCAGTTTATTCCTGAAGATGTAAAATTGCTATGGGAGAAGCGTCATCAATCAAAATTTATCCTAGGTCATAGACAAGTAAGACATGATGACCCATTCAGATTATTAATTACTAGAATTTTAAGATATAGTATGTTTTTTGTTTATGGTACTTTCATCATGGACTCAAATATTCCTTTTAGATTAATTGAAGGTAATTTCTTGAAGAAATTATTAGCTCAATTACCAAATCCTGTACCATTTGCTCCAAATATTTTTCTAGCAATCATGGCTAAAAAAGCTGGACAAGAATTATTCAATATTCCAATCGTACACAAAGAAAGAGCTACGGGCGAAGTTTCAATCCGTAAAATGAAATTGCTTAAAGTTTGTTGGCAATCGTTCAATGAATTATTGGATTTCCGTCTTGCACTCAATACTAACATTAAAAACTTGAAATAGGAAGACCTAAATTTATGAAACAATACGATTTTGTGATAGTTGGTGCTGGACTATTTGGTGCTGTTTTTGCACATGAGGCTAACAAAAGAGGCAAAAAGTGTCTGGTAATTGATAAAAGGAATCATCTGGGCGGTAATATTTATTGTGAAGAAATAGAAGGTATCAACGTACACAAATATGGTGCGCATATTTTTCATACCAACGATAAATCTATTTGGGATTATGTAAATTCATTCGTTGAATTTAATCGTTATACCAACTCTCCATTGGCTAATTTTGAAGGTGAATTGTACAATTTACCTTTCAATATGAATACTTTTTATCAATTATGGAAAGTAAAAACACCACAAGAAGCTCAAGATAAAATCAATGAACAAGTAGCCGCTTCGGGCATTACTGATCCACAAAATCTTGAAGAACAAGCAATTTCTTTAGTTGGTACAGATATTTACCATAAATTAATTAAAGGTTATACTGAAAAACAGTGGGGAAGAAAAGCAACTGAACTTCCTGCATTTATCATCAAAAGACTTCCGCTTAGATTTACTTTTGATAACAATTACTTTAACGATAAATACCAAGGTATTCCGATTGGTGGTTATAATAAATTGACCGAGGGTTTATTGAATGGAATAGAAGTAAAAACTTCAACAGATTTTTTTGAAAAACGTGAAGCCTTTAAAGCAATTGCTGATAAAATTGTATTTACAGGTCATATTGACGAGTATTATGATTATTGTTTTGGTAAATTAGAGTACAGAAGTTTACGCTTTGAAAATGAAGTACTCGACCAAGAGAATTATCAAGGAAATGCCGTTGTCAATTACACAGAAGCACATATTCCATTTACCAGAATCATTGAACACAAACATTTTGAATTTGGGAAACAGTCTAAAACAGTTGTAACTAAAGAATATCCATGCGAATGGAATTCAGGAATGGAAGCGTATTATCCAATCAACGATGATAAAAATACGGAAATGTTTAAGCTTTATCGTACACTAGCTTCTGAAGAAAAAGACGTGATTTTTGGTGGTCGCTTGGCGGAATATAAGTATTATGATATGCACCAAGTGGTAGCTTCTGCTTTAGTGAGAGTGAAATCAATTTTTGGATAATTCTTTGTCCATAAAAATGTTAAAACTATGAAAAATAAGGCAATACTTTTCCTTGTAATAGCCATTTTAGGAATAGCTACTTATCTTTTTTTTCAAAAGAAAAACCCTTATTTAAGCACATTAAAACGTTTTGTTCCAGATAATACTTTATTACTATTAGAAACAAATGAGATAACTGATAGTCCTCAATCTCATGTTTTTGCACAAATTCCTTTACTCTCACGGGTTGAAAATCAATTTTATTTATTGCAAGAAATAGGACTTTCCAAAGAAGAGATTCAAGATTTAATAAAAGAGAAAACCTTATATTTTGCTTTATTACCTGAAGCAAAAGAAGATTTGAATTATATCACTTATCTGCCACTGAATCAAAGTGATTCTGCTTTAGTAAATAAAATTAAAAGACTGCAAGAAAATATTTCAGGTAGCCGAATTATTTATCATACTACTCGTGGACAAAGAATTGCCGAAGTAATTGATAGTTCTGCTAAATCGGTTTTGTCTTTTTTTATTCAGAATGATATTATCATTTTTAGCTCTTCAAGTATTTTAATCGAAGAGGCAATTTTGCCTAGTGAAAATTCATGGATTAAAGAAATTGCGAATAAACTTACGCTGCAAGACGATTCTACAATTACAGCTACTCATCTAAACAAACAGGCAATTGCTAGCTTTATCAACAAGATTTCGGTTGATAAAAATAAAATAGCGAAGCAGTTTGTCAATTTACTTTCTGATAATTTCACGGGTTTTCAGTCAGATGAATCTGTTATTAAGGCCTTTGGTGTACTGAAAGATGCTAATCTTTTTGAAGGACAAAGTCCAAAAAAGCTGGAAGATTTAAGCATGATTCCTAATACTTCTTCTTTTTTACTTCACATTCCTTTTGATAATACCGCTAAACTTGAAGAAAGTTTCCAACAATATTTCTCTAAAAATAAAGAGTTAAACATCTTAAGAAATACAGTAAAAGCCGCTTTCAAACTGAATTTTAGTGATATTTATCAAAATCTTGAAGGTGAAATTCTTTTAACAGGTTTTGATGAAGGCGATGAAACTTTCAATGGCAAAGCTTTAATTCTAAGAAATAAATTACTCTTCGATATTTTAAAAAATACTTCTGTTGAAGTTTCAAAAGAAAAAAATGCCAATGTGGTAAGTGTTGAATATGGCGGTTATACCATTAAATCTTTAGGAATCAGAGAATTCCCCACAATGCTTTTTGGTGAATATTTTGCTGGTTTTGAAGAATGTTATTTTACAGAATACAAAAATTATTTAATTATTACGAATAGTTTGTCTGCCATGCAAAGCTATTTATTGGCAATCAGTAAAGGTGATGTTTGGAGTAATTCTGCTAAAAATCAAGCCTTAGTTAAAAAGTGTAAAACTTCTAATTTAACCTTAATTTCAGAAACGAATCGTGCTTTATTAGGTTTTAAAAAGTCTTTAGTAAATGCTTGGGCGAATAAATTTGCTGAGAATGAAAGCCAGTTAAACCGTATTCGAGTAAGTATTTTTGAAATACTTCAAGACAAAACAGAACTTAGATTATTTAAGAATATCTCTTTGGTAGAATCATCGAAGAAGTATTCAAATAAATGGATAAAACTGGCAAGTATTGAGGTTGATTCTTCTTCAAAACCATTTTATTTTACCAATCCACTAACCAAAAAGCAAGAAACTTTTGTGCAAGGTGCTGATAATCAAATTCATTACGTGAAAGCTGGTAAAAAAGTTTGGTCTTATCAATTATCTGGTAGAATTGTGGGGGAAATTAAAAATGTAAAGATTCTACCAAATACTCAGCAACAATTGTTGATAGCTAGCGCCAATAAAGTTTATATTCTTAGCAGAAATGCTCAAGGATTTGAGGTGAAAACAATTCCAAATAATACAGGATTAGCCATTCATGATTTTATTATTTTTGATGCAGAGAATGATAAAAAGCAAAATTTGACGCTTTTTTCTGCTAATTCCACTTCTTATAAAATTGATAAAACAACGCTTACTTTAAGTGTACATTTTAAACCTAAAAATGCTACGCCACATATTTTGCCAATTTCAACTGTTATTATCAAGGGAGTTGAATATGCAATTTTGCTGGATAAAAAAGGAAAACTGACTTTACAAGATGCAAGTGGAAATGTAGCAAATGGTTTTCCGATTACACTGAATCGTACTTTTAATGATCCTGCTTTATTGGAAGGTTCAAATGAACGAATTCATATTAAAGTATTGAGTGAAAACGGTGAATTATTTTCTGTGAATTTATCAGGTAAAATTGTTGAAAAGAAACAATTATTACGTCCGAATTTTGAAAGTAAATTCTTTCTTTGTGCCGACCAACGCAATACAGATTGGGTAATTATGCGAAGTGATGGCAAAGATGTAACGGTAATTGATAAATCAGAAAGAGAAATGTTTACGATTAAAGAGGAAACTTTTGGCGTAAAACGTTTGAAATATTATAACTTGGGCGTTGGTGGGAAGTATTTTGCTTTGACGAACAGTTATACTGCTTATCGGTTTTTCGATGAAAATGGAAGTTATATCGGCGGAATGCCAATAATTTCAACCTATCATCCAATACTTACTTATTCAGAATCGTATCAAAAATTAATCATTGACATCACAACGCCTGCTGCTTTAGAAAATTGGTCGGTGAAACTTCGTTAATATGCTTTTTAATTCTATTCATTTTTTAATTTTCTTTATCATTGTTACACTTGGCTATTGGTCTTTGGGTTGGAGTGGTCGCTGGCGATTATTACTTTTTGCGAGTTGCTATTTCTACATGGTTTTTATGCCAATCTATATTTTAATACTTTTTTTTACGATTATCATTGATTATTTTGCTGGAATTTATATTGAACAATCGAAAGGTTCAAACAGAAAATTATTGTTGATAGTCAGTTTAATTTCTAACATTGGAATTCTAGCCATTTTCAAATATTATAATTTTTTCAATACCAATATTTCAGCTCTTTTACATTTGATCGAAGTCAGAAATCCAGCTCCTTATCTCAAGATTTTACTGCCAATTGGGCTTTCTTTCCATACTTTTCAGGCAATGAGTTATACCATTGAAGTATATCGTGGTAATCAAAAAGCAGAACGCCATTTTGGGATTTATGCACTTTATGTAATGTTTTACCCGCAATTGGTAGCTGGACCTATCGAAAGACCGCAAAATGTAATTCATCAGTTTTATGAAAAACATCAATTCAATTGGGAGAGAACCAAAAGTGGATTAATGATGATGGCTTGGGGTTTATTTAAGAAAGTGGTCATTGCTGATAGATTAGCAATGGTCGTGGATTCGGCTTATCATAATCCTTCCGAAAAAACAGGTTTATCACTTTTAGTAGCCACTTTCTTTTATACTTTTCAGATTTACTGTGACTTTTCTGGTTATTCAGAAATTGCTTTGGGTTCGGCTAGAGTAATGGGTTTTGAATTGATGGGAAATTTTAAAAGCCCTTATTTTTCAACATCAATTTCCGAATTTTGGCGGAGATGGCACATTTCACTTTCTACTTGGTTTCGTGATTATTTGTACATTCCTCTAGGCGGAAATAGAGTAGCTGAATGGCGAAGATATTTCAACCAATTTGTTGTTTTTATGGTCAGTGGATTGTGGCATGGTGCTCAGTGGACTTTCGTGATTTGGGGTTCATTGCACGGTTTTTACTTGATTGTAGCTGCCGCAAGGAATAAGTATTTTCCAAAATTAGTCTTGCCCGAAAATGTTTTTGGAAAAGCGATTAATCTTATTTCAACTTTTGTCTTGGTGATGTTAGCTTGGGTATTTTTTAGAGCAAAAGACACCAGAGATGCTTTATTGATTTTAAGAAAAATATCATTCTTTTCAATCAACGATTCGTTGGAATCTCCACTGAATAATATTGAAATGTTATTTTCATTGGGATTGATTGGATTATTACTTTGGAAAGAATTAAAATATTTTTATATCAACACAGAAAGTAATGTTAGATTTTACAGTTTAATCTCTCTAGTGATGATTTTGGTGTATTTCTTTGGAGTTTTCAACACCAATAATTTTATCTATTTTCAATTTTAAAGAGGTTTTATGATTTTGGATTTCAGATGTCTGATTTTGGATTTCTGGCTTCTAATGATTTAGTAATTAAAACTAAAATCTGACATCCAAAAACCAATAATTGGGACTGAGTAACTCCAATGCTTTGAGATCAAAATCAGAAATCCGACATCCCAAATCCGACATCCCAAGTGTTATGTTAAAAAGTGCATTAAAATATACAGTTTTATTGGTTGCCATTTTCTTATGGTTGCAAGCTTACTTTCCTGCTATTTATTCTAACACAAAACTATTTCCAGACGATTATCGGTTTGGAGATTTATACCGACTTTCTTATTTACCTCAGTTTAAAGAGCGAACTATTGCTTGTCATGAAGAAGGAAAATCGTTAGCGAATGATACTTCTCAGGTGAATTTGTACATAATTGGCGATAGTTTTGCGGAAGAAGCAAGAGTAAACAAAACAGATTTTAATACAAGCAAATATCTTTACACACATTGGGCAAACGATGCCTATATTCAATTAGACAGTACAAAAAGGAATATTCTGATTTTAGAATCAGTAGAAAGAGCCGCTAAAGAACATCTTTCTGAGGATGTTGATAATTTTAGCATTGCAAAACCAATAAAAAATACAGAGAATCCTAATCTTAGTTTTCGAAAAAAAATAGTTCATGGATGGGAAGAAATTAGTCCAGTATTATTTCCACCAGGAACAGAAGAACGCCTTGAACATACGCTTTTCAATTATGATTTTTTTCTATGGTTTAGAGAATTGAAAGCGAAAATGAATTTAATTTTATTCGATAGAATTGAGCCAAAAGTGATTCTATCAAAAGATAAAAAACATTTGTATTACATGGAAGAAGCCGACAGTACGCATGGACGTTCTGCCTTTTTTCCTGTTACAGATGCACAAATTGATACCTTTGTTACACATGCAAATAGGAGTAGAGAAAAGTATTTAAAAGCGGGTTTTGATGAAGTTTATTTGTCAATTATTCCGAACAAAGTAAGTGTACAATCGCCCGATTTGGGAAAATACAATCATTTAATAGAGCGAATTCAAAATCATTCAGCCCTCGAAGTTCCAGTGATTGATACTTATACAATCTTCAAGAAAAATCCTGAAAAGTATTATTTAAAAAGTGATACACACTGGAATTGTGCTGGCAGAAATATTTGGTTAGATATTATTAATCAGCAGATTATCGTAGAAAATAACCTGAAAAAATAAAGAGCCAGACTTTCGTCTGACTCCTATTTAGCGGTTATGTATAAAGTGGTTATAGTAATTACAATAAAGTAATAAAGCTCTTGATAACGGCTCCTAATCGAACGGCATCAAATATACGCTGTTCGCTAGCACCATGAGATTTTACGGAAGCTTCGTGTGAAGTAACACACATTTCACAACCATTAATCGCTGAGATGACTAAGCTCAATAGTTCAAAGAATTCTTTGCCAAGTACAGGATTCATCATGATTGACATCCTAACGCCAGCAGGAATATTATTGTAAGATTCCTTGTCCATAAAATGGCGGAAACGATACAATACATTGTTTGCATTCATCAAAGACACGCAAGAAGCAACTTCCAAAAGTTCTTTTTCTTCAGCACCTTTGCTTTTTGCAAGTTCTTCCAATGCGGTAATCAAAGTACTTGATTTTTCATTGATAGCGACAGCAAGTGCTAACAAGATTGCTTCTTTTTCTTTCAAAGTTTGGGCTTTCAAAGCATTAGAAACATTAATTTTAAGATCTTTGATATAACGGTGGTCGGCTGCGTTTAAGCGATCAAGAAATAGACTTTCGAATGTTGAAGGAAGATTCACTTCTGCCAACAAATTATTTTTAGTTTCACTAACTGTTCCGAACATGATTTTTATTTGTGGGAGTAAAAATTCAGAGGCTTTAATCAATAAAGCCTCTGAATCAGGAAATTAAACTGATAAAGTTTCTTCGCCTTGTTTCCAGTTACAAGGACAAAGTTCGTCTGTTTGAAGTGCATCCAAAACTCTTAATACTTCGTCAACGTTACGACCAACTGATAAATCGTTAGCACATACCCAACGAATAATTCCTTGTGGGTCAACAATATAAGTAACACGGTAAGCAATTTTTTCGTTTGCTTCTAAAATACCTAATTCTTCAGCTAAAGATTTAGAAGTATCAGCTAACATTGGGAATTTTAATCCACGAAGATCATCGTGATTGTTTCTCCAAGCTAAGTGAACAAATTCAGAGTCAGTAGAAGCACCGATTAGAATAGCGTCACGGTCAGAGAAATCATCATATTTTGCATTGAAAGCAGCAATCTCTGTAGGACAAACAAAAGTAAAATCTTTTGGCCACCAGAACATTACTAACCATTTGTCAGCATTTTTGTGGTCTTCAGAAGTAATATCGTAAAATTCTTTACCTTTTTCAAGAGATACTACTGCTGTTTTTTGGAATTTTGGAAATGTTGAACCTAATGATAACATGATTTTGTTGTTTTCTGTTTAAATTAAATATTGAAATTGTACAATTTTTATTTCTTTTTGAATCAAATTAAGTATTATCGTATTTGAAAAGTAATATTTATTTTGTTTTACAAAGTTGGTCACTAATCTCTTTGTAAACAAATTGATAATATTGATATTTACATAGAGATTCCTTATAACTTCTTTTAATAACATGACTATTACCCAATTAGAATATGTAATTGCCGTAGAAAATCATCGAAATTTTGTGCAAGCTGCCGATAGTTGTTTTGTGACTCAACCTACTTTGAGTATGCAAATTCAAAAATTAGAGGATGAACTTGGTGTAAAAATCTTTGATAGAAGCCGTCAGCCAGTCGTAACCACTCAAATTGGTTTGGAAATTATTCAACAGGCTCGCATCACTATTGCTGAATTTTATAAAATTAAAGACGCCGTAAATTCAGGAAAACATGATGTAACGGGTGAAGTTCGTTTAGGAGTAATTCCGACTATTGCTCCGTATTTATTGCCACTTTTTCTGGCTAGTTTTCTTGAGAAATATCCAAATGTGGAATTGAAAATCAAAGAGCTAACAACTGATAGAATTGTTCATGGTTTAAAAAATGACGATTTTGATTTGGGTTTAATTGCTACGCCACTTCAACAGCCTAATATTGTAGAATATCCTATTTTTTATGAAGAATTAGTATTGTATGTTTCTAAAGAAAATGCGATTTACCAGAAAAAATATGCACTTTCGGAAGATATTAATCCAAAGGAATTATGGCTTTTGGAAGAAGGACATTGTTTGCGTTCTCAAATTGAAAATCTTTGTGAATTAAAACGAAAATCAATCGGGAGAAATCAATTTGAATATCAGGCTGGAAGTTTAGAAACACTTCGGAAGATGGTCGAAAGAAATCAGGGAATTACCATTTTACCAGAATTAGCGACGATGGATTTTGATGAAGATAGATTGAATTTAATTCGTCATTTTAAATCTCCTGCACCCGTCAGAGAAGTAAGTTTGGTTGCTCATAAAAACTTTGCAAAATTGGGGATTTTAAAAGCATTAAAAGAAAGTATTCTTGAAGCAATCCCTAAAGAATTAACAATAGAAAAGAAAAGAAATATAATTGAGGTTGCTTAGACTGAAGAAGTAAGATACAAGACACAAGAAGCAAGATAAATAAAAAATGAAATAAGGTAAAGAGATATTTCAAGCACAATATTTTTCTTGTATCTTTTGTCTTTACTCTTGCTACTTTTCAAATCAATAAACTAAAAACAATGAAATTCATCATCACACTATGCTTGATACTCCAAAGCTTTTTTGGATTTTCACAGCTATTTCAACCTAAAAAAGCGTACACTCGTCAAGACACACTTCGTGGAAGTATTACACCAGAAAGAGCTTGGTGGAATCTACAGTATTATCACCTCAGCGTTAAAGTACAGCCATCAGATAGTACTATTTCAGGTAATAATTTAATTACTTATAAAGTATTAAAGCCTGCACAAGTAATACAAATTGATTTGCAAAACCCAATGCAAATCACAAAAGTTGAGCAAGATGGACAAGCTTTGAATTATAAAAGAGATGGTAATGCTTTTTTTGTTGAGTTACAAAAGAAACAACTAGTTGGCAAAACAGAATCCATCAAAGTATTTTATGAAGGAAAACCAAGAATTGCTCGTCGCCCGCCTTGGGATGGTGGTTTTTCTTGGAAGAAAGATTCTTCAGGAAAATGGTTTATTACTACATCTTGCCAAGGTTTGGGTGCAAGTGTTTGGTGGCCATGCAAAGACCACATGTACGACGAAGCCGATAGTATGAAAATATCAATTACTGTTCCCAAAGATTTACAAGATATTTCAAACGGAAGGCTATTGAAAGTAACGGATAATGCTGATGATACTCGTACTTTTGATTGGTTTGTTGCCAATCCAATCAATAATTATGGCGTTAATATCAACATTGGTAATTACGTACATTTCTCAGAAAAATATAAAGGCTTAAAAGGCGATTTAGACTGCAATTATTATGTGTTACCAGAAGATTTAGAAAAAGCAAAAGTACAATTCAAGCAAGTACCAATGATGCTAAAAGCCTTCGAACATTGGTTTGGACCTTATCCATTTTATGAAGATGGCTATAAGTTAGTTCAAGTATCGTATTTGGGAATGGAACACCAAAGTTCAGTTACTTATGGAAATAAATTTGCCAATGGATATTTAGGGAAAGATTTATCGGGAACAGGTTGGGGTTTGAAATGGGATTTTATCATTGTTCACGAGTCAGGGCATGAATGGTTTGCTAATAATATTACAGACAAAGACATTGCCGATATGTGGATTCATGAAAGTTTTACCAATTATTCTGAAAGTCTTTTTACAGAATATCATTTTGGAAAAGAAGCAGGAGCGGCTTATGTAAGAGGTTGTAGAAAACTAATTGGTAATCAAGAACCAATTATTGGAGATTATGAAGTAAATGAAAGTGGTTCTGGTGATATGTATTACAAAGGCGGAAATATGTTGCATACGATTCGTCAGGTTATTGATAATGATGAAAAATGGAGACAAATTTTGGTTGGACTCAATAAAGATTTTTATCATCAAACTGTCGATACCAAACAAATTGAAAATTATATCAGTAAAAAAGCAGGAATTAATTTAAGTAAAGTATTTGACCAATATTTGAGAAATACTAAAATTCCGACATTAGAATATAAAGTAGAAAATGGAGGAATTACTTATCGTTGGACGACCTGTGTTGATGGTTTCAACATGCCAATCAAGGTTGAAAATGCTAAAGGGAAATATCAGTTTATTCACCCAAGTACGGAATGGAAAAGCCTTAAAGGTATCACAGAGCTAAAGATTGATGAAAATTTTTATGTGAATGTGAAGAAAGGATAGACATAGAAATATACAAAAGCCCCGTTCAAGAAATTGAATGGGGCTTTTGTATTTAATGCTGTGCCACTTTTTTCTGTCTTTTAATAAACATTCTTTTTAAGGAATTCGTAAATCTTTCATCTGTTGGATACTTTCTATTGGGTGTCATGTTGTTAAAGATAAGTGCTACAACAAAGAGAATTAAACAACCTGAAAGTACTGGAGACAAAGCATAAAAATAACCCAAACTTTTAATTTTCTCTGATCCAATTACTGCAAGTAATCCAGTGGCTCCGCCTGGAGGATGAAGGGTTTTGGTTATTTGCATTAAAACAATCGAAAGTGAAACTGCTAATGGAGCTGTTAGCCAAAGAATGTTCGGTAAAAATTGCTCAATACTAATTCCGATTAAAGCTGAAATCAAATGTCCTCCAATAAGGTTACGTGGTTGTGCCAAAGGACTTTGAATCGCTCCGAAAATCAATACACATGATGCTCCAAATGAACCAATTAAAAAGATATTGTCGTTGTTTGTTAGTAGAAAAGTTTGTAAAAATGCAATGAGACCAATACCAATAAATGCACCAATAAATGACCAAAAATGCTCTTTGTAATCTACTAACGTTTCTCTGTAAATAATGTACCTCGAAATTCTTAAATTTCGTTTTAATTTTTGTTTAACCATTCGCTTGTTCTTAATTTTCAGCCTAAGAAAGCTTGATTTAGTAAATTGTCTTATGAGTTTTGTTTCTTTAATTGATTCAAAATTAGTACAAAATGAGATATTTTTGAGTATTTATACTTAATTATTGTGCAGCGTTAAACTTAGCTGTATGAACATTTTAAAAATGGCTATAATTATCATAAACCAAAAGAGCCTTTATTCATCACGAATAAAGGCTCTTTTGGTTTATGATTTTATAGCTTTTAATTTCCTACTACAAACACAGCATTTCCAAATAACAATTTACCATTTTGCCAGAAACCTCTGAAAATTGGGTCATTTGCTAAGTAAACGATTTGCCCACGACCTAAATCTTGTGTGCCAAAAATCAGTGAATTTTTAAGTTTATCCTGTGCTTTTGCACCAGCATAACCCGCTACCAAATCTTTGGTTTTGGTTACGCCAACATTCCAGCCATCTGCTAGGTATTGGAAGTCTGTCGTTTCAAGTACTAAACTGTAATACGATTTATCATAACCAAAAGCTAAAGGATGCGTATTATCCATCGAAAGTTTGTAAATACTTCCTGGTGTTTCTTCAGAAACAGACTCTCTCTCAGCATTCGCATAAACTTTCAATTTAGGTACTTCGTTTTCCTTTTCTTTATCTTTTTTCTTGTCTTCTTCTTTGTGTTTTAATTCAAATCCATCTTTGCCAGCCAACGCATTTAAAGCTCCTTGAATAGCAATTAACTTACCTCCAGCACGAACCCAGTCTTTTACTTTATTAAGGTTTTTATCGTCTAAAATTTTGTTGTATCTGCCATCTACTAATATCAATACATCAAATTTTGATAAATCAACCGTTCCTAAAGTATTCTCACCAATGATGGTAGCAGGATATTCAATTTGCTTATCGAAGAAGTGCCAAGTACCGCCAAAAGAAGTAGGAGAAACGCCATCTCCTGAAACAATTGCTACTTTTGGAGCATCCAAATAAGCCACATTGTCTGAACCAAAATCAGAACCTTTTGTTGACATTCCAGTAGAAACAGCGTAAAGATTTACTTGTAATCTTTCAGCTTCTGCACGCACAATTTTATCGAATGAATCTCCCAAACGCTCATTTCCTGAACGAGTAATTACTAAAGTTCCTTCATTATAAGTTTGATTTTCAATTTCAAAAGCTTTAGCTGCTGAACGTACTTTAATACCTTTTTTCAACAAAGAAGCTAATAATTTCAATTCGCTGAAAGCTTGCCATTTTACCAAATAAGCATAAGGTTTTTCAACTTTAGCAGTGGCTGGTGTAAACTGTGGTTTTGGTGCTGGCGTGATTTTATCTTTTACCGCAAAAGCACTTAAACCATAAGCATAAGGCAATGACCATGAAGTAATGTCATACGTTACAGAATCTTCTACCATTGTTTTTGGTTCTAACAAAATCTTTAAGAAAGTAGAACGTGGTTGGAAAAGGTTTATCACAATATCGTCTGGGTCTATGCTAAAACCTACATTTTTATCATCTTGATAACTATAACCTGCGGCTACTAAACCTTTGCCAGCAATTCCATATTGGAAGTTTTCACGGTCAAGAAAATTTAAAAACTCACGAGTTCTACTTTCATTGCCTTTTGTTTTGAAGACGAACGATTTGTATTGCCCAACTGGACTTTTCTGTGCGTTGTCAAAGAATTTAATGAATTCTGTTACTGCTTTATCTGCATTTGCCGAAATAGCTTCAAGGCAAGCAAAGGAAGTACTAAAGTGGTGGTCAATTCTTTGTTTTAGTGTAAGCGTATCGCCATCTCTTTTTGTGATGCCTAAACCACCTCTTCCGCCACCGCCTTGCTCATAAGTCATACCGAATGCACCGTTGTAAGTTGGATATGTATCGCCATAAGATGGATAAAGTAAATCAAAACGTTCTTTAGAGAAATACAACCAACCATTTTTATCAAAATCACGTTTGTTATAATCGCCAAGAATTTTCTGGAATTCTCTTTGCCAGCCTGTAATATCTTCATGATATGGTTTTGCAGAAGGAGCAAAGTAATATGGATTTTCTACGCCTTGCTCATGAAAATCTGCATGAAGATGTGGCATCCATTGACGATACATTGTCATTCTTTCTTGAGATTCTTTTTGTGTTTGCCAAGCCCAGTCACGGTTCAAATCGAATAAATAATGATTGAAACGTCCACCTGGCCAAGGTTCGCTGTGTTCAATCGCCGCAGGATTTGGATTATAAACCGCACCCACTTTTTGATTGTAAAAGTTTACATAACGGTCATATCCATCTGGGTTAATACTTGGGTCTAATATCACCACAGTATTTGCCAAAATAGCTTTTGAACGCTCATTAGAAGCATTCATTAATTCATACAAAGTAAAAGGAGCAGTACTTGTTCCGCAAGATTCATTTCCATGAACATTGTAACTCAACCAAGCAATTGCAGGCTGTTTTTTGGTCGGTTTCCCTTCTAATAAACCAATAGATTTTAAATTATTGGTTCTGATTTCCTCTAATTGAGCAAAATTTTCAGGAGAAGCCAAGATAGCAATCATCAATGGGCGACCTTCGTTGGTTGAACCATATTGAATTAATTTTACTTGATTTGGATTCTGACGAGCCACATATTCATAATAACTCACTACTTGGTGATGTCTGAGGAAACGTTCGCCTTTTTTGAAATTAAGGAACTCTTCGGGAGATTGTAGCTTACTTTGTGCTGATGCACAGATACTTAACAGCAAAAATGCGTGAAGTAATAGATTTTTGAGCATGATTTTAAGGTTTGATGAATGGATTCAAACCAAAAATAGAAAGAAAAAGCTTCCTAAAAAATCAAATATCCTTTTTTTCGCAACAAGATTTATGAGGTACAGGGTCATAACCGCTACCGCCCCAAGGATGGCAAGAAGCAAAACGTTTCATTCCTAAACGAAAGCCTTTCCAAAATCCCCAAATCTGAATTGCTTCTATCATATACTGCGAACAAGTAGGCGTATAACGACAGGAATTCGGAAAATATGGCGAAATAATTCCTTGATATACTCGTACTAAAACGATAAGAATTTTACTGGGAAGATTGGTCATTGTTTTTTGTTTCCTCAAAGGTAACAAGCTCATTTAAAATAATAATCAGCGATTTGAAAATCGTTAAAATGTTGATTTGATTACTTCTTAAATTTATGAAGAAGAATTATAAATAAGTTTTAAATTGCCTCAATATCCAAAACAAATCAAAACTTATAACTATGAAAAAAAGAACATTTTTAAAAACAACATCAATGTTGGTAAGTGGCGTCGTACTTTCACGATTTGTTGCTTGCCAAACAAAACCCAAAACAAATTTGAAAAACTGGGCAGAAAATTTAGAATACAGTGCTGAAAACGTTTATTATCCAAAAACGGTTGAAGAAGTACAGGAAATTGTAAAGAGATGTGATAGCCTAAAAGCATTAGGTTCTCGCCATTCATTCAATACAATTGCTGATAGTGAAGTAAATCAAATTTCACTCAGAGATTTTAATAAAGTAGTTTCGCTTGATAAAAAAGCCAATACTGTAACGGTAGAAGGAGGGATTAAATACGGAGAATTAGCTCCTTATTTAGAAGAAAATGGCTACGCACTTCATAATTTAGCCTCATTACCTCATATTTCGGTAGTAGGTGCTTGTGCCACGGCGACACATGGTTCAGGAGTGAAAAATGGAAATTTATCAACTGCTGTTGTTGCTTTTGAATTTGTCAATGCAGCTGGTGAGCTTGTGAATTTATCTAAAGAAAAAGATGGAGAAAAATTCAATGGAGCAGTAGTTGGTTTAGGAGCATTGGGAGTGGTGACTAAAATTACTTTGGCAGTTCAGCCTAGTTTCAAAATGAAACAAGTGGTTTATCGAAATTTACCGATGAGTGCCTTGGAAAAGAATTTTGAAACCATCATGTCGAGCGGTTATAGTGTTAGTTTATTTACTGATTGGAAAAATAAAAATATCAACGAAGTTTGGGTAAAAAGTAAAGTAGAGGAAGGTGATACTACCGAAATTCCTGCGGAATTATTTGGAGCAAAATTAGCTACTCAAAATCTTCATCCTATTGAAGAAATATCAGCTGAAAACTGTACCGAACAATTAGGAGTTCCGGGCGTTTGGTACGAAAGGATGCCACATTTTAAAATGGGTTTTACACCAAGTGCGGGTAAAGAATTGCAATCAGAATACTTTGTTCCTATCGAACATGCTTACGAAGCTATGATGGCGATTGAAAAACTGCATGAAAAGATAAGTCCACATATTTTTATTTCAGAAATCCGTGCGATTCAAGCAGATGATTTATGGATGAGTCCATGTTATAAAAAAACTTGTATTGCATTGCATACTACTTGGAAACAAGAAGTAGAAACTGTAATGGGTATTCTCCCACTTTTTGAAGCAGCATTAGCACCATTTAATGCTCGTCCGCATTGGGCAAAACTCTTTACAATGGAAGCATCAGTTTTACATGGCAGAATCGAAAAGCTGAACGATTTCAAAACTTTAATAAAAGAATATGACCCAAACGGTAAATTCCAAAATGAATTCTTGAAGAAAAATATTTTCTCGTAAGTTATTTTAGGATAAAGCTGTTTAAAACTTTCCTGATTTTTCTACTAGCAGGTGAATTAATTCACTTGCTAATAGAAAAATGATTCATTTCAAAAGCTTTATCTGATAAAGTGGTTTTGCTTCCATTCAACCCCGAAAAGATTACTTTCGGGGTTTTGTTTTTTGATGATTATTCAATAAAAATATACTTTATTCCAATTTTCTTGAATCTCAATAAAACCAAAAAAACATTCCTCACGTATATCTGCTAAAATTTCCACATAAAACTATTAGCAATATGTACACAAATAAACTTAAACTGTTTTTAACAGCCTCCGCCTTTGTTGTTGGCTTTGGTCTGTCTTCTTGCAAAGACGATGAAGCAACTATGCCAACCGTTATTAAACCAGACCAAACTTTCTTTGTATTAGCAGATGGCAAGCAATTAATGAAAATCAACGCCATGAATTCAGAAATGGCAACTAGCACCACTACCATCACAGGTTTGATGACAAACGATGCTTTATTATCCATTGATTTCAGACCTGCCACTGGTGAATTGTATGGAGTAAGTGCAATGAACAGAATTTATGTAATCAATCAAGAAACTGGAGCAGCTAGAGTAATTGGTACAACTGCTTTAAACCCAATTGTGAATGGTTCTGCCGTAGCATTAGACTTTAATCCAACGGTTGATAGAATCAGATTAGTAACTAACACGGGGCAAAATTTACGTTTACATCCAGAAACGGGAGCGGTAGCAGCGACCGACGGAAGTATTAATGGCGGAGCAAGTCCAGTAATTGAATCGGTAGCTTATACTAATAATTTTGCGGGTGCAAGTACTACAGTTTTGTATGATATTGATGCCAAATCTGATAAATTATACAAACAAGACCCACCCAATAATGGTACTTTGGTAGAAGTAGGAAATCTTGGTATTGATATTAGTGCTTCGGCAGGTTTTGATATTAATCCTGCTGGAGATGTTGCCTTGACAGCGGTGATGGTTTCAGGAAAATGGGAATTACACCAAGTAGATATTACAACCGGGAAATTAACAAAATTAGGAAATTTACCAACTGGTAATATCAATGGTTTGGCGATTCCAACCGCACCAGTTGCTTATGCAGTTGACGAAAGTAATAATTTGTTAACCTTCAATTACTTGAATATTGGCACACCAGTTGCCAAGGCAATTACAGGTTTACAAACAGGTGAAACGGTTTTAGGCATAGATTTCCGTCCTGCAACAGGTCAATTATTTGCTTTGGGAAGTTCTAGTAGATTATATGTATTGAATACTTCGTCGGGTGCGGCGGCAGTAGTTGGGTCTGCACCATTTGCAACTACTTTAGCGGGTATTTCTTTTGGTTTTGACTTTAACCCAACTGTTGATAGAATTCGTTGTATCAGTAATACTGGTCAGAATTTACGTTTACATCCTGAAACTGGTGCAATTGCAGCAGTAGATGGTGCTTTAAACCCGGGAGTACCTTCAGTAACATCTTCGGCATACACGAATAACTTTGCAGGAGCAACATCAACAGTATTGTTCAATATCGACAATATGACTGATAAATTGTACAAGCAAGATCCACCAAACAATGGAACTTTAGTAGAAGTGGGTGCATTGGGCATTAATGTTGAAACTGTTGGAGGTTTTGATATAACTAGCCGAGGAGGCATGGCTTATGCTGCTTTGAAAGTAGGGGATAAGTCTGCAATTTATAGCATTAATATCACAACAGGCGTTGCAACGAAATTAGCAGATTTACCAAATACAGTACGTGCTTTTACAATTGGCACAGGCTTTTAATAGTTGACTTAATTCCTTATTTGTTAAAACCCAAGAAGAAATTTCTTTTTGGGTTTTTTGTTTTGTCCAGAATCGTCTAAACTAATTTGCGGTTTTCTTCACTTTTATACGGGAAATTGCGTGAAAAAGATAGGTTAACCTATCTCAGAGATAGGATGTCCTATCTTTTTCACGCAAAAAACCGCAAAAAAGATAGATTGACCTATCTCCGAGATAGCTCGTTCCATCAAAAAGATAGGTTTTACTATCTCGGAGATGGATTGGTGGATGTTTTAGATGGATTTGCTTGTCTTTTGGATGGAATGGTGGGTAGTTCTGTGATTTTTATTTTTGTTTTGCCAAGAGGTTTTTCCTTCAAGTTTATACCTTATTTTTGTGTATTAACTTAATCTATCATACATCGATGAATAAATTTTTACAAACACTTATTGTTTGCATCTACATGTCTTGCTTTTCTAATGATTCAAAAGCACAAGAATGGAAACATTACACATCTTATTCAAATACTACTTGTTCTTTGAACATGAAAGATTCTACTTCATGGGTTGGAACTAGAGGTGGGGTAATTCATTACGATAAGAATTACAAAATAATTGAAGCTTTTAATAATTCAAATGGTCTTGACAGCAATGTCGTATCTTTAGCACTTGATGTAAAGGATAGAATATGGGCAAGTGATGAACGGAAAACCTATGTTTTTGATGGGAAAGTATGGTTAGAGTCTAACAAAATTGGTTTAATGATAATTGCTGAAAAACCAATACTTTTTTATTCAAACAATAATGAAAAATGGATTAGCTATGACAGAGGTACAAAGTTTGTAAAAATTGGAAAGGACTCAGTTTATACCAGCTATGATTTGGGAAACAATGGATTAAAAAGGTTTACGAATATTCCTATTGCACAGGATAAATCAGGTAATATTTGGCTAATTGATGATTATAAACTATTACAATTTGATGGGAAGACATGGAAAAGCTACGATAACAATAATAGTTCTTTGCCATTTATTTATATTTATAAGAATAAGCTAATTGTTGATAAAGATAGCGGTATAGTCTTCAAAAATGGTGATCAAATAATAAAATTCTACCCTAAGACTAATGAAACAAGGAAACTTTTAGGTGGTCTTGATATTACTTTGGGTAATACGGCTGATGATAAAATCTTACTCGGCAACAATGGAAAAGTGTATGAATACTATAATGATAGACTTATATTTTTATTCGAATTAGATACCAAAGTTTACACATATATTATATCTCTTGAACAAAATATAAAGGGAAATATATTAATTAACTATCAGATTGCAGAAGCGTCTTTTTCTGATTATAATTATGAGTATAAAAATATTTATTATGATGGAAAAACACTTATTCCATTAGAACAACCAGAAATGAGTTTGACTTCAAATTTCATCCCAATCATTGGCACTGATGCATTAAATAATATTTGGATTGGTCCTTATGGAGGAGAGAAAGTTGTTAGAATGAATGAAACTAAAAAGGAAACATTAGTATTACCATTCTCTGCGAGTGAGTTTTGTCAAGGTGAAGGGAATGATTTTTGGCTTGGTTCTCAAAATCGAATATTGCAATGTAAGCAGGATAGTGGTTTACAAGTGAAGGAGTATAATTTAGGGTATGCTTTTAAGCAAATCGTAATGGATAGCAAAAAACAAATTTGGGTAAGTATATACATTTATGGTAAATTAAAAACACTCGCATGGTTTAAAGATGAAGTTTGGAATTGGTTTAGTATAAACGAAAATATTAAAACAATTTTACCTAAAGCAGGAGGAGGGGTTTGGGTACTTACAGATAATGGTCTGGGAGTATTTGATGGAGTCGCATTTAAAAAAATTAATGCGCCAAATCTACCTAAACGAATATATAGCATATATGTTGACCCCTCATTCAACCTTTGGGTTCTTGAATACAATCAATTGGGTAGTACTGCAAATATTTTTAAGTACAACGGAGTTGATTTTGAGAAAATAATATTTCCCAGTGACTTCAAAGTAAAAAATTACTACAACTTCATTATCGATTCTAAAGGGAATTTTTGGAGTTTTAATGATGAATCTAGTTCAGGAAGTGAAATCCAAAAGTTTGAACCTAACAACCAAAATAAGATTACGACCTACAATAAATCTAATACACCAAATTTACCATATAGTATTGTAACGATGAGTGAGTCAAAAGATGGAAAGATTTGGTTTGGTACTTTTAAGGCTGGAGTTTTTTCTTTAACAACCAATTGTAACGAATCCATTCCTTTAAAGATTAAGCCACAATCAAAGGCGAATCCAGTTTTAGAAACACAGTCAACATCATTAGAAGTTAATGTAAACAATGCTACGAATTATCAATGGGAAGTAAGTAAAGATAAAGGAAGTAACTGGACGGGTATTACGAATTTTGATTCTACTTATTCTGGTCAAAGAACTTATACTTTGGCAATTAATTCAGTTAACAAAGCACAAAATGGATATTCTTATCGTTGCCAAATATCAAGCCAATGCAACACTGCTACCTCAGATACGATTATCCTAACAGTAAAACAATGTCCTGAAATACAAATTATACAACAACCTAATAACCAATCAACGTTGGAAAAGAGCGGTGTTCAGTTTGTTGTTAGGTCATCCAATACATCAACTTATCAATGGGAAGTAAGTACTGATTCTGCTTTGACTTGGAAGCAGATTTCAAGCCAAGATACTCTTTACAGTGGACAGCAGACTAATACTTTGAGTATAAAATCTACCAATATTTCACAGAATTCAAATTCATACAGATGTTTGCTTAAAAATGAGTGTTTCCAGATTTATTCATTACCCGCATCATTAGAAGTCATAACAATTTTAGGAAATGAAGCATTGATAGAAAAGAGTTTTATTGCTTATCCTAATCCTGCCTATGATAATTTGCAAGTCAAAGTTCCTGTTAAACCCTTTAAACTAACTTTATTGAGTGATAAAGGCTCAGTAATTAAACAAGTAGAAAATCAAGATATTATATCGGTGAAGGATATTCATAATGGTATTTATATCTTACTGTTGGAGACTGATAAAGGAAAGCAAAGTTTAAAAATTGCTGTTTTGAAGTAAACCCTAATCAATTAGCACAAGCTTTTAGCGTAAGTACTAAATAATATTTTGAGTTTTATATGATTGATTTTTATGAATAAAGATTTAATCTATCAGTTTTCCGAAAATTGTATCTTTGTTTAAAATTATAGACAAATGGCAGAGTTTGTAGAGAAATATATCAATCCTTTTACCGATTATGGTTTTAAGAAATTGTTTGGCGAAGAGTTGAACAAGGATTTGTTATTGGATTTTCTGAACGAATTATTAAAAGAAGAACAAGGGCAAATTAAGGAATTAACATATCTAAAAACAGAGCATCTTGGTCTAACAGAACTAGATAGAAAAGCAATTTTTGATTTGTATTGTGAAAATGAACGTGGCGAGAAATTTATTGTAGAGCTACAGAAATCGAAGCAGAATTTCTTTAAAGATAGAACAGTCTATTACTCAACTTTTCCCATCAGAGAGCAAGCTAAAAGAGCAGATTGGAATTATGAATTAAAAGCAGTTTATACCATCGCAATTCTTGACTTTGTATTTGAAGCAGATAAAAATGAACCTGATAAATTTAGGTACGATGTAAAGTTGAAGGACATAGAAACTAATAAAATATTCTATGATAAGTTGACTTTTATCTACTTAGAAATGCCAAAGTTCAAAAAAACGATAGATGAATTAGAAACGAGATTTGATAAATGGTTATATGTTATCAGTAACCTTAATAAATTAGATAGAATCCCCGAAAGTTTACGAGAACAAATCTTTGAAAAAGTATTTGAAACAGCTGAAATAGCTAAATTCACACCTGCTCAAGTATTATCTTATGAAGATAGTTTGAAGTATTACAGAGATTTAAAGAACTCTTTAGATACAGCGAGAGAAGAAGGTGAAATGGAAGGGGAAATAAAAGGAATCATCAAAGGAAAGATAGAGGGGAAAATTGAAGGAAAGATAGAAGTTGCCCAAAACATGCTTGCTATGGGAATGTCTGTCGAGATGATTATTCAAATAACTGGTCTTTCAGAAGAGGAGATTAACCGTTTGGTATAGCTTATACTGTGACAACTTTTTAAAAGTTGCCACAGTATCTCAAAAAGTTGACAAAACTAAAAAATTAATCTACATCTACATTTTGCAAACCGCCTTTCAAGGCAATACTTTTACCATTCCAAACAAATCTTCCTGAAAGGTTAGAAGGGAGGTTTACTTCTCCAGAAATACCTGTTTTACCTTTACGTTTTAGCTTAACTGTGATTTCTCCTGATGGGTGTGGTACCTTTCCTGATACGTTTTCTAAATCCGCTAAAGCTGGTTGAATGCGTACTTCTTCAAAGCCCGGTGCATCTGGCATAATCCCACAAATCGTCGATAAAAAATCATAATTGGGAGATGCTGACCAAGCGTGACAATCTGAACGAGTTGGGTCTGTTTGTTCTGCAAAAGTACTTAAACCGATATTTAACATATCTCGCCAAGGTGTTAAAGTACTGTAATATAAATTGGCATTTCCTGCTTTTTTTAAAGCTTGCGTTAGATAGAAACGGAAGTAAAAAGTAGCTTGAGTCAGACTTTGGTCTTTCAAAATTTTATCCATAATTGCTTTTTCATTGGCTCTTGGCACGGCATTAGCAAGTATGGCGAAAATATTGGCATGCTGACTAAATGCCTTTTTTTCGGGTGTGTCGGCTACTTCATTTTTACTTTCATCCCAACATTGTTCGTAGCTTGATTTTGAGATTAAATCTGCCAGAGTACGGTAATAAATAGCTTTGTCTTTGTCTCCATAAGTTTCAAAAATAGCGGCAGCTTGTCGCAAAGTATAAGCGTATTGGAAACTAATAATTGATGAATTTCCATCTGTAGCTCCATCTGGAACACCGCCGATGTCTGATATTGGATTCCATTTCCAAGGCTTTGCCCAATCCACAAACGACCACCATCTCATTGCACCCAACATATTTTTTTGTGGATCAATTTTTCTTTCGTACCAACCTAATACTTTTTCTATATTCGGTAGAAGCGATTTAACAAAAGCATCATCTTTGCGGTGCATCCAATAATCGTAAGTCATAGAAACCCAAAACAAAGAGAACGTAGGAATGATTTGAGGCGTATTGCAAGGATAACGACTTTGTGTTAAACCTTCTGAAGTCATTGAATTATCATAATCTGTCAATGCTTTACGCATCAAACGGTCGTCGCCCGAAACATATAATGAAATTAATGCCTGAATTCTGGTATCGCCAGTATATTGTAATTGTTCGTAATAAGGGCAATCGAAATAACTTTCGCCAGCACATAAACGAGCCGTTTGCCAGCCTACTTTCCAAATATTTTGTAAACTTGGGTCATTACTTGTGAAATTACCTTTTTCTTCAAAAGGATAACCCGTTTTGATACCATAAAAATCATTGATTGTTAAAGCTTGTTCTTTGGTTTCAATCGTGATTTCTATGTAGCGATAAGTTCTAAACCAAAGCGGTCTGAAACTTTTTTTGGCTTGTCCATCTGGACGGAATATATCTTGAATGCCAATAATATGTTTTCCTTCAATTTCATTTCTGTTGCCTCTTACCCATTTATCATCAATCAACGCTTCGGCATAAGTAAAGTTAATTTTTGAATCTTTTCCTCCGCTGACAATTATTTCTGGATAAGCCACCGTTTCAAAAGTTTGGTCTAATAAAATAGTAGTTTTACTATTAGCAGGAATGGTTAAAGTACCTTTCCCTTTCAACCAATTATCATTGATTGTTAATGTTTTAGAACTTTCATATCTTCTAATACTATTAATATTTTGGTGAATCTCCTCCATTTGCGGAATACTCCTTGGTACTAAATACCATTCTGCTCCAGAACCTGTACCAGTAATATAACCATGTCCTAAAGTACGTGCATTTGTCCACTGACTATCATCAAATGATGGTTTTTCCCAGTTGGTAGGAAATTTATCTGCTTCTACTTCTTCGCCACAACCAACAACAATATAGGTACGAAGCTTTCTGCCATCCACTGGTATAGGTTTATAAGCTTGATTTTGAAATACTTTCCATGTTTGGTTGGTATTTACAACGCTTTCCAGTTCCGTATTTCCTTGTACAATAAAGCCTGTTTTATTACTTATCTGTGCAGCAGGCATATATTCTCCAAAATTCCAAACGACGGCAGCAATGGTATTTTTACCTTGATTGAGGTATTGGGCAATGTCAAAAGTTTCAAAATTCCAGTGCATTAAATCACTTCGGGCCGGACCCGTTCCGATGAAATGTCCATTCACGAAAAGTCTATAACGATTATCACCAGATACATTGATGATAAACTGAGCAGGTTTTTGAGCTAATTCAAAATTTTTTCGGAAATGGAATACTCCAAAATCTTTCAGATTGACATTTTGTGGAGCAATCCAGTCGGCTTGCCAACGCTGTGTTAAAACCTTTTGACTGGCTTTTTGTGCTGAAAGGGAGATGGAAAAAAGTAATGAAAAGAGTAAAGCTTGAAGTACTTTCATTTTCGTTTGTGTTGATTATGGATATTCAAACGAAAATACAATTTTTGAAGAAGAATGTTTGCCTGTTCTTACCTGTTAAGGAATAAATAGCGAAAATCCTTGATTGTCAAAAGATAAATAATTTTACAAGTATTGCTATGAGCGATAAAAAAAGCTTTTATAACTCATGAAATGTAGTATTTTTGAGTTATAAAAGTAAAACTTATCGCTCATGCGTTGGATTTGGCAAGATAAAAATTGGGCTAATTTTGAATATGACCCATCAAAGCTACTCATTTATGAGTTGGAGTTTGAACGTAACACTGGTAAAATATGGGGAGCTATTCAGCATATTGAAGCCGAAGGATTAGAAAATTTAAAAGTAGAAATTCTATCGCAAGAAGCTGTTTCTACCTCAAGTATTGAGGGGGAAATTCTTAGTAGAGAATCTGTACAAAGCTCTATTAGAAAGCATTTAGGTTTGAAAACAGATTTTCGACAAGTTCCACCAAATGCTGCTGGCGTAGCCGAAATGATGGTGGATTTGTATGTGAATTATGATAAAACGCTCAACCATGAAATGCTTTTTAAATGGCATAAAATGTTAATGAATGGGCGACGTGATATAGAAACTATTGGTAGCTATCGGACACATGAAGAACCGATGCAAATTATATCAGGGAATTTGTCTGCTCCACGAGTGTTTTATGAAGCACCGCCTTCTGGACAAGTAAAGGCTGAAATGGATACATTTTTGAATTGGTATCAGGAGAATTTAACTAATAATCAAAAAGTTTCAACCTTTATTTTTGCAGGGATTACACATTTATATTTTGAAATAATTCACCCTTTTGAAGATGGAAATGGACGTATCGGCAGAGCTTTAGTAGCTAAAGCGATTTCGCAACGAATAGGAAAACCAGCACTTACTTCGTTTGCAAAAGTAATCGACTCACAAAAAAAAGCCTATTACCAAGCGATACAATCCTGCAATCATCAATTGAACATAGACGCTTATTTAACATATTTTGCAGAATTGACTTTGCAAGCACAAGATTATACCATACGAATGGTTAGTTTTTTAATTTTTAAGACAAAGTTTTTTAATCAGTACAAAGACTTATTGAATGAAAGACAAAGCAAAGTTATACTAAGAATGTTTGAAGCAGGAGTAGAAGGATTCAAAGGAGGCTTGAGTGCTGGTAATTATAAAACGATTTCAGGGGCATCTAACGCAACTGTTACTCGTGATTTACAAGAATTAGTAAATATAACTGCATTAACTAAAACTGGAACGTTGAAAAGCACACGATATTGGTTGAATCAACAATGATGATTATTTACAGGATATACTTATACAAACTTACATAAAAACTAATTTACTTAAATTAATATAATACAACATGAATGAATTTGAAGAAGCATTATTAGAATGGTCAAAAAATACTGTTGATTATTTACACACAGTTGTAACAAATCCTGAAAATAAGGAATTAGACTTATCATTTTATGCATTTCAAACAGCCCCGAAGTATAAACCTAATGTAATTTTCTTAGGAATTAACCCTGGAGGAAAAGCATACCCTTATGAAAGTCTTTACAAAAATCCTATTTGGAATTTGATAGAACATAATAGAATGACTCCCGAACGATTTATACAAGCTAATCCTGATATAGAAAAATTAGAAACATGGAAAGTCTGGATAAAACTCAAAAGATTTTTTGAAAAGTACGAGTTTTTCAATGATTATATGTTGATGAATCTCATTTATTTCAATACGCCAAATATTCATGATTTATTACGTAGAAAAAATGGGTCAGCAATTTTTAAAAAGAATGTTGAGCTAACCAAAGATTTATTGATTAATGTTATTCAACCTAAAATTATCATTTGTCTTGGTACAAGCTGTTTCGATAGATTAAATATAAAGTCGCAAGTGATACTTAAAGGAAAAAAGCGTTTAGTAGTTAAAGGTGAGCTAAACGGAATAAAAGTGTTTGGTATTCCACATCCGAGTGGTTCATTTACTTCAAATGAAGATAAAGATAGAATAGGTAATACTATTTTTGAAAATATTTAATATGTATCTTCTAAAAATAAAGAAAGCCTCAACTCATTTTAGAGAAGAGGCTTTCTTTATTTTTAATGAAATCTACTTTGTGCCATATTTCTCAGTATATTTTTTATACAAACGTTTTTGTTTGTCGTCTAAATCTACTTTGCGACCTTGGATAAATGCTTGTTCTACTTTCGCAGTACGCATATCCAATACATCGCCAGCAGAAACTATCAAAGTTGCATGTTTGCCTACTTCTAAAGTACCTACATATTTATCAATACCTAAGATTTTTGCATTGTTGGCAGTGATTAATTTTAGAGCATCTTCTTTATCCATTCCGTGACCAGCAACAGTTCCCGCTACGAAAGGTAAATTACGAGTTCTCCAGTTTAAGCCGATATAAGCTAAGCCAACTAAAACACCTTTTTGCTGTAATAATTGTGGCAATTTATAAGGTAAATCAGTATCGTCATCCACTTTGTTTGGCAAACGGTGCGTTGTTCCGACGATAACTGGAACGTTGTTTTCTTTCAAGAAATCAGCCGCTAATAATGATTCTTCACCACCGATAATTACGATTTTCTTTACTCCTTTAGCTTTAGCAAATTGAACTGCTTCAATGATTTCTTTTCCATAATCAGCAGAAATGTAAAGATTTTTTGAACCATCAAAAAGTCCTTTCATCGCTTCCAATTTCACATTAATAACCGCTGGTTTTTTTACTTGAGCGTATGCAATGGCATCATCAAAAGTTTTGTCGATTTCTCTTAATAATTCATCTCTTTTATCATTTCTTTTTGTCGTTGCAGTGAAAGAAGCAAAATCAAATTCACGTTTGAAATAGCCAATCCAATTGATATGAACACCATCGTCTTTTTTCAAGACTGCATCTTCCCAGTTCCAACCATCCAATTGCATAATTGATGACATTCCAGTAATAATATCACCTTGTGGAGTAGCTTGTGTCAACAAAATACCATTACTTCTTACTGTTGGAATCAATTCTGAATCTGTATTATAAGCAATCAAAGCACGAACGTGTGGGTTGAATGGTCCAATTTCAGCTTGGTCGTCCGTTGCACGAACAGCTTCAATTTCAACCATTCCTAATTGGTTAGCAGGTGAAATTAAACCTGGATAAACACTTTTTCCAGCTACGTCAATTACTTCTGTATTCGATTTATTAAAAGTCGTATTAGCATCGCCAACGGCAGTAATAATTCCTTTATCAAAAACGATTACTCCGTTTTGAATTACTTTTCCTGAGGCTGTATGAATCGTAGCACCCGTCAAAGCTATGGCTTTTGTTTGGGGAGAACCTGCGGCTTGGTTTTGGGCAAATATTGTATTCGCCAGCAATAGGAATACAAGGCTATATATGTATTTTATGTTTTTCATTGTATGTTCTTTTGAAAAAATGTTTTAATTCAGTCTATGAGTTCATGAGTTTAAAGTTGATGAGTAAATGTAATGCTGTAAATCACTCATTCGCTATTCACTCAATCACAACTATTAATCATGGTCATGACCTTCAGATTGAGATACACCAGTTTCTTTATAAGCACCAGTTTCCTCAGTTAAGTCACCTTCAGAATTACAAACGAATAATCTTGGTCTTCTAACTTCTGGTTTTACCGTAGCAGCTCCGCCCGCTTTAGCATTCAACATTTTTTGAGTAATGCGATTACGTTCAGCAGCAATTTTTAAACGTAATTCTTTGTCTTTCTCAAGGTCGAAATAAGTAGCACCGTCTATAATTACTTTCTCAGGTTTAGCGTAAACAGAAAGTGGATTATTATTCCATAACACTACGTCTGCATCTTTACCAACTTTGATACTTCCTAAACGATTATCTAAATGCAACATTTTTGCTGGATTCAAAGTAACCATTTTCCAAGCTTGTTCTTCAGTCATACCGCCATACATTACTGTTTTGGCAGCTTCTTGGTTCAAACGACGAGCCATTTCTGCATCATCAGAGTTGATAGAAGTATTCACCCCAACTTTCGTCATCAAAGCAGCATTGAAAGGAATCGCTTCTTTTACTTCCATTTTATAAGCCCACCAGTCAGAGAAAGTAGAAGCATTTGCACCGTGAGCTTTCATTTTATCAGCTACTTTATAACCTTCCAAAATGTGTGTGAAAGTATTTACTTTAAAGCCTAATGAATCGGCAACTTTCAATAACATATTAATTTCAGATTGAACATAAGAGTGACAAGTGATAAATCTTTTCTTGTTCAAAATTTCTACTAAAGCATCTAATTCTAAATCACGTTTTACTGGTGCTAATGCAGGATTTGCTGCCGCTGCTTTTGTTGCTTTTTCGTATTCTTTTGCTCTCAAGAAAGCATCCATCATAATTTGCTCAACACCCATTCTAGTTTGTGGGAAACGAATTCTAGCACGGTCGCCCCAGTTAGCTTGTTTTACGTTTTCGCCTAAAGCAAATTTTATAAAACCATCTGCATTTGGAATTTTCAAAGCATCTGGTGCTTCGCCCCATTTCAATTTGATGATGGCTGATTGTCCACCAATTGAGTTTGCAGAACCGTGTAATAATTGAGAAGAAGTAACACCACCTGCTAATTGACGATAAATGTTAATGTCTTCTGAATTCACAACATCTTCCATTCTTACTTCAGAAGTAACAGATTGTGTTCCTTCATTGACAGACAATAAAGCAATGTGCGAATGTTCGTCAAAAATACCGTTTGTTAAGTGTTTTCCAGTTCCGTCGATTACTTTTGCACCGCTTTCCGAAAGATTTTTACCTACTTTCGCAATTTTACCATTTTGTAAAAGCACGTCTGTATTTGCGATGATTCCTTCTTTTTCGTTTGTCCAAACTGTAGCATTTTTTACTAGAATTGTTTCAACTTTTGGTTTTTCTTCAGTTCCATAGCTAGTGAATGGATATGATAATTTTCCAATTTCTGGAATAGCTTTTTTCGCAGTGTCAACTTTTGCTGGCGTTTCTTTCATCGCTTCTTTGAAAGTTGCCGTAAAAACAACCGCTTGTCCATTAGCATCTAAACCATCACCTTTAAAATTCTTTCCATCGAAATAAGTACTGATACGAGTATCTCCTTTGTCTTTTTTAGGATCTAATTTGAAGCTCAAAGTGAAATTTTCACCAACTCTAGTCACTTTAGGACTTACTTTGATAGAATCTGTAACAACGATTTGGAAATCAGGTTTTTCAACTTTTCCAGTTACATTCAATTTTAAACCAGCTTTACTTCCTAATGTCAAATCATAATTTGCACGAACATCAACAACGTTCATGTTTGAAATTACATAACGTTTCCCTTTTACCCAGTTTTCATAAATTACGTTTCCATCTTTGAAAAGATTATCAGAAGTAATCAAGAAATTCGCTAACATTCCTACTTTTAATGAACCTACTAAATTATCAACTTCCATCAATTGTGCTGGCGTAGAAGTAATCGCTGCTAAAGCAATTTTTTCATCTAAACCATATTCAATCGCTTTACGAAGGTTCGCCATAAAATCAGCTTTAGATTTTAAGTTTGAAGTCGTAAAAACAAAACTCACACCTGCTTTTGATAATAAAGAAGCATTTGCTGGAGCCATTTCCCAATGTTTCATTTCCGCTAAAGAAACCACCGAAGCATCGTAAGGGTCTTCAACATCTGGTGTAGTCGGGAAATTCAATGGTAAAATTAAAGTTGCACCAGTTGCTTTTACTTCATCAAGACGTTGATACTCATCGCCCATGCCTTTGATGATGTATTGAACGCCAAATTCTTTAGCGATTTTGTTAGCACGAAGAATTCCTAATTTATCACCCACTTCAAATACTTGTGGAATGCCCTGATTAGCATTAAAAGCATCTAAAGAAATATTAAACTCAACTTTGTTTTTTGATTTTTTGAACCAATCTGCATCATAATAAGTCTGGCGAATTAATGCCACAGAACCCATCATTGAATTTGGATAGTCTTGTGTTGAAGTTCCTTTCGAGAAAGAGTAATGAGCTGAAACTTTACTTTTCAATAAAGCATCTTGGTCACGACCATCACTCAAAGCCAATAAAGTAGAAGTACCTCTCACTATTCCGTCTTGAACGTGGCTAATCGCAGCACCAAATCCAGCTTTACGGAATTCATCAGCAGCAGTTGGGTTGATTGTAAAAAGATTTGCTGCATCTACTTCTGGTAAAACAGCTTGGTTCCAGTTATAAGCTCCTTTTTTCTTAGATTCAAATTGTGGGTCAGCTCTGAAACCTCTTCCACCTTCACTTTTATTTTCAGGTAAACCATAATTTGAATAAGCTTCTACTAAAGAAGGATAAATTCTTTTTCCTTTTAAATCAGTAACGGTAGTTCCTATAGGAATGCTGATGCCTTTGCCAACTGCTTCAATAACTGAACCACGAATTAATAATGTTGCACCTTCAAGCGTAGTGTTTGCATCTACAACAATTGTTGCATTGGTGAAAGCGTAAAGATTAGGCCTTTCGTCCTGCACGCCATTGCGAGGGGAGAATTGCGTTTGCGCATGAACTATTGACCCCAACAGCAATATGTTAATGAGGGTAATAAAAAGTTTTTTCATGTTTTGTTGATTTTTGTGAGTGTGATAAAAATAATAAGGTCTAAAAATAGAGTCAAAATTAGAAATATCCTATTTCACTTTTATTTTTTCGCTCAAAGAAGCCATTGTGATGCTTAGTGGTTTACAAAAGTGATAATTCATCAAGAGATTCTTTCAGAAATTAACTGATTAGTACTCTTTTTTAAAAAAGTTTTGCTGTAAACGTTTCCGTAAACGTTTACGGAAAAATATTCAAAAAAAACCTTGAAAAGTGATATTTATTTGATATATCTTTAAGAGAAAATTATACAGATACTCTTATTTTATCTATGATAACTACAAAAAAAATAATCGACGAGGTTGCATTATGGAATGAATTTAGAGCAGGAGACCATGCTGCTTTTTCTTCAATTTATCATAACTATGTTAGTTTATTGTACAATTACAGTACAAGTATTACCGCAGATAGAGAATTGATCAAAGATTGCTTGCACGACTTATTTGTAGAATTGTGGAAAAATCATCGGAATTTAGGTGAAACAACTTCTATTCGTTATTACTTGATGGCTTCTATCAAAAGAAAATTGGTACGTCATTTAGAAACTCAACAACGCCATTTCCAGCATCAAGAGGCATATTATCTTGAAAATCCTGATTTTATTACTTCGCATGAAAACCGTTTGGTTGCTTTTGAAGAGGAACAGACTTTTAGTGATACTTTGGCGGAGTCATTCAAGTATTTGACAAAACGTCAGCGTGAAGCAATTTCACTGAAGTTTTTTCATGATATGGATACTGACCAGATTTCTACTAAGATGAGTATTAACCCGCAATCGGTTTATAACCTTATTTTTGGAGCATTAAAAATTTTAAAAGAACACATTTCCGTAGAAAGACTCACAATCGCATGATATAAATTTACTTTTTGTATTCAGAGCCAAAATCGCCCGATTTTGGCTCTTTTTTTTGTCAAAATATTAGATTAGTACATTTTTTAAAAAATATATTAATAAATGAGTAGAAACTGTATTTAGCCAGTCTTTTACTGATAGTACAAGTTTTACTTAAAATATTTATAAAATTGTTTGAGCAACGATTCACAAAGTACAAAGATTTTATGTCTGAAGATTTTATGTCAGACAGTTGCTTTATTGAATGGGTACAATCAGAAAATCAGCTAGTCGAAAATAATTTTTGGCAAGCATTTTTGAAAAAATATCCTGAAAAGCAAGAAGAAATCGAAATAGCAAAATTTATTCTAAACAGCCATGAAAAGAATATTTTGCCTGAAAATGAAGTAGAATCGCTCTGGAGCCGTATCAATTTAACCATTTCAATAATTTAACTATCACAATTAAATCAATCAAAAACACATGGGTATGAAATCTCTACTTAAATTAAAAAGTAATGTAGGTTGGGCAATTTGTTTATTGCTTTTATCTATTACATTCACGGGTTATGGTCAGGATCGATCAGTAACTGGTAAAATCACTTCTGCCGACGACGGGCAAGGCATTCCGGGTGTTACGGTTGCTGTAAAAGGAACAAACAGGGGAACTACTACAGATGCCAATGGTAGCTACAAAATTGCAGTAGGTTCAAATTCAACTTTGATTTTCTCTGCAATCGGTTTCAATGCTCAAGAAGTAGCAGTAAGTAATCGTTCAATTATTGATATTAAACTTTCTACCGACATTAAATCAATTGATGAAGTGGTAGTAGTTGGTTATGGTACGCAAAAGAAAAGCCAATTGACAGGTGCTATTTCGCAAGTGTCTGCCAAACAAATTGCTGAAATGCCAATTACCAACTTAGGGCAGGCATTACAAGGAAGAACTGCTGGGGTTGACGTTTCGCAATCAGGTTCAAAACCGGGAACAACACCAAAAATTTTGATTCGTGGTCGTCGTTCATTCAACGCTGGGAATGACCCTTTGTATGTAGTAGATGGTATTCCGTTATCTGCTGGTTATGAAGATATGAACCCAAATGATGTGCAGTCGATGGAAGTACTTAAAGATGCTACTGCTACAGCAATCTATGGTGCTAGAGGTGCTAATGGTGTAGTGTTGATAACAACCAAAAGAGGTGGAGTAAAAGGCAAAACAACCGTAACGTATGATATGTATGTTGGTCAGTCGGAAGCTTTAAACAAAATGACGCTTTTCAACGGTCCTGAATTTGCTGAATATGTAAGAGAAGCCTACCGTGCTACAGGTATTTATAAAAATGCGGCAGGAGCAATCGTTCCAACTGGTCAATCAGACCCAGTTGCTGATTCAAAAATTGCTGTATTAGGTGGAGACCCTAACGTAGTAGAAGGTTTAGCACAAGGAAGAAGTACAGACTATCAAGATTTAATTCTTAAAAAAGGTTTCCAACAAAACCATACAATTGGTATTCAAGGTGGTAATGATAAAACGCAATTTTATATTTCTGCGGGTTACTTCTTGGATAAAGGGATTACAGAAGGCTTAGATTATACTAGAACAACCTTACGTGCTAACATTGACCATGAAATTAATAAATGGGTGAAAGTAGGTTTATCATCTTACATGATGTTTAGTGATAGAAATGGTGAAAACTTAAACCCTTACAGTTTTACAATTCAACAAAACCCATTAGGTGCTGCTTATAAAGCTGATGGAAGTATCAACTTTACTCCTACAAATGATGCTTTATTGACTAACCCATTGGCTGAAATTGTTCCTGGAGCTCAAGTAGATAATACCAAAAAGTACAGAATTTTCAACAGTATTTATACTGAAGTGAAAATCATGGATGGTTTGAAATATCGTGTTAACTTTGGTCCAGATTTTACATTATCACGTTGGGGCAGATTCATTGGTGCACAAACTAATGCTAGAAAAGGTGGTGATGCACAAGCAAGTAACGAAAACCGTTTTGGATTTAACTGGACGCTTGAGAATATTTTGAACTATACAAAATCGTACGGTAAACATAATTTGAATGTTACTTTACTTCAATCTATTCAAAAAGATCGTTTTGAAATTTATGGTGCTAACGTACAAGGAGTTCCTGCTGAGACACAACAATTCTATAACTTAGGTAATGCAAGTACAGTAGTAGGTGTGGGTAGTAGTTTAGTTGATTGGACTATTAATTCTTATATGGGTCGTATCAATTATGATTACAATGATAAATATTTAGTGACTGTTACTATGCGTCGTGATGGTTCTAGCCGTTTTGGTTTGAACTCTAAATATGGTAATTTCCCAGGAGTAGCTTTAGGATGGAATATGAGCAATGAGGATTTCATGAAAGATATTCAATGGTTAGATTTATTGAAAGTAAGAGCTGGTTATGGTGCAGTAGGTAACCAAGGGGTGTCTCCATATCAAACACAAGGTTTGCTAAGCAGAACCTCTTATGCTTGGGACAATTCAGGTGCTTTCGGGTATCGTCCAAGTACAATTGGTAACCCAGATTTAAGATGGGAAAGTTCAGCTACTACAAACATTGGTTTTGATTTTAGTTTCTGGAAAGGTAAAGTACAAGGTTCTTTGGAATTATATCAAACTAACACAACCGATTTATTATTATCTGACCAATTACCTGGTTCAATCGGTTTTGGTGCTGTAACACGTAACGTTGGTGAAACTAGAAACAGAGGTATTGAATTGGGAATTACTACAGTAAATGTTAATACTGGAAGTGGTTTCAAATGGACGACAGATTTCCAATTTACTAGAAATAAAGAAGCAATCGTTTCACTTTATAACGGAGCTGTAGATGATATTGGTAACAAATGGTTCATCGGTCAACCATTAAACTCATTCTTTGACTATAAAAAAGCTGGTATCTGGCAAGTAAGCGAAGCAGAACAAGCGGCTAAATACTATCCTGGTGACAAAGGAAATGCTTTGGGTGCAGGTGTTGGTCAAATCAAAGTACAAGACACTGATGGAAATGGTGTAATTAATGCTTCAGATAGAGTATTATTAGGTTCTGATGTACCAGATTTTTCAGCAGGTTTAACTAACCGTTTTACGTATAAGAATTTCGACTTGTCGTTCTTCTTCTTTGGTCGCTTCGGACAAATGATTGTAAGTGGTTTCCACCAAAACAACAATGCTTTGGCTGGTCGTTACCAACAAATCAAAGTAGATTACTGGACTCCAAACAACCCAGGTGCTGAATATCCTCGTCCATTTAGCACACAAGAGTTCCCTCAATATAACACTACTTTAATGTATTTCGACGGTTCATTTATCAAGTTAAGAAACATCAACTTTGGTTATACTTTTAAAGATGGCGTTGCGAAGAAATTAGGTATGGAATCATTGAGACTTTTCTCTAGTATTCAACAACCATTTATTTGGTCGAAATTTATTTCGAAATACAATGGTGTTGACCCAGAAACATCTGGAACTTCAGTAAACAATGGTATTACACCAGCAACAAAAGTGTTTACTGTAGGTATCAACGCTAAATTTTAAGCAAAAAGATGAGGCACTTAAGTGCCTAGAAACTGTAGCTAAAAAAGTATTAAACATTAAATGAAAAAAAAGATGAATATCAAATATAAAATATTTAAACATGCAAGAATCTTAGGTATTGCCACTTTAATGCTAACTGGGCAATCGTGTTCTGATTTATTGGATGAAAAAGTGATTTCAGGTATTGGTAACGATTATATCAATACTCCTAAAGGTTTTGAAGATGCAGTAAGTGCAGCTTATTCAACACTCAGATATTATTATGGTACACAGCAAGGATTAACCATGACTGAGTACGGTACTGATATTTACGCAACTGGTGCTGATGGTGGTTATAAAGGTTTCCACTTTTATGATACACAACTTAACCCAACGGTTGACTATTTAGCAAATACTTGGGATGAACTTTATCGTGGAGTTAATACTTGCAATGCCATTATTGGAAGAGCACCTGCTGCAACAGTAACTGATGCGATTAAAAAAGTAAGAGTAGCAGAAGCTAAGTTTTTGAGAGGACATTATTATTTTATTTTGTTCCAACAATGGGGTGGTGTTGACTTAAGATTGACTGAAACTTTGAGTCCGACTAAAACTACAAAAAGAGCAACAGAGGCTGAAATGTATAGTGCTATTATTAAAGATTTAACGGAAGCAATTGCAGATTTACCAAATTCGTCAACGCAGTACGGAAGAGCGACCAAGCCTGCTGCTGAAATGGCATTAGCCAAAGTTTATTTAGCGAAAGCATATTCTGCACAAAAAGCTGCGGACGATTTTTCTAAAGCTGCTACTTTGTGTACTAGCGTAATAAATAACTACGGGTTCAAATTGTTAGATGATTTTGCAAGTGTATTTGATGAAAACAATCAGAAAAATTCTGAAATCGTTTTTGCTGTACAATATACTTCAGATCTTTTAACAAACTTAACAAATAATACAGGTTCAGTAAATGGTGGAAACAACCTACATTTATTTTACGGTATGCAGTATGACGTACAAGCAGGTATGCAACGTGACATCGTAAATGGTCGTCCATTTAAGCGTTTACGCCCTACTACTTATTGTACAGATGTTGTGTTTGGTGAAAGAGTAAACGATTCACGTTATAAGAAAACTTTCAAAGATACTTGGTATTCGAATAAACCGGGAACGTACAATACTGCATTTGATGATTCGAAAACGAGTGTAACTTTTGCATCAGGTGATACGGCGATTTTTATTCCAGGTTATGAAATGTCTAAAGCAGATAGAGCTAAGAAGAAATACCAAGTGTTAGTGCCAAGTAAATACTCTGAAGCATTATTCCCAACTTTACGTAAGTTTTTTGATACAAAACGTCCAGATATGACTTATGAATCTGGTAGCCGTGATTACTTCGTTTTCAGATTAGCAGATACTTATTTGATGTTGGCTGAAGCTCAATTAGGAGCAGGTAATAAACAAGCTGCCACTGATGCAATCAATATGGTACGTCGTCGTGCTGCATGGCCTGGTAAACAAAGTGCTATGGAAGTAACATCTAATGATATGACTTTTGATTTGGTTGTAGAAGAAAGAGCAAGAGAATTAGTAGGCGAGCAAACTCGTTGGATGGATTTGAAACGTTGGGGTAATCTAGTTGAGCGTGTTCAAAAATACAATCCACAAGCAGCGGCAAACGTGAAAGCTTCAAACTTGGTTCGTCCAATTCCTCAAACACAAATTGACCGTTCAGAGGGAGGAAATACAGGTTTTTCTCAGAATCCTGGCTATTAATTTTTGAATTGAATCTACGTAAAAAAACCTGATGTGAAAGCATCAGGTTTTTTTATTGATTTCAGTAGCTGAAAGTTCAATACTTTTAACTTAATCTGTCTTTAAAGCTTTCATAACCAAATGACTTTACCAAATCAAAAGTATCATCTTCTCTCCAAATGCCAATTGAAGGTAAATTTACACCATTAAAAGTTGTCGTCTTTACCATCGTATAATGAATCATATCATCAAAAACGATTGAATCGCCAATTTTTAGAGGTTCATCAAATGAGTAATCCCCATAAAAATCACCTGCTAAACAAGTCATTCCACCAAAACGATAAGTATGTTTTTCAGCTACTGGTTCTTGATGCGCACCCAAAATTTTTGGTTTATAAGGCATTTCTAAAGTGTCTGGCATGTGTGCAGCAAAACTTACATCCAAAATTGCCACATTAATTCCTTGTGAATCAAGAATGTCAAGGACTGTTGAAGTTAAATAACCTGTTCTCCAACCCACCGCAGAGCCAGGCTCTAAAATAATCTTCAGATTCGGGAATCTACTTTTCAATCCTTTTAATACTGAAATTAAATGTTCAGGTTCGTAGTCAGCACGAGTAATTAAATGCCCTCCACCTAAATTCAACCATTTTGCTTGTTTTAATAAGTCGCCAAAACGTTCTTCAATCGCTTTCAAAGTACGTTCTAAAGTATAAGAATCGTTTTCACACAATGTATGTGAATGTAAACCTTCAATACCTTCGGGTAAAGTATCACCTAATTGGTTACGTGTAATTCCCAAACGTGAACCCGCAATACAAGGATTGTACATATCTGTTTCTACTTCAGAATATTGAGGGTTGATACGAAGTCCACAACTAATACCGTTTGCGATTGATTTTTCTTTGAACTTTTCAAATTGATTCAAAGAGTTAAAAGAAATATGTGAAGAGTAGGATAGTAACTCATCAAATTCTTTTTCTAAATAAGCAGGCGAATATACATGTGCTTTAGATCCCATTTCTTCAAAGGCCAATCGGGCTTCGTGTAAAGAACTTGCCGTAGCTCCTGCCAAATATTGACGAACCATTGGAAAAGTAGAGAACATCGAAAAGCCTTTCAATGCACAGATGATTTCGATGCCAGCTTGTTGTTGAACGTATTGTAAGAGTTCTAAGTTTTTTCGTAATAATCTATCTTCGAGTACATAACACGGAGAAGGAATTTGTGAGAAATCAATCATATTAAATTGAAATTGATTATCAGGAAAGTAGTTTACTTGCCGTTGATTGTATAATTCTTAATTATTAAAATTGCCCGCATTTTTCAACACGGGCAATGGATTTTATCATTTTGATGTAATTATTATTTCTTCAAAAAATGAGTATTATTAATACTCGTGCGGAAGTGTTCCGTTGATTTCTTCATTCCAAGATAAACCATGAATATTCAACATTGCCATGAATGGATCTGGGTTCAATTCTTCACAATTCCAAACGCCTGGTTTCATCCATTCGCCTGTTATCATCATCATTGCTCCAATCATTGCAGGTACACCAGTTGTATAACTTACGCCTTGTGCTTGTACTTCTTTCCAACAATCTTGGTGTTTACAGTTGTTCCAAACATAATATGTTTTTTCTACACCATTTTTGATACCTTTGATTTGGCAGCCAATTGACGTTTCTCCAGTATAGTTTTCACCCAAAGAACCTGGTTCTGGAAGTACCGCTTTCAAGAATTCTAATGGAACAATATCAATTCCTTGGAATTTAATTGGAGTAATTGAAGTCATTCCAACATTTTCCAATACTTGTAAATGTGTAATATATTGTTGACCGAAAGTCATCCAGAATCTTGCACGCTTCAAAGTAGGGAAGTTTTTCACCAAGGATTCTAATTCTTCGTGATATAATACATAAGATTCTTTAGGGCCAATTCCTGGATATTCAATTGGTTTGTGGATTGACATAGCATCAATTTCTACCCATTCACCATTTTCCCAATAACGTCCTTTCTGAGTAATCTCACGAATGTTAATTTCAGGGTTAAAGTTAGTCGCAAAAGCTTTTCCGTGGTCGCCAGCATTACAGTCGATGATGTCCAAATAGTGCATTTCATCGAAATGGTGCTTATTGGCATAAGCTGTATAAACTTGTGTAACACCTGGATCAAATCCACAACCTAATAAAGCCATTAAACCTGCTTCTTTAAAGCGCTCTTGATAAGCCCATTGCCAAGAATATTCAAACTTAGCAACATCTTTAGGTTCATAATTAGCAGTATCCATGTAATGTACTCCTGTTTCTAAACAAGCATCCATGATGGTTAAATCTTGATATGGAAGAGCCACATTGATAACCATAAATGGTTTTACTTGCTTAATCAAAGCAACCAATTCTGGAACATTGTCAGCATCTACTTGTGCAGTTTCTACTTTGGTTGGTAAACCTATTTTAGCACATTCTTCAGCAATAGCATCACACTTACGTTTTGTACGGCTTGCTAAAACTACTTCAGAAAATACTTCTGGATTCATGGCACATTTCTTCACTACTACATTTCCTACGCCACCTGCACCAATAATTAAAACTTTCTTACCCATTATTTTTGATGTTATCTGTTAGATGTTATTCGTAAATACGTTAATGTACTCACGCCAAACAAGAATATATCTGCAAAATTAGTTAAAGCTGAGAAATTATGGGAGATATATAGATTAAATTTGTGGTGAGTTATTGCAATTGTATGAATTGTCTTTCAACATTTAAATGTTAATGTTTGACAAAATGAGTAGTTTTTAACTTAAAAAGTTTATTTTTGTTAAGTATAGCCTATGTCAGTATTAAAAGTTTTGTACGTGTAAGTTTTCATTTTCTTGATTTTTATCATTAAAAATTTTAACCTCCTCTACAATATGCTTCCAAATATTAGCCTCCTCTTTACTAAATTCAATTATTTTGTCATCAAGTATTTGCAAAATAAGTATTGGTACGTCGTCATTTGCCTACTGATTTTTCTCATCTTTTCTTTTATATATTTTCCAGAAATTATCAGGAAAAGAGTGCATGACGATTGGACAGTTATTGACATTTCAGTGCAAGAATTTGTTAATAATAAAATTGAAAAACCTTTACAACCTACTTTGAATTTTCCTCCTGAAGATCATTTTAGAAAGCGAGATCTCAGAATTACGCCATATTTGTTGGCAAATGTATTTAGCTTAAATTCCCTTCGATTATTTTATCTTCAGATTTTATTACTCCCAGTTTTTATCTGGTTTTCAATCAAAATAATTAACCGAGTCACAAAGAATGCTGCTGTTAGTTTTTGGGGAACTATTGCATTACTGTTTTCTTATGTCGGAAATTCGTTTAATTACGATACGCTTTTTTACGATTCTTACGCCTATCTTGGTTTATTGATTGCACTGTACTTTTACAAAAGTCCAGCAAGTATTTTATTTTTATTAGCAAGCTATTTTGTTGATGAAAGAAGTATTGCTCCCTCTTTAATTATTCCCTTATTTGCTGGATTAACCAATTTTCCTTTACAGAAAACTGCACAAGATTTTAAAACCACGTTTCGGAAATTCATTACCGAGAATAAATCATTTTGGATGGTTTGTATTAGTGTGTTGATTTATGTTTTTATTAGAATCTTGTTTTACAAGAATTATCATTTAAATACTCCCATTGGAAAAGATAGTGGTGTCTCATTAGGATTAGGTTTTATTCATGGGGCAAAAATTCCTTTTGCCATTTTTTCTTCATTAAAGTTGAATATATTACTGATTCTAGCAGCGTCTTTTTACTTAATCAAAAAGAAATATTATTTTGTAGCTTTGTGGTTTATTGGAATTTTTATTACTTGTTTTTTAGTAAGTACAGCTGTTGAAGATGTTACAAGAAGTTTGGCTTATGCTTTTTTACTTGTTTTTGTGGTGTATTTAATGGTTGGACAAATCGAAGAGAAAGCAAGTAGGTTTATTTATTTCATTGCTTTTGTTAATATTTTAACACCAACTTATTCATTATTATTGAGTTTATATAAAATAGAAGCTTTTAGTTGGTTTGTTCATTTTTCTCAGAAATATTAATTCACTAAATACGCTTTATTTTCTTTCTTATTTCCATGAATCAAACCAATACTGTTTTTATTACTGCGTTAAGTATCATTTTGGTCGGATATTTTTTGAAACGCCAAAATATTGTTTCTGAAAAAGAAGGAAAAATTGTTTCTAAATTATTAATGCACACTACTTTTCCAGCGTTGATGTTTTTAACGATGAAACGTGTGCATTTTGAATTTAACCTCTTATTACTGCCAGTTATTTCTTTTTGCTTTTCATTGCTTACGATGTTTACTGCTGCTAAATTATTCAAGAATCAAACGCAGAAAATGAAAGCAATTTTGATTATGGGAAGTGGTGGTTTTAACCTTGGTCTTTTTGCTTATCCATTGATTGAAGGTATTTGGGGACAAGCTGGAATGGTGTATGCTGCCATGTTTGATTTTGGAAATTCTTTTGCAGTTTTTGGCTTAGTTTATGGTACGGGAGTATTTATGTCGGATAAAAATGAAGGCATAAGTATTTCACAAAACGCTAAAAAAGCCATCTTAAAAATATTTACTTTATTGCCTTTTCAAGCCATACTTTTGGGCGTTTTTGTAAACTTAGCCAAAATAGAAATTCCCACAATTGTGATTGATGTAATAGACGTGATTGCAAGAGGAAATAAAGTAATTGTATTATTAATCATGGGAATTTATTTGAATATTTCTACTTCTGGAGAAATCCTGAAAAAGGTTTCTAAAGTACTTTTGATTCGTTATTTCTGGGGTTTTTTGTTAGGTTTTCTTTTCTTTTACTTTCTCCCAGTTGAGCAATTGTACAGAAACGTTTTATTAATTGTCTTGATAATTCCTGTTGGAATGACAATTTTACCTTTCTCTGATGAACTAAATTATGATACCAAAATTGCAGGAATGTTGGTAAACGTTTCGATGCTGATAAGCTTCGCAATGATGTGGGCTTTGGTAATTGGTTTGAATTTGGCTTAGAACGGTCTGCTTGCTTTAGCGAAACAACCCATCCAATATTTGCTGTAAAGATTGTCTTCTCTGATTCCTTTTGAAGAGGAGGCATGAATAAACATTACTTCTGTTTTACTCCTTAATTCTGTGATTAATCCAGCATGATTGATGTTGCTTACATTTCCTTTATTGGTTACGAAAAATACCCAATCACCTGGACGAAGATCATCAATTGAGATTTCTTTGCCAAAATCTGATTGCTGATATGAAATTCTTGGGATTTTAAAACCTAGTTGATTGTAAACACAAAAAAGTAAACCTGAACAATCCATTCCATTTCTATCTGTGCCACCTGCTCTGTAAGGAACACCTGTGTAGCTTCTTGCTGCTGAAATTAAACTATTGATTGTTTTAGCATTGTAAGTTTTAGAAGTATTTGTTGTGGGAGCTGATTTTGGACGAGTAACAACAACATTATTATCTTCTTTTTTACGAAATAATTTACAAGAATCTAACAATAGGACTACACTAATGAGTACAGAAAAACGATAAAAAGTATTCAAATGGTTTTGTTTCATAAGGAATCAATAAAATTATTAAAGTTGGATTGTTCCATTTTGTGCATTTTTCAAAATTCTAACAGTAACATAAAGCTGACCAGTGTGACGTTGAGTATGTTCTGCTGCATGAAAAAGTAAGCCTAAAACATTGGTTGGAATTCTTTTGCGTCCAATTCCTCTTGCTTCCAATAATGTTTTCTCATCAGTGTTTTTTAACTGTGTGAGAGCTTTGTTTACTTGATTGTTAAAACGTGTAAGTAATGATTTTACGTTTATATTATATTGATTTTTTACAGATTCTAATTGTAAAAGTTCCAATTGTTCTTCGCTCAATAACTGGTCGTTGGCATAAGTAAAAAGTCTGTCTAACACACCCGCCAAGTGTTGCAAATGAAAAGCCACAGAAGCACAACCCGCAGGAGATTCCCAAAGTAATTCTTCTGGAAAATCAATCATCATTAGATTTACTTCTTCACGAGCCTGCAAAATAGCATGAGCTACAGGTTGTAATAATGGAGCCAATCCAGCAATTGGTCCACGCATCCACACTTCTAAGTTGTTCATTTTTTATTTGACTTTTTTAAAGAGTAGTAAGAAGCAAGACATAAGAAGCAAGATAGATGTAAAATTAGTAGAGAAAATAGTTTTAGTCATTTTATCAATTTTTTCTTGCTTCTTATGTCTTTTTTCTTGCATCTAAATACTAAACCGCCTTCATACTCAAAGCAATTCTTTTTCTGGCGATATCAACTTCCATTACTCTTACTTGTACTTGTTGCTGTAATTTCACCACTTGATTTGGGTCTGAAACATACTGATTGGCTAGTTGAGAAATATGAACCAAACCATCTTGTTTTACGCCAACATCTACAAAACATCCAAAAGCAGTAATATTTGTAACGATACCCGGAAGTACCATTCCTTCATATAAATCTTCTACTTTCTTCACATTTGCATCAAATTCAAAAGCTGTTAATTGTTCACGTGGGTCACGAGAAGGCTTTTCCAATTCTTTTAAAATGTCTTGAAGTGTCAATAAACCAATTTTGTCGTTGGCATAAGCGTTCAGATTCAATTGTTTTCTAAGTTCTGCTGAACTCATTAAATCTTTTACTGAACATTTTAAATCTTTTGCCATTTTTTCAACAATTGGATACGTTTCTGGGTGGACTGCCGAATTATCTAAAGGATTTTCTGCATTATGAATTCTCAAGAAACCTGCACATTGCTCAAAAGCTTTTTCACCCAAACGTGCTACTTTTTTAATTTGCTGACGAGATTTAAACTCTCCGTTTTCTTGACGATACTTCACAATATTCGCAGCTAAAGATGGTCCTAAACCAGCAACATAACTCAATAAATGTTTTGAAGCGGTGTTCAAATTTACACCCACAGCATTTACACAACTTTCTACGACTGTATCCAAAGTTCCTTTTAGCATCGACTGGTCAACATCGTGTTGGTATTGCCCAACGCCAATTGATTTTGGGTCGATTTTAACTAATTCAGCCAAAGGATCCATCAATCTTCTACCAATAGAAACCGCTCCACGAACTGTTACATCTTTATCTGGAAATTCTTCACGAGCGATAGGAGAGGCGGAGTAAATAGATGCTCCTTGTTCTGAAACGACAAAAATTTGTGGTGCTTTTTTGAAAGCTAATTTCTTGACAAAATCTTCAGTTTCTCTTCCTGCTGTTCCGTTTCCAATGGCAATGGCGTCAATTTCATATTTTTCAGAAAGCGTTAAAATGGTATTTTGTGCTTCAATCGACTTGTCAAATGGATAAATAACGGTGTCTGCCAATAAATTTCCTTGTGAATCTAACACCACTGTTTTACAGCCTGTACGATAACCCGGGTCAATCGCCAATACTTTTTTCTGTCCAAGTGGTGAAGCTAATAATAACTGACGAAGGTTTTGTGCAAATATTTTAATGGCTTCAGTATCTGCTTTTTCTTTTGAAAAGCCCGCAAATTCATTTTCAATAGAAGGTCTCATCAATCGTTTGTAGCAATCTGTGATTGAATCTTCCACGATTTTTTTAGCATCAGGTAAGCCTTTTAAGAAAATTCTATCTAATGCTCCTAAAGCGTTGTCTTCCTCTGGAGAAACACTTACGCTCAAAAATCCTTCTTCTTCGCCACGGCGTAAAGCCAATAAACGATGCGAAGGTACTTTTTTCAACGGTTCGTAGAAATCAAAGTAATCTTTGTATTTAATTCCTTCTTCTTCTTTGCCTTTTTTTACTTTGACATAAACCATTGCTTCACGCTCAAATACTTTTCTAACAGCATTTCTTGCCTCCACATTTTCGTTAATCCATTCTGCAATAATATCTCTTGAACCTTGTAATGCTTCTTCTACATTTGCTACTTTGTCGTTTAAAAATGCTTCGGCTTTTTTAAGAACATTAGCTTCTTTTTGTTCGAAAATTAATTTTGCTAGAGGCTCTAAACCTTTTTCAATCGCAATACTTGCTCTGGTTTTACGCTTTTGTTTGTAAGGTAAATAAAGGTCTTCTAGTTCTTGTAAATAATAAGCGTTGTTAAGTTTTTCTAACAACTCTGGCGTCATTTTCCCTTGTTCTTCAATGGATTTTATGATGCCTTCTCTGCGTTTATCGGCTTCTTTTAGCTTGCCTAAAAGTTCTTTAATATCAAGAATTTGTACTTCATCTAAACTTCCTGTTGCTTCTTTTCTGTATCGTGCAATGAACGGAACTGTTCCTCCTTCCTCTAATAAATTTATTGTATTTTGTACTTGTGTTTGATTTACGCCAACGGTTTTGGCAATAATTGAAAGCTGTGTTTTATTCATGAATTTGTATAAAATATGAACGTGTCAGAGAAGTAATTAACCGCATCTGACAGTGTTTGAATCTTGTTTTTGCTCAAAAAGATAATGCTTTAAAAAGCTTTATTTTTGAAGCAATATTGATTTTTTATTCGCTAAAATACGGATTTGTTTTATTCATTCCTCAACATTTCTATATGTTCGATGCCGTCTTCTAAATAAATTTCACTAACTTGTTGAAAGCCAAAAGATTCATAAAATTGCTTTAAATATAATTGTGCACCGATTCTGATTGGGCTACCTGCAAAGATTTCTTCCATCATTTCAATTGACTTAAGCATTAAAGTTTTACCAAAACCACCGCCACGAGCTAAAGGAGAAGTAACAACTCTACCAATTGATGCCTCTTCATAAGAAATACTCGGTGCTATTAAACGAGTATAGGCTACTATTTTTTGGCTGCTGGTATCAAAACCAATAAAATGAAATGAGATGATGTCTTTATCGTCTAAATCTTGAAAAGGGCAATTTTGTTCAACAATAAAAACCTCATTACGAAGTTGTAGAATTTGGTATAATTCGATTGTAGTTAAGTCTCTAAAATGCTTGAGGTACCAGTGAATGTTCATTATGAAATTAGTTTTGATGAGTAATTGATACAATCGTGAATATACAAAGTTTATTATCTTTGTAAAACTCAAACTTTCAAATATGCTAAATAGATTTATCTGGATTTTATTGCTACTGTTTACTTTCCACGTCGGTAAGGCTCAGAATTCGCTTCCTGAATATGAGTTAGCCTATAAAAAAGCACTGGAACTTTATAAAAATCACGAGTACGAAAAAGCTAAATTTGCCTTCACGAATCTTTCTAATAGCCAATTGGTTTCTGCACTTGTACCTAATTCTTTTTATTTTTCAGCATTAAGTGCGATAAAATTGAAAGAATACACTGTGGCGAAAACAGCACTGAAGAATTTGATTACAGTTTACCCTTCTTGGGCTGACAAAGCTGAAATTAACTTTTTGTTAACCATGTTAGCTTTTGAAGAAAAAAAATATACAGAGGCTTTTGGTATTGCTCAAAAAATTCCAGCAGATTCTTTACAGGATGATTTGAACGAGATGAAAGTATTTTACGTCCGTAAGATTGATAATGCTAAATTAGTTCAAGATTTATCGAAGAAATATCCTAACGAAACAAGTTTATCTGATAAGGTTCAACAAAATATTGTCATTAGTACTACTTCTGCAGGAGTTACAAAGTCAAGAACAAGTAAAGGATATTTCAATTTTGGCTTATTGTTACCAGTTGAAATCAATAGTTTTAGTCCTGATAAAATCCGTAAAAATCAATATGCTTTAGATTTATATCAAGGTATGAAACTAGCAAAAGCACAACTTTTGAAAGAAGGAATTACGTTGAATTGCTTTGTTTATGACATGATAAACGAGCCAGACGAAATGCTTGAGCTAGTGAATAATCGTTCTTTTCAAATGATGGATTTATTGGTCGGTCCACTTTATACCGAAACCAATAAAATTGCAACAGCTTATTGTGATGCCAATCAGATTCCGATTGTGAATCCGATGTCTAATAATCAAAAAATTTTGCAAGATTATAACTTATCTTTCTTGGCACAGCCTTCATTGGCGATGCAAGCTGTCAAAGCTGCTGATTTTGTGAGCAGACAAGCTTTTTTAGGAAGAAATACTGCGATTTATTATTCTGATGCTCAGAATGATTCATTGATGGCAGTAAGCTATCGTGAACAAATGGAAAAGATTGGTTACGAAATTGTGAAATTCGAGAAGATTAAATCATATTCAGAAGATATCATCGCCAAACTACCTGAAAAAAGAGTAAGCCATATTTTTATGTCAACTTCTGATAAAAAAGCGGGGCTTTCGATGATTACGGCTTTGAATAAAAAAGAAATAATGGCACCACTTGTAACCACTGCGGAGGCTTTTAATACTTACAATTTGAGTAATGGTACTTTGTCAGGAAGAGAAATTTATTGCATTAATCCTGAATTTGTAGATAATGAAAAACCAGAAGTAGATGCTTTTCGTAAAGAATATCTAGGTAAGTATGGTGTTATTCCTTCATATTATGCTTTTCATGGTTATGATTTAGCACTTTTTTGGGGAAGATTATTCGGTAAAAATGGTTATAATATTAGGAAAGGCTTGGATACGCCCGCTACCTACAACAATGCTTATACTTTAATGGGCTTTAACTATTTTAAATCTCAAGACAATCAAATTTGCCCAATCACTACTTTACAAAATTATAAGTTTGTATTGGCGAAGTAGAATTTTAGAGTTAAGAAGCAAGACATAAGATTCAAGACACAAGACGGAAGTGGCAAGAAGCAAGAACTAAGATACAAGAAACGAGATTTGAGATTTGAGAAAACTATGTCTTAAATCTTGCCTCTTGTATCTAATATCTTGCTTCTCCACAAAACAAAAACAATGACACAATCAGAACAACTTTTTCAAAAAGCTAAAAACTTTATTCCAGGAGGCGTGAATTCGCCAGTGAGAGCATTTCGTGCAGTAGGAGGGAATCCCATTTTTATTAAATCTGCCAAAGGAGCATACTTATACGACGAAGACGGAAATTCATACATTGAATTAATCAATTCATGGGGACCAATGATTTTAGGTCATGCCCACGAATTAGTAGAAAAAGCCGTAGCAGATGCTATTCAAAGTGGTTTTTCGTTCGGAGCGCCCACTCGTAGAGAAGTAGAAATGGCAGAATTAATTTGCTCAATGATTCCATCCGTAGAAAAAGTACGTATGGTAAATTCTGGAACAGAAGCAACGATGTCGGCAGTAAGAGTTGCTCGTGGTTTTACTGGAAAAGATAAAATGATAAAGTTTGAAGGCAATTATCACGGACACGGAGATTCATTCTTGATAGCAGCAGGTTCAGGCGTAATGACATTCGGAAGTCCAGATTCACCAGGCGTAACCAAAGGCGTAGCCAATGATACATTAACAGCTCCTTATAATGATTTAGCAGCCGTTCAAACCTTGGTAGATGCCAATAAAGGAAACATTGCTTGTATCATTCTTGAACCCGTAGTCGGAAATATGGGTTTGGTAAAGCCAGTTGAAGGATTCTTGGAAGGTTTAAGAGCCATTTGTGATAAAGAAGGAATCATTTTGATTTTTGATGAAGTGATGACAGGCTTCCGTTTATCAAAAGGAGGATTCCAAGAACGTTGTGGCGTTACTCCTGACATGACGACGATGGGAAAAATCATCGGCGGAGGAATGCCAGTAGGAGCTTATGGCGGTAAAAAAGAAATTATGGATTGCGTTTCGCCAGCAGGTCCTGTGTATCAAGCAGGAACACTATCAGGAAATCCAATTGCGATGGCAGCAGGTTTAGCAATGTTGAATCACTTAAACGAAACACCATCAGTTTATACCCGTTTGGAAGAAGTAGGCATAAGATTAACCGACGGAATGAAAGCAAACATGAGCAAATTAGGTTTGAATTATACCTTAAATCATGTTGGTTCTATGTTTACTTTATTCTTTACAGACCAAGCCGTAAATAATTTTGAAGATGCAAAAACTTCTGATACTGTAGCATTTGGAAAATACTTCCAAGCCATGTTGAAAAGAGGAATTTATTTAGCACCATCGCAATACGAAGCCATGTTCCTTTCAACAGCCTTGACAGACGAACACATCGCAACTATTTTACAAGCCAATTACGAAAGTTTACAAGAAATCCAGTAGCTCGGATTTCCAATCCGAGAACATTTTATCAGCAAAATACTTGATGAAATGGTCATCTTGTAAGATTGAATAAGCATAAACTAAAATGAAATGCTTCTATCACAAGATTAAATAGGCATAATTAAAACCGTAGGTCGGGTTTCCAACCCGACTTATAAGACTTTTTATCAAGAAAAAATTGCATAAATAAGTTCAAGATGATTTCACCAGTAGGATTTCCTTTATATAACATCTAACTATGTGAACGACTGCAATGTATCTCTTCATCGGATTAGAAACCCGAGTTACGGTTTAGGTTATCAATCCGACCTACAGATTTTATGGAAAACAACAAAAAAATATTACTCATCGAAGATGATAAAAGGGTTTCTGATAGTCTGAGAAATGGATTAGAGAAAAAGAATTATATCATCGAACCAGCATACGATGGTTTTATGGGAGCTAGTTTGGCTACTAATAATACCTATGATTTAATTTTGCTAGATGTCAATTTGCCTTTGATGAATGGTTTTGAAGTATGTAAAATCATTCGTCAAAACAATATTCTTACGCCGATTCTGATGCTTACGGCAATGGGAGAAGTAGATGACAAAGTAAAGGGCTTTGAAGAAGGTGCTGACGATTATATGGTTAAACCTTTTGAATTCAGGGAGTTAACCGCTAGAATTCAGGCTTTGATTCGACGTGCGAACCAACAACAGGATTCAGGAACTGAAATATTAAGAGAAGCCAATTTGGCATTAAATTTAAGAAGTAAAACAGTTACTCGTGATGACCAAGCTATAGAATTAACAGCTAGAGAATTTGAACTGCTGGAATATATGCTCAGAAATAAGGGTAGAGTATTATCCAAAATGGATATTGTAGAAAATGTTTGGGATTTGAATTTTGATACAAGTACCAACATCGTTGAAGTGTATATTAATTACCTCCGCAAAAAGATAGACCGTGAGTTTGAACCTAAACTCATTCATACCAAAACAGGCTTGGGATATGTATTAAAAACGTTGTAAGTCGCATCTGTAAAATAAACGACTTCATTGTATGGATTAATTGTGGTATTAAAATTCACAACTCATCATTCACAATTCATCACTCTTAATTATACATGCAAATTCGGTATAAAATAGCCATTCAGTTTACGATTATTGTAGCGATTATCTTGCTGATTTTCTCTGCCATTGTTTTTCTTCGGGCTGAAAATCAACGCAAAAAAAACTTCTACGATCGTCTGCAAGCTCGTTCAAATACAACCGCTCGTTTGTTGGTTGATGTCCAAGAATTTACTCCAAGATTATTAAAATTAATGGATAGTAATTCTTCTTTACGTTTATCTGATGAAGAAGTATTTGTTTATAATTTTAGAAATGAACTTTTGTATGCCAATGTAGAAAAGCGAGCAGATTATCTCAATAATCATTTATTGGAAATGGTTCGGAAGGAGGGAAGAGTAACTTTTGAAAGCAACCAAAGACAAGTAATTGGAGTATTATTTGAAGGAAAATTCGATCGTTTTGTCGTGTTAGCTTCTGCAACCGATAGTGTTGGAATTGAGCAAAAAGAGAATCTTATCAAAACCTTGGCAATAGGTTTGCTATCGGGAATACTTATCACAATAGCTTTGGGTGTGTTTTTTGCCAGTCAGGCATTGAAACCGATTCAGTCAGTGAATGAAGAGATTTCTAGAATTACAGCTCATAATCTCAAACAAAGGTTGGACGAAGGCAATGGTAAAGATGAAATTGCAGAACTAGCTGTTAATTTCAACAGTATGCTTCATCGATTGGAAATGGCATTTATTCAACAAAAGCAATTTGTTTCACAAGCATCGCACGAACTCAGAACGCCTTTGGCTGCTTTAAAAACAGAAGTACAAGTAGGCTTGGATGAGGAGTATTCTACACAAGAGTATCAACAAATTTTAAAGAATATTTTGAATGATACCGAAAGACTTATTCAATTATCCAATGGTTTGCTACAATTAGCAAAGGCAACGGATGACGGTGAAAAGTTTATTTTTGAGGTACTAAGAATGGAGGATATTTTATTAAATGCCCAAAAATCTGTACAGCAAATTCATCAAGATTATCGGATTACTTTTGATTTTGAAATTATTCCAGAAGAAGATAATCTTACTTTAATTGAGGGAAATCAAGTTTTATTAGAAAATCTTTTTGTCAATTTGTTGGAAAATGCCTGTAAATATTCTGCTAATCAACAAGCTAATATTTTGCTAAGCTTTGATAAAAAGTATTGTATCGTAAAAATTCAAGATAAAGGAATTGGGATTTCTAAAAGTGATTTGCCAAATATTTTTAATCCTTTTTATCGTGCCAGAAATACTAATAATATCAAAGGTTTTGGTGTGGGTTTATCTGTAGCGAAACATATTATTGAACTTCACAATGGCATCATTCAAGTAAAAAGTAAATTGAATTTAGGAACAGAATTTGTTGTGAAAATTCCTCATCAATGATATTTCTGCTTTCTAAGCGAATTCTAATATTAGATTAAGCTTTTTTTAAGATAAAAACCAGACATTTGTTCTATAAACATTGTTCATCATCATTTAGATAATGATTTAGGAATTTAGATAATGATTTAGGAATTGATATACATGAAATAATGATGGGATTTCTGTTATAACGTAGTAGAATAATTTGATCTGTTAAGGAATCACCGTTAGTTATGCTGACGGTGATTTTTGTGAATAAACATACCTGTAAATATTTAACCAAATTCATATACTTAAACCGCAACGATGCAAACTTTACTGATTCTTACTTTTGTAATTGGCTACTTGGCAATTGCTTTTGAACATCCTATTCATCTCAACAAAACAGCAACAGCCTTAATTACAGGTGTATTATGTTGGACAATCTACATTCTTTTCGACCATGAACCCGCTAAAGTTGGGGAAGAATTATCACATCATTTAGGCAGTGTTTCTGAAATACTTTTCTTTCTTTTAGGAGCGATGACTATTGTTGAATTGATAGATTCTCATCATGGTTTTAAAATAATTACAGATAAAATTACTAGTAAAAACAAAGTTACTTTACTTTGGATAATTAGTTTGATTACCTTTTTCTTGTCGGCAGCTTTAGATAACCTTACAACAGCCATTGTGATGGTTTCTGTGTTGAGAAAACTGATTAAGGATAAAGAAACAAGAATGTTTTTTGCAGGAATTGTCATTATAGCAGCCAATGCAGGCGGTGCGTGGTCACCTATCGGAGATGTTACAACAACCATGCTTTGGATTGGTGGACAAGTTACGGCAACTGCTATTATCAAAGGATTATTGCTTCCTAGCTTAGTGTCGCTTTTTGTGCCATTGATTTATCTTTCGTTTACAATGAAAGGAAATATCACTTCTCCAACTTCTAAAATTAGTGTAGAAAATGAAACGTATTTGGCTAGAAAACACTCTATAATAATGCTTTCTACAGGTTTGGGCATGCTACTATTCGTACCAATTTTTAAAACCATTACACATTTGCCGCCTTATATGGGTGTATTATTAGGTTTAGGAGTTGTTTGGGTTGTTTCTGAAATACTTCATCATGGCAGAGACGAAGCTGAGAAAAAACCTTTCTCAGTTGCTCATGCACTTAGTAAAATAGACTCTTCAAGTATTTTATTTTTCTTAGGAATTTTGTTAGCGATTGGTTCTTTAGAAGCAACTCATTTACTGACGGGGCTCGCTACTTGGATGAACAGTAGCATTGGCAATCAAGACTTAATTGTGTTTGCCATAGGTTTGGCTTCAGCAGTGATAGATAATGTGCCTTTAGTGGCGGCATCTATGGGGATGTACGATTTAGCAAGTTTCCCGACTGATTCAAAACTTTGGGAATTTATGGCTTATTGTGCAGGTACAGGTGGAAGTATTTTAATCATCGGTTCGGCATCTGGTGTAGCAGTAATGGGAATGGAAAAGATAGATTTTATGTGGTATCTAAAAAAAATCAGTTTGTTAGCTTTTGTGGGGTATTTAGCTGGAGCAATTACTTATTTGATACTTTTTTAATGGATAATAGCGAGTTGTGAATTTTATTTACAACTCGCTATACCATAATTGTGATTGTCGCTATAACAGAATCATCTTCCTGCGTTAATGCAAAAGATGCTTTATCTTGAAAATTCAATAATAAACGTTTTTGTAAATTCTTCATTCCAACGCCGTCTTCACTAGCTGTACTTATTATTTTTCCAGTATTGATTACTTTTAACGTAAAAACATTCTGACTGTAATCCGAAACGATTCTTAATTTTCCTCCTAATTTATTCTTCCCAATTCCATGTTTAATGGCATTTTCTACCAATAGTTGTACAGACATCGGAGGAATACTTAAATTCAATGTTTCTTGCTTAATATCGAAAGAGTAATCTAAACGTTTTTCATACCTTATTTTTTCTAGGAAAAGATAATCTCTCACTAATTTTAATTCCATATCCAAAGGCACTAATTGCTGGTTGCCCATGCTCAAGGAAGTTCTAAGTAATTGAGAAAGCTCCGTTAAAGCTTGGCGAGCAAGCTCTGGGTCGAAAATCGTAAGTGCTTTAATACTATTGATAGCATTAAAAAGAAAATGCGGATTGAGCTGATTTTTAAGATTTTCAAGTTCAGCAGTTTTCAAAGACATTTCGGCATTAGCCAATTGTAATTCTTTTCTTTGGGCTTTTCTGTTGCTTAAAAAGAGATGAAAAAATAAAAACCAAATGATAACATACCGAACCGATTCTATAAAGAATTGATAATAGTCATAAGCTTCTAAAGCAATACCCAAACTCGGTTTTCGGTAACGTTGAAAACCAAAAAAATAATCAATTATAAAAAAGCCAAGCCCCAACAATAATGAAGACACTAAAGGGAAAACAATCATTTGCCCGTTTTCACGGTCTTTATTGAGATATGTTTTTGCATAAAAGTGCGTAAAAAGAAGACCTACAAAGAAATTAATCGTTAGGTAGGAACCCAAGTGCATGGGTTGTTCAAAGTATTTTGTTGTTGGTTGTCTAAGAACAATAGTCGTAAAGAGCCACCAAGAAACTTGCATTATCCAGTAAACTCGGTAAGAGAAAAAATTCATATTAGATGTATAATGTTGAACTGATAGATTATTTCTCAAACATAAAGGTTTTTTCTTAAAAACCAATATCAATTACTAAAGGCTGAAAGATAAATCGTCCTTGATTTGGCAAATAAATACCTCTACAACCTGCTTCAAATTGTTGTGAGAAACGTAAAAGATGAAACTGAGCCGTAAAATCAAAACCGATTGAAGTAAAATCTCCTTTATCTGAACCTCTGTAAGTAACCGTTTGACCATTTCGAACTTCTTTCCAATTATAATTGGTTTCACCCTGTCCAAAATCTGCGAAGAAATTAGCTTTCAATCTTTTTAAATAAACTAATCTGCCAAAATTCCAGTCGGGGTCTAATAACGGTAAACGGTATTCTACTGAACCAGTACTTAGGTTTTCAAAAGCACGATAACTATAACCTCTAGGAAAAAATGTTGGGCTACCAAAAATATATAATTTACTGTTTGGTGAACCATTAGGATTTTTGAAACTACTTTGGTTTTGCAAAGCAGCTCTTAAACGAATACTATGATGTTTGAAGAATCCTGGAATATATATACTTCCTTGAATAGATGTCAAGCCACCATTCAACTCTCCGCCAAAAGGCATATTTCTTGCATAAAAACTGATACTTTGTCCCCAACGTGGTGCTACATCTCTCAAAGCTCTTTTTAATTGTCTTGAATACGCAAAAGTATAAATCATTGAATTGACATTGCCGTTGAAACTTTCAGAAAGATAACGGTCTTGTAAATCATAACCACTTACTTGTGTAATAGCCGTATTTACACCAATTTCCATTGATTCATAATACTTGGAACGAGTAAAATTAAAGGGCAAACTCAACCCTAATACAATTTGTTGCTGATTCCATTTATCCGACCTTAAACTATCTCTTGGACTACTTTTGTCAATATAAATGTCAGTTTGGCGTTGTCCGTTGGTATAGTTCAGATTGATTTTTGGATACCAAGCTTCAAAACTTAAATCAGCGAAAAATTGTCCAGTTTTTTCGTTGGCATTGTATGAATAACCAGTACTGATGGCAGTAGTACTTAATAAATCTTGAGAAGAAAGACCAACATTAAGATTGTTACTGTTTGAACTAAAAACTGCTCCCCAATTATAAATATTAAAAATGTTGGCTTTGCTGTAAGGCTTGGTTTCGTAAGTTTGGGTTGGAATATTTTTCAATAAATTTTCTCCTGCTTCTTGCACCAACATTTGTCCAAAGAACTTCACAGGTTTAGTCAAAGATTCATCGAAAGGCAAAAAGTTGTCAGGATTAAAAGGCATTGCAACAATTCGATTTCCATTCTCTGTAAAATCATTGAAGTAAAGTGTTTTACCATCTGTAGAAATAACTGGGTTAAAAGCACCGAATTTTCGATTGGTTACTTGAAAACGTTTTTGTGTTTTTGTATCAAAAGCGAAAATATTATCAATTCCTGTTACGCCTGAATTAAACAAAATGTAATTCCCAACTTTTATTGGATGTGCAATGTTTTCAGTATTTACTGCAAATAATTCCTTTTCAAAACCATTTTCAGGGTTAATAGCAACAATACTTTTTTTGCCATTAAGTAATTTTACAGCAAGAATCTCAGTGTTTTCTGTCCAGCGTGGATGCAAGTAAAAAGCATTTCTAGTATTCTGAATTCTTGAAATTTCCTGTCCATTTTCGGCATCTAAAATGACTAAACTACATTTATTTTCAGGGCTATTTTCTATGGCTACAATTTTACTAGCATCGTTTGATAAAGCTGGTGCCGTAAATTTCGTTTTGTGCGTAAGTGTTTTTGTCGTTTCTGTATTGAAATCATAGATTTTGATAACGGAAAAATCTTTTTGTCCCCAACGGACATCAAAATTAAATTCAGCCCAAACTACTTTTGAACCCGCCGTAGAGAGTATTCCAGCATTATTGAAAATACCTAATTCAAGTAATTTTTCTTCATTATTTTCTTTGTCTAATAATACAAATTGTTGAATATCAGCCAAGCCAGATTTTAAGGCTAAAATTCTACCATCGGGTATTATTTGTGGAAATTCGTACTGAGTAAAAAACTTATTTTTAGTAGTTTTTAATGATGAAACAGTTGTTTCTTGAACATCTTTTAACTGTGTTTCCCAAGCATTTTTAGCATTATCAAAAGCATTTTTGTAAAGTTGCTCTGTTTTTAAACCTGTTACTTTTTTGATATTATTCGAAAAAGAAAAAGGATAAAAAGGCATTTTGTATGTTCCTTCCAAAATTTTATCCCAAGCATCAGCCCCATATTTGGTTTTCATATAAGACGTCATCAAATAACCATTTACATAATGATTTGGGATGAAGTTTTTATATGAACCACTTACGGCTTTGGCATAACTATAAGCACCTTTTGTTAGCAATTGTGTACGCAAAGCCATATCGAAAGTTGGAATTTTACCTCTTCCAGAATGAGACAATACAGATTCTGTTCCAACGGCATCGCCTTCTGAAAACCAATTAGGAACAGCCAAAGAGTTGATGATGCCCAAACCATTACTTCCAAAAAGAGTGTGCATTAATTTGGTACTTCCTGTCAAAGCTTTATCGTATTGAACGATGTGCCGAAATTCATGAACAGCCAATAAATCTAACCAATTGTTTGTGCCAAGTAAAGTATAGTCTTGTGGAGGAGTAATATAAAATTCTGAACGACGGGGAAACAAAGTAACAAAACCATTTGAAACACTCGTTTGATTTTGGAGAAGGATAGAAATAGGACGTGGGTTTTTCCCAAGCGTTTTACTGACAGGCTGATAAACTGTTTCTAAAACATTGGCGGTTCTTTCGCCTAATGACTGAATATTGGAGGGGAAAATTAAGCGAAAGTGAGGTGTTTTAATCTGCGACCATTTCAGCGAAGCAGGGTTTTGAGATAAATTGACAGCGTTTTCTTGAGCAAAAATTTGGCATCCACCAATCATGATGAATAAAAAAAAGAATACTCTTCTCATAGATTTCACACAGTAAAAATTGGTTAGGAAATGGAAATAGTCGCTCCACGAGAACGACTATTTTTATTTTTTTACTAAAAATACGCTTCAAATTTTTGATATAAATCTACAATGTAAGCTCTGTTTCCATTAGGATTTTTTAAGCTTTTTGTGAATTCATACCAGAAACCATCACCAATTGAAATAAATTTTCCAACGGTTTTGGGTTCAGCTTTTTGTGCTTTATCAGTGATAAAATCACCAATGAAAATGTGTTGTAATAAATCGCTAGCTTCTTCCCAAGAAAGATTTTTACTTTCTTCAATACCATTTGTAGTGGTTGAAGCAAGTACTTTTCTATTAGTATAATGTAAATTCAATTCAAAGGTTGAAGTACTTTTATCTTTTTCAATCTTTTTGAAAACCAGTTGAAAAGGAGCTTCTTTTCCATAAGTTTCATAAACAGCTTGCGTAAGTTCTTGTAGTAAATATTCCCAAGCTTCTTGATTGGTTGGATTTCCTTTTATTTTTTGATTGATTGATATTTCCAGAAAATTCTGCTCTTCTTCCAAGGCTTTTGTATTAAATTTTTCAGAAGTTTTACCAATTAAATTGAGAATGGGTGCTTCCCAAGCTTTTGATAATTCGCCAGCCCAAGCTAAATCTTCATTGCCAGTAAAACCTTCTTCTAAGATTTCTTCGTCGGTCAATTCATCTCTGTAAGTATAGGCAATCTCAAATTTTGTATCAATAAAATTTTCTTTAAAATCTAAAGTGAGGAGGATTTGGTGTGAAAAAGGAGGAGGCAAAATGTCTGCCGTCTCGAATTTGATTTCTAATTGTGATAATTTTTCTACTTTCATGCTTTCTATTTTCCTTTAGTCATGTTGACTTCGCTATTTTTCTTGCAAATTTAATCTTTTTATGGTAGCTTTTTTATCAATTTTTCCTGTTGGTGTTTCTGAAAAAGTAGAAATAGTAAAAATATTTTTAGGAATTTGATAAGTATCTGATACGCTTTTAATTTCCTCTAATAATCTACGTTTTATTTCATCGTCCAGATTTTCGGATTCTAGTACTAAAATTAATTTTTGTCCGAGGCGTTCATCTGCTATGCCAAAAGCAAAAAAACGATTAATTTGAAGTGCTTCTATAAAGGTTTCAACAGTTTTTTCTACTTTTTCTAGCTGAATTTTTACACCGCCACTATTGATAATATTATCAAAACGTCCGATTAATTTAAACTCATTTTCAGCAATTATTTCAACCAAATCGTTGGTTTGAACTAATTCAAAATTGCTGGCTGCTGCCAAAATATTCAAACAATTTCGTTCGTCAATTCCGATTTTTACGCCTGCTAAAACTTTAAAGTTTTGAGAAGTATTTTCTTCGTTAATCTTGCGAGTGGCAATGTGAGAAACCGTTTCCGTCATGCCATAAGTACTATAAACTGGAACTGATAATACTTGAATTTGTTCAGCCATTTGTTGACTTACAGCCGCTCCGCCGACGATAATGGCTTTCATTTGATTTAAAACATTTAGATGATTTTGATTATTACTTTCTAAAATACTTTGTAATTGTAAAGGAACAAAAGCCGCAAAATCAATCTTTTGATTTTCAATATTCAATAACGGATTACTTGATGGAGGAATAATCAGCAGTTTTAAATTCAAAACCATCCCTCTTACCAACATCATAATTCCTGCGATATACTCTACATTCAAGCAAACTAAAGCTAAATCTCGTTCTTTTAAGCCAAAAGTTTTGCCTGTTAATAAAGCACTCGCTTCCATTTGCTTTCTGCTCAACGAAATGGGTTTAGGTTCACCGGTTGAGCCAGAAGTTTTTAAAATAAAACTTTCTTGTCCTTCTAGCCAAATTTTACAGAAGGCTATTACTTTTTCTTCATAGTCCGAATTGGACTTCGGTAAATTATTATAATCTTCAATCAACATCATTTTTCAAATAAAAAACACTCCTAAAAATACCAAAGTTAGCATTTTTGAGGAGTGTTCTGGATAAAAGCTCCATTTTTCTAAGATACTTTTAGCGTGTTCTTAGCACTATCAAAAGAAGTAGAGAATTGTGTGAGTGGACTAGCCGCAGGGCCATTAATTACTTTACCTGTCAAATCAAAGTTTGAACCATGATTTGAACAATTAAAACGGTTATTGTCTGCTTGGAAATCAACCGTAGTTCCTTGGTGAGTACATGCTTTGGCAACTGCAATGTAATTTCCTGCTTTTGTTCTGGCAACAATTACATCGCCAGTTACGATTGCTTTTCCGTCGGTTTTTAAATCAGCAAAACTTGAACTTGTTAAATCTAAGGTAAAATTAATTGTACCTTTTGAGATTGTATTATTGCCTGTTAAACCTGTTGTTGTACCACCAGTTCCACCAGTATTACCATTGTTGTTATTGTTTGAAGGCGTTGGATCTGACGAATTAGAACAACCCGACAAGCAGCTTTGTAATATAACGGCACCAACACTTACTCCAACCAACGATAAAAATTCTTTGCGTTCCATAGGACTGAAATTTTAAATTAAATGAGAAGATTTAGTTTTTTAAACCATACGCCAAAAACTTTGACGGGGTTGCGTTTGTTATCATTATTAAATGATTGAAAATTGATTAAAAATATTTTTGATATAAAATAATGGACTCAATAAGTCCTTTATTTGTAGGGAAAATGTCTTTTTAGGAATCTATTTATAGATATTTTTAAAGTAATATTCTCCTATTTTTATATTTTGTAGATTTATTATCTTCATTTTTATTGAAAAGTAATTATATTATCCTTATTTGTTAATTTTGGTAGATATTTATAGATTTGACTTTAGAGAATTCAAGGTTTTAAGCTAGAGACAAAGACTAATCAATGTTCAAATCATTTAATCATTCAATTAATTAAAAGCTCGTTATGGCAGCATCTGAAGATAAATTTTTAAACCCTATCAATAAAGATAAAGTAGCCGAAAATCCCGGTTTACTTCCTTATGCTCACACGGCAGGTAGTGCCGTTATTAAACCTGAAGATTTAGGGAAATCAAAAGGCCGTTCTGTTTTAGCAATGCGTCAACAAACTGATAGACAAATGAATCAGTTGTATGAACAAATGGAAACCTTGGCTCGTCAGGCAAAATTATTAGCCCAACGCAAAGAAATTTCAGAAAGAATTTATGATGCTGCCATCGGTTTTGAACCCATTATTAATGAAACTTACTACATGTACGAGAAAGAAGATGGTACGGATTTACTTTCATTAATTGCACCAAATGAATGGGGGCGTTCGTTTAAATACAGCAGATATTTAGCGAAGTGTTTATTGTTGGCAGACCATACTTGGGATGTACAGTATAACGAAGAAGCTTGAAAAGAATAATTGGAGCTTTGTAAATGAGTGATTAATTTTGAAGTCATTTACTTTAAAAAGCATAAACATTATAAAAGTATAAACATTATAATTATACAATAATATGAAGTGGGAAACCCTTAAAGAATACAAAGAGATTTTATTTACTTTTCATGAAGGAATTGCAAAAATCTCAATCAACCGTCCACAAGTGCATAATGCTTTTACACCATTGACGGTGAAAGAGATGATTGACGCCATGAACATTTGTCGTGATACAGAAGAAATTGGCGTAATCATTTTAACAGGTGAAGGTGGAAAAGCATTTTGTTCTGGCGGTGACCAATCAGTTCGTGGACATGGTGGTTATGTTGGCGAAGATACTGTGCCAAGATTAAACGTGTTAGATTTACAAAAACAAATTCGTTCGATTCCAAAACCTGTTGTTGCGATGGTCGCTGGTTGGGCAATTGGCGGAGGACACGTTTTACACGTTGTTTGTGATTTATCAATTGCAGCTGAAAATGCTCGTTTCGGACAAACTGGCCCAAATGTAGGTTCTTTTGATGGCGGTTTTGGTGCTTCATACTTAGCTAGAGTAGTTGGCCAGAAAAAAGCTCGTGAAATCTGGTTTTTGTGCGACCAATACAATGCCGAAGAAGCACTTGATATGGGTTTAGTGAACAAAGTAGTGCCATTGGATAAATTAGAAGAAACAACTGTAGCTTGGTGTAAAAAGATTTTAGAGAAAAGTCCATTAGCTTTAAGAATGTTAAAATCATCATTCAATGCTGAATTAGATGGACAATCAGGTATTCAGGAATTGGCAGGTAATGCAACTTTATTATATTATTTATCAGAAGAAGCGAAGGAAGGTAAAAATGCGTTCTTAGAAAAACGTAAACCAGATTTTAGCAAATTCCCTAAATTTCCTTGATATTAACTTCCGAAAGTTTAAACGCTTTCGGATTTTTTTATTCCATTAATGGAGTAATAATTAATGAAAAAGAGTAATTTCATTCTCATCAATTAAAAATTTCTCAAAAAAATAAAATTTAGAAAAGCATGAATTATTGGCTCGTAAAATCAGAACCTTTCAAATATTCTTGGGATGATTTCGTTAATCAAGGCACAGGCGTATGGGATGGTGTGCGAAATTTTCAGGCACGAAATAATTTAAAGGCCATGAAAGTGGATGATTTGGTTTTGTTCTATCATTCAAATGAAGGTATGGAAGTAGTAGGAATCGCCAAAATTGTAAAAGAGGCTTATCAAGACCCAACTACCGATGATAAAAATTGGGTAGTTGTAGATCTTGTTCCTGTTGAAAAACTTCCTAAAACGGTTACTTTAAAGCAAATGAAAGCCGATGAAAGATTAAAGGATTTATCTTTAATCAAACAATCTCGCCTTTCGGTTGCACATATCAAACCTGAAGAATTTGATATTATCCTTGGTCTTGCGCATGAATAAACAAGCTCAAACATTTAATTTAAAAATATGAAAACCGTCGTTAAAAGGATTATTTTTTTTGTATTGATGACATGCTGTTTTCAATTCTCTCAAGCACAAAGTGTAAAAAGAGTTGAAATCCCTTTGCCTTCAAGCAATTCCGAACTTTTTACCATTCCAATAAATGATCAAGGCGTTTTGGTACTTACTCAACTAAGTAAAACCAATTTTACACTTACTAGGTTTGATACAAATTTAGACCAGATTTGGTCAATAAATGGCACCATTGATGGAAGTTTGGATTATGTAAAACATTGTTATGATGGTAAAAATCTTTACTTGCTTTTTAGCCGTTACAGAAGTAATGTTTATGAAGTAATTAAAGTAAATATTGGCCCAGGTTTTATCGAGAAGTATCAAATTATGTCGGTTGATAGAATGGAGGTTTCTGATTTTCAAGCAATAAACGCTTCCATTTTTATTGCTGGAATGGTGAATAATCAACCTGTAATTTTGTTTACGAATCTTGTAGAACGCAAAACTAAAGTATTACCAAGTGCTTTGAAAAGTCAAGCAGAGATTCAATCAATGGAATTGGATACGAGTACAGCCATTGTCAATGTTACTTATGCGGTGGGTACAAGAGGTAAAAATTATCAACTGGTCGTAAAATCGTTTGATGAAGATGGTAAGCAGATTTCTCAAGTAGTAATGAATCCAGAAAACGAATTTGCCATGATGAATGGAAAATTGAATCTAGTTTCAGACTCTACCGAAGTAATGTTTGGTACTTATGGACATAAAAATTCAATTGGTTCATCTCGTGGACCAACTTCTCAAGGAATTTATTTTTCTAAGTTACTCGACAATGAAATTACCGATTTAAAATTCCATAGTTTTACTGAATTCAAGAATTTCTTCAATTTCATGGGCGAACGCCAAAAGGAAAAACAAGAAAAGAAAATTCAGGATAAAAAGGAAAAAGGTGAGGACTTACGTTTAGATTATCGTTTGTTAGTACACGACATCATCAAACAAGACGACAAGTATATCATGGTTGCCGAGGCTTTTTATGCTGATTATCGTTATAATAATTATAGTCCATTTGGTACTTATAATGGTTTTGGTAGCCCGTATAGTTCGTTTTATAATCCATATCGTTGGGGTTATGGTTACTATGGTTTGTATTCGCCTTTTAGTTCATATTATAGTCCGTGGGGTTGGGGAAACAGATATTATGGAAACCAACAGACTTTCGACGGTTGGATTTACACCCATGCAATCGTAGCCGCTTTTGATGAAAAAGGGAATTTACTTTGGGACAATAGTATCGAAATGAAGGATGTAAAAGAACAAAAGTTAAGTGAAAAAGTAAAAGCATCTGTAAAAGGAGATGAAATTACACTTTCATACAGTAACAAAGGACAAATTTTTACTAAAATAATTAAAGCTGATAAAGTACTTGAAGATACTCAAAGTGCTAAAGTAGCCACTCAGTTGGAAGGAGATAAAGTAAAACAAACAACTTCTGATGCAATTGATTATTGGTATAAAAATTATTTCATTGCTTCTGGTTATCAGCGAATTTCGAATGATAGTGAAGGCGGAAGAAGAAATGTATTTTACATGAATAAGATTTCATTTTAGTTCAAACAAAGGCTTTTGAGTAACTTGCAGCGGTATCTACGGATACCGCTTTTTTTATGAATGAAAAAATCATTACAGATTTCATAGACATTACATTATGCAACAAGAAATTATTAAACTTGAAACCCCACAAAACTGGAAAGAATACCAATTGATAGATTCTGGAGGTTTTGAGAAATTAGAAAAATTTGGAAAGTATATTTTGCGTCGTCCAGAGCCACAAGCTGCTTGGGATAAATCGATGCCAGAGACAGAGTGGGAGAGAACCGCAAACGCTACTTTTAAAAAAGATAAAGGTTCGCAGGAAAAAGGGGAGTGGATTCTAAAGAAAGGAATGGAAGAGCGTTGGTTTATGCCTTATAAAACAGATGCTTTAGATTTGAATTTTAAGTTAGCACTTTCTTCTTTCAAACACGTTGGTATTTTTCCTGAACAAGCTTCAAACTGGGAATTTATCATGGATAAAGTAAAAAAACTCCCTGTTAAAAACCCGAAAGTACTCAATATATTTGCTTATACGGGTGGTGCTTCAATTGCTGCTAAACAAGCCGGAGCAGATATTACTCATGTTGATTCTATCAAACAAGTAATTTCATGGTCGAGAGAAAATATGGAAGCGAGTAACCTAGAGAATATACGTTGGGTGGTTGAAGATGCACTTAAATTCGTAAAGCGTGAAGCCAAACGTGGTAATATTTATCAAGGAATTATTTTAGACCCACCAGCTTATGGTCGTGGACCAGATGGCGAAAAATGGATTTTAGAAGAACAAATCAATGAATTATTGAAAACTGTAGCACAAATCCTAGATAAAGAAAATTACTTCTTAATCTTGAATATGTACTCAATGGGCTTTTCTTCACTGATTGTTGAAAATTTAGTCAAATGTTCTTTTAGCCAAACACTAAATCATGAGTTTGGAGAATTATATTTACAAGATAACTTCAAGAAAAAACTTCCTTTAGGAGTGTTTTACAGATTTGCTAGCGTTTAGTGGGCAAATACTTCAATTGCTTTTAATAGAATTAAAAAAAGCACGAAATAGTACATTTTTTTCATTGGTATGTTTTATTTTTTAGTGGTTAATTATTTGATACAAAAGTAGTTATATTCTATTCGTTTTTCAAAAGAAAATATTTCAAAAAAACAGTTTTTATAGAAAAATAATATTGTACTAGAATAATTAACCACCAAATTTTTACCAAGTCATTCTATTTATTGCGATATACTCTTTCGTAAAATAATGGAAAGATGAATAATGTTAGAATCGTTGCACCAATCATTCCACCGATTACTACAATCGCTAAAGGTTTTTGTGATTCAGAACCAATTCCTGAAGAAGTAGCGGCTGGTAGCATCCCAAAAATTCCCATCAAAGCAGTCATCATTACAGGTCTTACTCTCGATTGTACTCCTTGCATAATAGATTCATGCAGTGATAATTTCCGATGAAGATTATCTTTGAATACTTCAATCATAATAACACCATTCTGAATACAAATTCCGAAGAGAGCGATAAAGCCAATGCCTGCCGAAATACTAAAATTTGTTCCCGTAATTAATAATGCCAAAGAACCACCAATAATGGCAAAAGGAACATTTGTAAACACCAAACCTGCATCTTTCAAACTACCAAACATCAAATAAAGAATAAAGAAAATCGTAATCATTGAAATTGGAACTACTTGAGCCAAACGTTTTGAAGCTCTTTGTTGGTTTTCAAAATCACCTTTCCACTTCATTTCATAACCTTTTGGTAAGGAATGAATTACTTTGTTTACTTCTGTTTGTGCTTCTTCGATGGTACTTCCCATATCTCTACCACGAACTGAGAATTTTACAGCGATAAAACGTTTTGTATCTTCTCTGAAAATCAAACTTGGACCAGTTAAAGTACGAATGGTAGCAATTTCTTTGATTGGAATTTTTGTTCCGTTCATTGTTGGTACCATCAAGTCGCCAATTTCTGCTTCTGATTTACGATATTCAGATTGAAAACGAATTCTAATATCAAATTTACGTTCACCTTCAAATAATTGACTTGCCGTTTGTCCACCAATTGCCATTGATACAACCGCTTCAGCATCTGCTGCCTGCACACCGTATAAATCCATTTTTTGTTGGTCGAGTTCGATGCGTAATTCTGGTTGTCCTAAGTTTTTGATGATTCCTAAATCTTCAATTCCTTCAATTTTTTTCAGAACACCATTTACTTTTTCAGCTTCTTTTTCTAAATACTCAAAATCTTGACCATAGATTTTTACTGCAATAGAGCCTTTAACCCCCGAAACGGCTTCTTCAACATTGTCCATAATTGGCTGAGAAAAACCAAGACTTACTCCTTGGAATACGTCTAATTTCTTTTGCATTTGCTCAATTAATTGGGCTTTCGTCAAACCACTTTTCCACTCTTTTTGCGGATAAATATCAACGTGAAATTCTACATTATAAAAACCCGTTGGATCTGTTCCATCATTTGGTCGCCCAGCTTGCGACATTACTTGTCGTACTTCAGGAAAACCTTCAAATACTTTACGCATATCATTTGCATAACGGACAGATTCGTTCAAACTGATACTTCTTGGCATGGTTGCTCTTACGTAAATAGAACCTTCGTTCAATTGTGGCAGGAATTCCGTTCCATGAATTGTGAGCGTCCATGAACCAACTATAGTTGTGATTGCTGTTACAATAAAGGTTTTCTTTTGATGAGAAAAGCAATAATTAAACAGTTTCATAGAGTATTTCAGAATAGCATCTACAAAGAAATTAGATTTTTCTTTAACGTTCTTATTCATCAAAATACTCACCATTACAGGTACAAGTGTCAGTGTAAAAATCAAAGCACCTAACAAGGCAGCACCCAAAGTCCAAGCTAAAGGTGTAAACATTTTTCCTTCTACTTTTTGAAAAGCGAAAATCGGTAAAAGTGCAACCAGAATGATTACTTTTGAGGTAAAGATTGCCTTACCCATCGAAGTACCAGTACGTTTAATTAGCGACAATTTGGCTAATTTATTAAAACGTTCCATGCCAACTTCGTGGGCTTTATGAGACAGTACCACAATCAATCCTTCAACCACGACGACGGTTCCATCAATAATAATCCCAAAATCGACTGCTCCCAGCGAAAGTAAATTCACTGACATTCCCATTAATTTTAAACAAGTAAAGGCAAAAAGTAAAGCTAATGGAATAATCATCGCCACAATTAAAGAAGCTCGCCAGTCAGCTAAAAAGATGAGTACCATCAAAGTTACCAGAACAATTCCTTCCATTAAATTATGAGAAACGGTTTCAATACAGAAATCAAGTAAAGTTTGACGATTGTAAAACGCTTTGATATTTACATCAACAGGAAGAATTTTGGTATTCAATTCTTCAACTTTTTCATTCAAACTTTTGATAACTGCCGAAGGGTCTTCGCCTTTACGCATAACAACAATACCTTCAACTGCATCATTATTTTGTCCACGACCTACTTGTCCTAATTTGGGTAAAGCAGATTCGTTAACCGTCGCAACCGTTTTTACGTAAACTGGAACACCATTAATATTTTCAACTAAGATATTTTCGATGTCAGAAATCTTGGCTAATAAACCAATTCCACGAACAACGTAAGCTTGATTATTTTTTGTAATTACATCACCTCCAACGTTGATATTACTTTTTTGAACTGCCTGAAAGACATCTAACGGAGTAATATTATACGCTTGTAATAGATTCGGATTAACACTAATTTCATAAGTTTTTACTTCTCCACCAAAACTTACAATATCTGCAACGCCAGGAACTGAACGTAAATTTCTATCAACTACCCAGTCTTGAATTTCTTTCAATTTTCTGGCATTCAGTGATTTAGAGTCTAAAGTGTATCTAAAAATTTCACCCGTTGGACCATAAGGAGGTTGGATTTCAGGTTCAACGCCATCAGGAAGACTCAATCCTTGCAAGGCATTATTGATTTGAATTCTAGCGAAATTATTATCAACGCCATCATCAAACATTACAACGACAACCGATAAACCGAAAAGTGTCGTGGAGCGAACTGTCGTTTTTTTCTGCACTCCATTCATGGAAATTTCGAGTGGAGCAGTTACAAACTTTTCTATTTCTTCTGCACTTCGCCCTTGCCACTGTGTAATGATAGTTACTTGGGTGTTGGTAACATCAGGAAAAGCATCGATAGGAGTATTAATAAAACTAAAAATACCACCAACAACGATAACGGCCGTAAAAAAAAATACGGCAAATTTGAATTTAAGCGATAAAGCCAATAGTGTCTTCATTGTATCGATTCCTTAATTATTTAAGGCATTATAGATCATTAATTGATTTTTTACTACTACTTTTTCTCCTTCAGCTAAGCCGTTGAATACAAAAGCTTTGTTGTCTAATACTTTTGCTACTTGCACTCTTCTGGCTTCTACCTCTTTAGCATTTTTATAGACAATTACAAAATTTCTATCTTTATCGAAAATGATAGATTCGGAAGGAATCGATACAATTTTTTGATTATCAGAATAACTCACAGTTACTTTTGCGAACATTTCTGGTTTTAGAATTTTTTCGGGATTGGGCAAGTTGATTCGCACTTGCATTGTTCTTGTTTGTGGGTCAAGAACATTGTTGATTTTATCAATTTTTCCTTGAAAAACTCTATCTGGATAAGCTACCAATCTAATGGATGCTTGATAACCCACTTTAATTTTAGCAATGTCAGATTCATACACATTTGCGATAATTTGTACGGTAGAAAGATCGGCTACTGAAAAGAATGGACCAATGTCGCCTTCCCGATAAGCCATTTTTTCAGAAATGTTTCTGTTCACATCTACGATATAGCCATCTATTGGAGCTTTTACGGTATAAAAAGAATTTTTAACGCCATAAATGCCTGAGATTTCATTGGCTCTTCTCAATGTTCCTTCTGCTTTTAATAATTCATTTTGAGCGATTGTGATGTCTTTTTCAGAAGTTAAGCCTGATTTATACAAATCTTGTTGTACTTGTAAGTTTTTCTGTGCGGTCAAAAAATCAGATTTTGCACTTACAATTTGGTTTTCAACATCAGCAACTTCAGAACTATGAATAATCACCATTGATTGTCCTTTTCTAACATAATCGCCGAGTGTAATAGAAATTTTCTCAATTACGCCATCTACCAAAGGAGATACCTTTACTTGTTTTTCCTCAAATGGAGCAAGCTTTCCAGTCAATTGTAATTCACTTGATATGTTTTCAACGACGGCTGGTGCCAAAACCAATTCTTTACGAAGTTTATCCGAAAGAACAAATTCTTCTGAATTGTCAGTCTTTGTTTCTTCTTTTTTTGATTGACAAGCTAAGCAAGTAGCCAAGAGCATTAAGCCTATTATGATTTTATTCTTTTTCATGATGTACGTGAAATAGTTTTTAATTTTTAGCAAAAAATAGTGGTTATTAAAGTACTTTTTTCCCAACAACAAAGTTGAGTTCTTCGATTGAACGCATTCTATCACTTTTTAAAGCATTGAGTTCTACAACCGAAGTTTTGTATGATTCAACAAAATCTACAAATTCAATTAAAGAAATATTTCTTTTCTGGTAACTCGCTACAGCACCTTCAATCAATGTGTCAAAACTTCCAATGAATTTACTATCAATACTTTGCGCCAAGCGATTATTCTCTTGTACTTTCATAAAAGCCCTGAGTACGTCGTTTTGTAAACTAGTTTGTGCTTGTTCCAACGTTTTTTGAGCAGCCTCAATTCTGAAAGATGAAGTTTTGATATTGCCTTGATTTTTATTGAAAACAGGAAGGTCTATCTGTAAAGTAATGGCGTGATAGTTTGGAATAAAACTTCCGTTGCGGTCATACGAATAGCCAAGTCTAAGATTAGGCGTAGCCATCGCTTTTTGTAAAAGCAGATTTTCTTTTTCGTAGCGAACAGAAGCATCTTGCATTTTCAAATCATAACGATTTTCAAAAGCTGTCGCTGTTAATTGTTCTAATTTTAAATGATTGATACCAAGACTATCCAATGCTTTTTCATCAATTTTTGGAGCAATAAACGAAGTCTCTTTTGTATTAAGTAATGTTCTTAAAGTACTTTGTTTTTCGATAATTTGTTGACGAAGCTCATTTTGTTCTTTTTTTAAGGAGAATAAAAAAGCTTTTAAACGAATCACTTCTTTCAGAGGAATATTACCTTTCCCATATTGTTCTTCATAGGCAACTAGCAATTTCTGAAACGTCAGGATTTCCTCATCATACATTGCTACAGATTTTATAATGAAGAAAGTATCATAAAAATTAGTTCTTAATTCAATGGCTAGAGTTCTCAGTAAATCATAATAATTATATTCACTTGCCTCTGTATTGATTTTCGCTAACTCAATTTGTTTGTTACGTTTGCCTGCCAACAAAAAAAGCTGCTGAATTTGAAAGGCTCTTTGTCCCATGTTTCCGAGTGGGAAAGGCGTTTTTGTTTCTTGATTATAGATTTGTTGTTCTCCCGAAAAAGTTGGGTTATCCCACAACTTAGCTTGAATAATTTGGGCTTTAGAGGCTTCGATATTGTACTTCTGAGCCAGTAAAAGTGCGTTGTTTTTTAAGAAAACTGCTTCTACGTCGTTTAAAGCAAGTTTTAAAGTATCCTGCGAGAATGTCTTGAAGCAAGTCAAAGACAGCAGAATAATCCATAAACGTTTCATTTTAGTGATATTATAATGAGAGAAAAAGAGAATACAACATAGGATTGTGCATTAGAAGTACATTTAGCTTCTAATGAAATTGATAAAATAATACGAAACAGGTCTAATGCAAGACAGTAATTTATACTAGCTTACAAAACCATAAGAATATTATTTTTCAAGAAATAAAGGAAGGAAATCAAAGACGAAGTACTCTGATTTTTAAATATATTTTAGGAAGATAATTGCGTACTAATTGATGGCTGAATACGTAGCTTTCGCTGATGTAATTGATGTAAACATGATGGGCATCTTTACTAGTTTTTGAAAACCAAAGAGTGTAAAAATCTTCATCCTCAGTATCATCAGATTCCTCAGAGTTAAAATGACTATTTGCAACAAAATCATCAACAACGTCTGGAGAATCAGAATGCGTACTTCGGGCAGGAAGTTTGAATTTGGTAGTTTTTGAAGAACTAACTTGTTGAAATTCAGTAGAACATAAAATTCCCTTTAATCCTAAACTTAGGAAAATAAAGGGAATTAGATATTTGATGAATTTGAATTTCACAAGATGTAAGGAATGCTACAATTAAGTAGAGCAAATAAGAGACCAAAATTAAGTGAAACCATCAAAATGGATAAATTTATTGCTAATGAAACTATTTATTGATTAAAAAAAATATCAATCACTAAATTACTCATTCATTAAATCACTCAATTTTTTAGCGTCAATATTATTTCTTCTTTTCTTTCGGAGAAAACATAATTGACATTCTTTTTCCTTCTAAACGAGGTAGTTCATCGGCTTTTCCTACTTCTTCTAAACCTTTTGCAAAGTTCAATAATAAGATTTCTCCTCTTTCTTTAAATACGATTGAACGACCAACAAAGTGTACATAAGCTTTCACTTTTGCACCTTCTTTCAAGAAATTGATGGCATGTTTTAATTTGAAATTAAAATCGTGGTCATCAGTATTAGGTGAGAAACGAATTTCTTTCAATACTGTTTTTGCAGCGTTTGCTTTAATTTCTTTTTGTTTTTTCTTTTGTTCGTATTTGAACTTAGCGTAATCTGTAACACGACAAACGGGAGGATCTGCTTTTGGCGAGATTTCTACTAAATCTAAACCTTGCTGAACAGCGATAGCCAAGGCTTGCTTTATGTCCATGATGCCTTGCTCAACGTTTTCACCAACTAAACGTACATTTTGTACTCCTTTGATGAGACCATTTATTCTGTAAGGCTCTTCTTCTCTACGATTATTTCTAAAATTGTTATTCGGGCGTAACGCCATATTATCTAAATGATTTGTTTTAAAATGATACAATAGCAGATTTGAGAACTCAAAATTGAACTGCCAATGCTAATTTAACGGAAAATCCGTATAAAAGGTTACAAATTAACGCTTTAATTACGAATCTTCCGAAAGCTAATTCAAAAAATAAAAAAATGCAAGTTTAATTTTTAGTTCTTATTCTTTAAATCTTACAACATTTTTATTTATTTCTGTTTGCATTATGTTAATAAACTGGTCAATTGGCATCATTCCTAAATCGCCTTCTCCCTTTTTACGGACAGAAACCATGCCTTGTTCAGATTCTTTTTCTCCAACAATCAGCATGAACGGTAATTTATTAACTTCTGCATCACGGATTTTACGACCAATCTTTTCATCTCTATGGTCAATGTAGCCACGCAAGTCACTTTCTTGTAAACGCAAGAAAATTTCATTAGCATAGTCCTCGTATTTTTCAGAGATGGGCAACACTGCCAATTGCTCTGGCGATAACCAAAGAGGGAAATTACCAGCAGTGTTTTCAATTAAAATTGCCACAAAACGTTCTAATGAACCAAATGGCGCTCTGTGAATCATCACAGGACGATGTTTTTGGTTATCTGAACCTGTATATTCTAATTCAAAACGTTGTGGTAATTGGTAATCTACCTGAATAGTACCTAATTGCCATTTACGTCCTAAAGCATCTTTCACCATGAAATCTAACTTTGGACCATAGAATGCCGCTTCGCCTAATTCTACTACTGTTGGTAAGCCTTTTGCAGCCGCAGATTTGATGATGGCTGCTTCTGCTTTATCCCAATCTTCGTCTTTACCGATGTACTTTTCTTTATTTTCTGGGTCACGTAATGAAATTTGTGCTGAATAATTATCAAAACCTAAAGCTTTGAATACGTACAACACCAAATCAATTACTTTCATAAACTCGTCTTCTACTTGGTCTGGACGACAGAAAATGTGAGCATCGTCTTGCGTAAATCCACGTACACGAGTCAGACCATGTAATTCCCCTGACTGTTCATAACGATAAACAGTACCAAATTCTGCCAAACGTAAAGGTAAATCTCTATAACTACGAGGTTTAGTCTTATAAATTTCGCAGTGATGAGGACAGTTCATTGGTTTCAAGAGGAATTCCTCGTCTTCATCTGGTGTATGAATCGGCTGGAACGAATCTGCTCCGTACTTCGCATAGTGACCAGAAGTAACATACAATTGTTTAGAACCAATATGTGGAGTAATTACTGGCGAATAACCTGCACGAACCTGAGCTCTACGCAAGAAATTCTCTAAACGTTCACGCAACATTGTACCTTTTGGTAACCACAAAGGTAAACCCATGCCTACTTTTTCAGAAAAAGCGAAAAGTTCTAATTCTTTTCCCAATTTACGGTGGTCACGGCGTTTAGCTTCTTCTAATAAAGTTAAATATTCGTCTAATTCTTTTTGCTTAGGAAAAGTAACCGCATACACACGTGTCATTTGTTTGCGAGAAGTATCACCTCTCCAATAGGCACCCGCCACAGACATTAATTTTACCGCTTTGATAAAACCAGTATTCGGAATGTGTGGTCCACGGCATAAATCTGTAAAATTTCCTTGCTGATAAAAAGTGATTGAACCATCTTCCAAACCTTCTAAAAGTTCAAGTTTGTATTCATCTCCTTTTTCAGTGAAGTATTGAATGGCATCAGCTTTAGAAACTTCAGAACGTTGATATTGGTTTTTCTGACGAGCCAATTCCAACATTTTATCTTCAATTTTCTTGAACTCATCAGCACTAAGTGCTTTTTCACCCATATCAATATCGTAATAAAAACCAGTTTCAATGGCTGGTCCGATACCGAATTTTGTTCCAGGATGCAAGGCTTCGATTGCCTCGGCTAATAAGTGTGCTGAAGAGTGCCAGAAGGTAGCTTTACCGTCGGTGTCATTCCATGTTAATAACTGAAAGTCGCAGTCATCATTGATTGGTAAGGAAGCATCAACAACTTTACCATTTACTTTGGCTGCTAAAACATTTCGGGCTAAGCCTTCTGAAATGCTGAGGGCAATGTCCATCCCAGTTGTTCCCTGAGCATACTCTCTGACATTACCGTCGGGTAATTTAATTTTAATCATGAGGATTTTGTTTGTTTTGAGCCTTGTTTTGGAAGAAAATGCTCTACAAATAACATTTCTTATCAAAACGGAATCTCAAACGGCTTGTTTTAATTGTGTTGAGTAATATTTTGAAAATATTGGGGGCAAAAGTATCTGTTTTTATTCAAAATACAAGTTAATGTTTTTAGTCATTCAGAATTCCTTTGGGTTTTAATGGACGAATGCTGGTCGTATCAACTTTTCGGGCGGGTGCTTCAAAACTTGGATATGAAGTTGTGTCAAATTTTGTGTCCAAATCCGTTGAATAAATACCGTACTTTTGTTTGTGTTGTGTTCTATATACTCCATTCAATGCTCTGTAATCTTGGCTATTGCTGGCTAATAATTCACTGTAGTAAGTTTCAGCTTTGGCGAAATTACCTGTATATTCCAAACATTGAGCATATAAAAATTTCACTTCAGGATACTTTGCATTTTGCTGAAATGCTTTTTCAATAAATGGAAGGGCAAAACGGTAAGCTCTTGATTTAAAGTAAATCATTCCTGTATTGAAATTAGCTTCAATTAGTGAACTATCTAATGTAATTGCTTTATTGTAACAAAGAATTGCACTATCTAATTTCCAAGATTTTTGATATGTATTTCCTTTCTGTAAAAATAAATTTCCGCTTTTGGGATAGAATCTTAAACCTTTATTAGCATAAAGTAGTGCTAAATCATACTCTCGGAGATTGGTATGAATTTGTGCTAGTTTTAAATAAACAGGCAAAAAACTAGGTTTAAGACTTAATGTTTGCTGAAAATATCCTAAAGCAGTAGCCGTATCAGCCATTTTGGCTGAAATTTCTCCTTGTACAAAATAGGTTTCACCATTGTTGGGAGAAATTTGTAAAGACTTTCTTAAATAAGCTTTTGCCTTTTCAAACATATTTAATTGCTGATACAAATCGCCTAAAAGTGTATAAAGTTCTGGCGATTCAGCATTGAGTACTTCTGCTTTGGATGCGGCTTCAAGAGCCAATCCTGGTTGATTGGATGCTCTAAGAATCAGCGCTTTTGCTTGAAAGTAAGTGCCGACATTGGGTTTGATACTGATTGCAGTATTGATGTCGTCGAGGGCGTCACTTATTTTTTCATTTTCCAAATAAAGTAATGAACGCTTGTAATAGTTTTCGGAACTACTTGGTGATGCTTCAATGGCATCTGTTAAAAAAGCGATGGCGGCTTCTCTACGAGCTTTTTCTGTTACTTCTGGCACAGGAGGAATATTGATTCCTTTTTTTGATTCAGAAATACAAGCACTTACCAAAAACAAGATTAATAAAAAATAAAGAGATATGTTTCGATTTTTTTTCATTAAGTCAAAATTACAAACTTAGTATTTGAATTTATATGTTAAATCGGAAAATCTTTCAAAGAAAATCTTCTAAGATGGTATTTTATTTGAAGTAGGAGTATTGTCTATCATATTTTTCCGTATCTTTGCAACCTATTTTACAAAATTTATATTTTTCATTTAAAACGTTTAATAAAATGCCAAAAATTAAAACCAAATCTGGAGCGAAAAAACGCTTTAAGGTTACAGGAACAGGCAAAATCAAGCGTAAGCACGCTTTCCACAGCCATATTCTTACAAAAAAATCTACTAAACGTAAACGTAACTTAGTTCACGATACTTTAGTAAGTTCATCTGACATGGACAGAGTAACGTTAATGTTAGTAATGTAATTTTCGTTTCTTGAGAATTATTCAATTGAAACAAATTAAAATTTAGTTATTGTTCAACCAGAAAATTGGCTCATTAAGTGTTAAGCATTAACCGCCATATTTCAAAAAACAACCAAGATTATGCCACGTAGCGTCAATCACGTAGCGTCGAGAGCAAGACGTAAAAAGGTGCTCAAATTAGCTAAAGGTTTTTACGGAAGAGGTAAAAACGTTTGGACGGTAGCGAAGAACAAAATTGAAAAAGGTCTTCAATATGCTTACCGTGACCGTAAGGTTAAGAAAAGAGATTTCCGTGCTTTATGGATTCAGCGTATTAATGCTGCTGCACGTCAAGAAGGTTTATCTTACTCAGCTTTGATGGGTAAATTAAACAAACAAGGTATCGAGTTAAACAGAAAAGTATTAGCTGACTTAGCAATGAACCACCCAGAGGCGTTCAAAGCAGTAGTAGCGAAAGTAAAATAGAAAGATTAGAGCGATTCACTGAATCGCTCTTTTTTTTGTTCCTATGTTTCTATCAAAATTGTTTTCACGCCAATCCATTTATTTTCTTCATAGATTCCGAATAGAAAAACATCAATTTCTACTGCTCCGATTTTTAGTACTTGTATATCTGTTAATTTTTCAGTGAGTAAAGCTTGTAATTTTAAAGCATTTTCAACGTACTTTTTTTCTTCTTCGCCAAACCAATCTTCAACTCTAGTTAATGGTTCGAAGAAATCTTCCAAAGTAATCGCTTCTACTTCTTTGTCTGGTTCAATTCCATTGAATAGTTTAAACTCTTGTACAGAAATACTTTCAGCAGTAGTGTATTCCATTTCAAAGTATTCAACAGCTTCGTCAGATTCACTTGGGTATCGTAAATCATCAATCAGAGGTAGAATTTGTTCTTTCAAAGTGTTCACTTCGTTTTGATTTGTGCTTGTGTCGAGCATTGTATTAATTAATTTAATATTTCCTGATTCTTTTTGAATAATTCTTGAAATTAGAAAAATCTGTCTATACTTTTACTCAAAATCATAAAAACTCATAAAAACAATTCCAAATGTTAGAACAATTAATGAGTCTTATTCAAGACAATTCTCAGCAAGCTATCGTTAAAAATCCAGCTATACCAAACGAAAAAAATCAAGATGCGATGCAAACTATCATGAGTGCAGTAACGAATGGTTTGAAAGGTCAAGCACAAAATGGTGCTGGTGGTTTGGGAGCTTTAACAAGTTTGTTAGGCGGACAAACGGGCTTAAATGCAAGTACTTTGATGTCGAATCCAATTGTAGCGAACATTGCTCAACAAGCTATCACGGGTTTAATGCAAAAATTTGGTTTGGATAAAACTGCGGCGGCTGGTATTGTATCACAGGTTTTACCGAATGTAATGAACTCTTTAATTACAAAAACAAACGACCCGAACGATACTTCATTTAATTTGAATGATATTACTGGTGCATTTGCCGATGGTCAGTTTGATATGAACGATGTAAAAAATATTGCTGGCAAATTCATGAGCGGAAATGGCGGAGGTAGTGGTGTTGGCGGTATGCTTGGTGGACTGTTTGGAGGAAAATAATTCCATAAGATTTTGTATCTTTCGAGGTAAGCTTTAGGCTTACCTTTTTTTGTTATGAAATATCCCATTTACTTAGATTATAACGCTACTTGCCCAGTTGACCCAAGGGTTTTAGAAGCGATGCTTCCATATTTTACTGAACATTTCGGCAATGCGGCTTCTCGTTCACACTTATTGGGTTGGACAGCCAAAGATGCTGTTGAAACTGCTCGTGAGCAAATTGCTGAATTGATTCAGGCGAATCCGAAAGAAATCGTTTTTACAAGTGGAGCAACCGAAGCTAATAATTTGGCTTTGAAAGGAGTGTTTGAAAGTATTTTCCCTCATAAAAAACATATCATCACCGTTCAAACGGAACATAAAGCAGTATTAGATGTTTGTTTGCATCTTGAAAAGTTAGGAGCTGAAATTACTTATTTACAACCTGATGAATTTGGAAGTGTAACGATTGAACAAATAGAAAAGGCGATTCGTCCTGAAACTTTTTTGATTTCAATCATGTATGCCAATAATGAAATTGGGACAATTCAAGAGATTGAGGCAATTGGTACTTTAGCCCAAAAGCATAAAATACTTTTTCATACAGATGCCACTCAGGCAGTTGGGAAAGTACAGATTGATGTAAAATCCGCTAAGATTGATTTATTAAGTTTGTCGGGACATAAACTTTATGGACCAAAAGGAATTGGGGCTTTGTACATTAGTCGAAACTTAAAGAATCAAGATTTGGTTGCTCAAATGGATGGCGGAAAACATGAAAGAGGTTTCCGTTCAGGTACTTTAAATGTGCCTGCCATCGTAGGTTTAGGTAAAGCTTGTGAAATCGCCAATGCTGAATTATTCAATGAAAGTATTACTTTATCAAAACTAAGAGATTGTTTAGAGCTTGGAATTTTATCGAAGGTTAAAGGGACAAAAGTAAATGGCAATACGAATAATCGTTTGCCAAACGTTACCAATATTTCTTTTGAAGGTGTTGATGGCGAATTATTACTTTCTTCGTTCAGAGATATTGCGGTTTCTAGCGGTTCTGCTTGTACTTCTGCTTCTGTAGAGCCTTCTCATGTGTTAAAATCAATTGGTGTTGCTGATAAATTAGCCTATTCTTCTATTCGTTTTAGTTTAGGAAGATTTACAACACAAGCTGAAATTGATTTTACAATACAATATGTTAAAGAAGTTGTGGAAAGCTTGAGGGCTTAAATAGCTCTAGGCGATAGGCTGTATGCTTTAAGCCTATTTTAACAATAATTATAAACAAGAAAAGATGATTTATAATAATTATTTACCTGTCAATAATTGTCAATAAATTAGATAGAAAATTAAATCCGATAGCTGACAACTGAATGCAGAAAGCTATACTTTTAACCAACAATGAAAGAAATAAAAACAATTCTTGAAGCGTATCAACAAATAGATTTTAATACTCATAAAGCTGCTTTGGCGACTGTTGTAAGAGTTGAAGGTTCGTCTTACCGAAGAACAGGAGCTAGAATGTTGGTATCAGATACAGGTGAATTTGTCGGTGGAATCAGTGGAGGTTGTTTAGAGGGTGATGCTTTGAAGCGTGCAAGATTGACAATGGCTCAAAACAAAGCGACGATTGTTACTTATGATACTTCTGATGATGACCCTTACCAAATTGGTGTGGGTTTGGGTTGTAATGGCATTATTGATGTATTATTAAAACCTTTGGATAATACTAACCCTGACAATCCTGTACAAATTCTTTCACAATGTGCTGATACACGTAAACGAAATGTTTTACTCACTTTTACCAAAGTGAAAGGAAATCAACCTTTGGTGAATCTGGGTGATACTTACTTATTTAATTCTCCTGAATATTTTACTGAAAATTTTCCTATTCCAGCACTTTTATCTGCAATTATCACTGATGTTGAAACTTGTTTAAGTATCGGCAAATCCCAAAGTAATACTTATCAAACAGAAAATGGTGAAGTTCAGATTTTCTTAGAAGTATTATTGCCAGCGATTCATCTGGTGGTTTATGGAGGGAATTATGATATTTATCCGATGGTAAAATTGGCGAAAGAGATAGGATGGAAAGTAAGTGTAGTTTGTAATCCATTGAAAGTACAGAAAAGCCTTTTTGATTGGGCTGATGCAGTGATTGAAAAAGAAAAAGGAACGGAAGTAAGTATTGATGAATATACTGTTGCCTTATTGATGGCACATGATTATAATACGGACTTCAATAATTTACAACATTTATTAAAAACCGAAATTCCCTATATCGGTTTACTTGGTCCTAAAAAACGAAGTGAAAAGATGTATAAAGCTTTAGCTGAAGAAGGAAAAGCCATTTCCGAAAGTGATTCCGCAAGAATTGCCTCACCTGTTGGCTTAGATATTGGAGCCATTACTCCAGAAGAAATTGCTATTTCTATCATCGCCGAAATTAAAACTGTCTTTTCAAAAAGAAGTGGAGAAAGATTGAAGTTTAGAGATAAACCGATTTATGAGTAAAAATTAGAAGTATGAAATGCTGAGCTTACATTATTTTTTGATATATTGAGTACTAATCGTTTCATCTTCAAATCTTTATCATGAAAAAAATCTTACTACTCTTTCTAATCGTATTTCCTTCTCTTATTCAGGCACAGCAATTTGCGGTTATTTTCGGCGAAAATCTTAGTAAAGTTCCTCTTGATGGGCGACTAATGCTTTTTATTGCCGACAACAATAAAAAAGAACCTCGCAAGCAAATCAGTGATGATGCTGATTCTCAATTAATGTTTGGGATGAATGTTGATAATTGGAAGCCCAATCAAGTACAAATCATTGATAGTAAAGCCTTTGGTTATCCTATCAGAAGTGTCAAGCAAATTCCTGATGGTGTGTATTATGCTCAGGTTTTACTGCATAAGTACGAAACTTTTCATAGAGCCGATGGACATACCGTAAAGCTACCTATGGATAGGGGAGAAGGGCAACAATTTAATGAAGCTCCTGGCAATATTTATAGTATTCCTGTTAAAATTACTTTGAAAAAAGCTAACAATCAGCTTATTAAACTTAAGATTGACCAAGAAATTCCTCCCATTCCTGCTCCACTAGACACTAAGTACATCAAGCATATAAAGATGAAAAGTGAGTTGCTCAGTAAATTCTGGGGAAGAGATATTTATTTAGGTGCAAACATTTTAATTCCAGAAGGCTTTGATACTCATCCAGAAGCACATTATCCTTTAGCTATTTTTCACGGACATTTCCCCGCTGATTTTGATGGCTTTAGTGAAACGCCTCCGCCAGCCGATATGAAAACGGATGATTATTCTGCGAGATTTAACATTTATGGCTATAACAAAATTGTAAAAGAAGAAGCCTATAATTTCTACAAGCAATGGACAAGTAAAGATTTTCCAAGAATGTTAATTGTTGAAATTCAGCACGCTAACCAGTTTTATGATGATTCTTATGCTGTGAATTCAGAGAATATTGGTCCTTACGGTGATGCCATTACGTATGAGTTGATTCCATACATAGAAAAACAATTCAGAGGTATCGGGAAAGGTTGGGCAAGATTTATGTATGGCGGTTCTACAGGTGGTTGGGAAGCTTTGGCAGCACAAATATTTTATCCTGATGAATACAATGGCTGTTTTGCGGCTTGTCCAGACCCAATTTCTTTTGAGGCTTATTCTTCGATAGATTTATATAAATATCCTAATGCTTACTATTACGAAAGTCCTTGGAAAAGAACGCCTATTCCCGGTAAAAGAGATTACTTAGGCAAAGTAAAATGTACTGTTGAAGACATGAATTATCATGAATTGGCACTCGGTGATAAAACTCGTTCAGGAGGACAATGGGATATTTGGGAAGCTGTTTACTCACCTGTAGGAAGTGACGGTTATCCGCAAAGAATTTTTGATAAAACTACGGGAGTCATTGATAAAAAGTAGCTGAATACTGGAAAGAACATTATGACTTGCTACATATTTTAAAAAGAGATTGGGCTACATTAGGCCCTAAATTGCAAGGGAAAATCCATATTTATTGTGGTGATATGGATAATTACTATTTGAACAATGCTGTTTATTTGATGGAAGATTTTTTGAAAGGAGTCAAAAATCCAAGTTATGGTGGTGAAGTAACTTATGGCGACCGTGCAGAACATTGCTGGAATGGTGATCCTAATCAGCCAAACTATATTTCAAGATTAAGATATAATACGATGTATATCCCTAAAATTTTGAAACGTATTGAAGAATCAGCCCCCAAAGGTGCTGATTTGACTAGTTGGAAGTATTGATAAATAGAAAAGTCCTCGGTAATTCAACTTACTGAGGACTTTTTGTTTGTGGCTTTTCGAAGTATCTCAATATTTCTAAGCTACAAACCTTGTAAATACTTCAAAAACTCTTCTTTGGTAGTTTTTTCTAATTGTATCTCAATGGATTGGTTAGCTTCTACGTTAAAATCTTTGAAATAAGAATAAAGATTTTCATCTTCACTGACGGCATAACAAACTAATTTAATGTGTTCACCCACTGGAATTTCTTTTGCAGAACCATTATAAACTTCCATTACAGATTTAATTCTATCAAAATAAAGGAAGATAAATATTGAACCAATCGCTGGTGTTTTAGAAGTAAATTTCAATACGGTTTTCTCTACTGGTGAATTCATGAATTTATCTACATTAATCCAACCAATTTGTGTAGGGAAAATTTTATAATGTCCTTCCTCAAAATACATTTTTGTAGCGACAGAATCTTTCTTAGTAGTGTCAGCAGGCGTTTGTTGCACTTGTTGCATTACTGCTGGTTGCCAATCTACAGTTCCATTACTTTGCTCATTGCCATAAAATACTTTCATGTTAGGATCTGTAGTACCAGATGATGGAATATTGATTGAAAATGTGTTATTGTATGGACTTAAAACCAATGGTTTTCCATCTTTACTAGCCGAAATATTTACTTGTCCGCCAGTTATGAGCATTTTACCATTTGATACGGTAGAAACCCTGTTTAATATCATATCAGCGGGTGTATATAATTCTTTTATCTCAATATCTATTGGATAGTCAACCCAATCGCCATTTGGAAGCATAAAATCATATTTGTTTGCTTTAATCGTTGTTCCTTTTTTTGTGGTGAACGAAAAATCAGCACCGTTGTTTATTTTCTTTTTTATAGTTTCTAAAGGAACAATAGAAGTCTTTTTTACCTGTTCATCTACAGCAGGAAAAACTTCTACTTTAACTACAGGTGGAGGAATTACCTCATCTTTCTTGATGGCATCGAATCTTTCTTTTGAACAACCTGAAAGGAATATCAAGAGTGTAGCAATGATAGTCGATAATTTAAAGGTATGTGTTTTCATTTTAGGTATTGTTTTAGAATAATCGTTTGTGTAAAAAATATTTGATGTTTATACGGGTTAATAAATGGGGCAACTTGCTTTTCTTTTACTCTTGATATAGGCAGGGCAAATAAGTAAACCTATTTCTCCATAACTTTCTTGCCAACGAATATTATATTTTATTTCTCCGAAAAGTCTAACACTATAATTTCCAACAGAAGTGCCAATACCAACTTCTGGAAGAAAATTATTTTGTTTTGAGTTACTCTGTTTTGTTTCAATATAGTTTATCCAACGGTTATATTCTACGCCACCTGTTAAATAAATAGTAGGCTTTTCTACTTCCATTCCTTTCTTAAAACCATTGCGTCTGACATTCCCTTTGAAGACAATATAATTGATGTTTAAACCCGCAAATAATTCATGAATTGTATTGAAAGGAGGAGCGTATTTAAATTGTGGTACTAGCTGAACTCTTGGAATAACTGGAATTTGGGCTCTTAAACCAACACCAACACTATTAAGTGGAAAATTATACATGCCAGAAACTCCTAATGCAATTTTATCTTGAGAAAATAAGGATGTTCTAAAGCAAAGCAGAAAGCATAATACTGATAGTTTGTAGTAAAACTTTGATGAAATAATCATTAGAGTGTATTTATGTTGTGTAAAGCCAAATTGTTAGAATATGAGGCTATTATATTGTACAAAAGTAAAGATTTTTAGATGAAATAAATATACATTCACTTACAATTACATAAGTGCTTCAATCTTTGATATAAAAGAACTAAAATCTTATTAAGCTATCCTCCAATTATCCTTTTACGATGTTCAATGCCCCAATCGGCAATTACGTCTGTTACTTGTCTTAATGTTGCACCGTATTCTGTAATTTCATATTCAACGGTAATAGGTTTGGTATTTTGTACTGTTCTTGTAATCAGTTGGTTCATCTCTAAATCTTTTAATTCTCTACTCAGTACTTTCCCCGAAATTCCGTTGATTTCTTTTAATAAATCTGTATATCTCATCTTCTGATGGCATAGGCAAGCAATGATTGATATTTTTCATTTTCCGCCAATTATATCCATTACATCGTGTATTGCCAGTATTGTTTTAACACATTCTTTCTTCGTTGGTCTTTCAGTAATTTCTATCATTTGTCAGTTAGTTACTTTTTTGTCACGTTACTTTTGGTAACAAAGTTACGATTGTTCATGTTGTTGATTAAGTATTACAACATAAATCTTAAGAAAAACCAAAATGGAATTATTAAATGCTTTAGAGTGGCGTTATGCAACGAAGAAAATGAACGGAAATATCGTTCCTCAAGAAAAAGTAGATTATATCATTGAAGCTGCACGTTTAGCACCCTCTTCATCTGGATTACAACCTTATCAAATCTTTGTCATTAGCGATAAAGAGCTATTAACAAAAATCCAAGCAATCGCTTTCAATCAAAGTCAGATAACAGAATGTTCACATTTATTAGTTTTTGCTGCTTGGGATGGATATTCGTTAGAAAAAATAGAGAAAGTATTTGCTAAAACCTTAGCAGAAAGAGGTTTGCCAGCAGATAAAATGGATGATTATAAACAAAGATTATGGGGAATGTACGAGCCACTTGGTAAAGAATGGCATGCAACGCACGCTGCAAAACAAGCCTATATCGCTTTAGGTTTAGCTATGGCTGCTGCTGCAGAGCAAAAAGTAGATGCTACTCCGATGGAAGGATTTGTTCCTTCTGAATTAGATAAACTCTTAGGTTTAGAAGCTTTAGGATTAAAAAGTACAGTAATTCTACCTTTGGGCTACCGTGATGAAGCACATGACTGGTTAGTGAATCTTAAAAAAGTAAGAACAGCCAAAGAAGTTTTTGTTACTGAGATTAAGTAAGGGATGGAGTGATATTTAGTTTTAGCTTTGTCAACTTTCAAATAGTTGACAAAGTTTTTTTTTGTAATTTATTAATCCCGAAGGGATGTCAGGATTGTAGCAATAATAAGAATGATTTTTACAAAACCCTGAAAGGGTGAGAGAAACGCATTTTAATGCTATGGAAATTGATTTAGCACGTAAAAAAATTTGGTTAAAGAATTCATAAAACATTATTGTATCACCCCTTCAGGGTTTTGTTTTTGCTGAAAATGCTTTTCTATAATCCTGACATCCCTTCAGGATTTTGTTTTATCATTAAACAATCCCGAAGGGATGTCAGGATTATAGAAATATTAGGAACGTTATTAACAAAACCCTGAAAGGGTGACACAAACGCCTTCCGATGCTATGAAAATTGATTTAGTACTTGAAAAAATTTGGTTAAAGAATTCATAAATTGTTATTGTATCACCCTTTCTGGGTTTTGTTTTTGCTAAAATGGCTTCTCTATAATCCTGACATCCCTTCGGGATTTTTATTTTACTTTTAGAATTATTTTAATTAATAAAAATATCCAATCAGGTAAATAGTAGAATGACTTTACCCAATCTCTTTTTTTAAACCTTTATTTATTTAACACACCTACACTTAAACCAATGGTTAGAAAGAGTGATATAAGTACCCAAAACATCCCATCATAATTATCCATTAGATATTTTTTAAAACTTTTCTTCTGAACTTTAATATTTACTTCACCTCTTTTTAATTGCTTAAAAGTTTTATAAAATATATCAAAATCCAATCTTCCAACACTATTCAAATGAATTGTTTTACCTCCCAAAAGCTTTATTGTAGTGATAATATCTGTATAGATATAGGTCTCTTTTAATGAAGAACTTAAAGCATTTGAAGAAACTTTTTTACTTTTCTGACTAATACTTGTAATATCTTTAAGCTCATATTGCTGAGAAATTGGTAAGAATAAATAAGTAATTTCAAGATTATTGGCTGTCAATTTTAAGATTTTTATACTTAGAAAGTAATATAGCGAGGCTAAAGAAAAACCTAAGAAGATGAGAGGAAAAACGATAAATCCAATATTAATAGTATCGTTTAAAGCCGAAATTGTTAATATAAAGAGCATCGTAAAAAATATGAATCCTAACAAAGAGAGCGATATAATAAAAAGTTTAGGTTGTGTTTTAAAGATAGTTGTTGTCATTCCTGCGATTAAGATAAGGTAATAATATTAAGCAAAATTTGGCTAGTAATGTGAAATAAATTTTTTTTCAATAGGATTGGGTTTAAACCCAATCCTATTGAAAAAAGAATAACGAACATCAAATCAAGGGATTTTAAAATAGATTTACTAAATCCTGATTTTGCAAAGTCAGCCTACCATATATCCAATAAAATTTTCTTGAGCAAAATTGTAATTTTTAAAAATTTCTTTATTAATTTTAATTACCTAACATTCAAAAACAACAATCTGTTATTCAGGTTGATACGCCACTGATATAAGTTCAACATATATTAATTGCTTGTGATAAATGGGCAATTATAAGATTTTTACTCAATAGTTTTTTCAAACCTAAATTATATCGTTATGTCAACACTACAAGACACGGGCAATGCTGTTAACATTGCAAATTTCCAAAGCCTTATTTCTTATTGCGAAAATTTTGGTGCTGCGTATAATCCTAGCAGAGATGCTTTGAAGCTTAGCCAATTGCAAGCTTTATTGGCGGAGGCTAAAAGTATTATGCTTGTTATTCATGATTTAAGTACGGAACATGATGATGCGGTAAATCACCGAAAGAAATTGTTTGCTGATTTACGTCCTTTAAGTACTAAAGTCTGTGGGGCATTTTCGATTTGTGGCGTGGAGGATGCCGTTGTTGAAGATGCAAAAGGAATTAACCGTAAAATTCAAGGTCAAAGAGCCTCGGCAAAACCTGAGCCTGTGATGGTGGACGGTGTATTGACTACGCCAAAAACGAATTCTTCTTCGCAACAAAGTTTTGATTATATGATAGAGCATTTGAATGCCTTGATTTCTTTGGTGTCTTTTCATTCAGCGTATAATCCTAACGAAACTGATTTAAAAGTGACTACTTTAAAAGCTTTGGCGACTGATTTGAGCAATGCCAACAATGCTGTGATTAATACTCATACGCCTTTGGATATTGCCCGTGGTAATAGAAATACTTTGTTGTATGCCCCAAAGACTGGTTTAGTAGATATTGCTTTGGATGTTAAGACTTATATCAAAGTGACTTTTGGAACAGGCAGTTTGGAGTATGGGAAGGTAAAAGGGATTGCATTTAGAAACGTTCGATAGGATAAAATAACCAATTAATATATGCCCAATGCTTTTGTATTTTAACATAAGTATTGGGCATTTTTATATTTAGTCGGTGTACATTATGGTATAAGCCATCGCACGGACGGGATAGGCTATCGCACTGACGGGATAAGCTATTGCATGAACGGGACAAGCTATCGCAAGAATTGAATAAGCTATCTTACGAACGGGATGAGCTATCTTATAGACAGAATAAGCTATCGCAAGAATTGAATAAGCTATCTTACGGACGGGATAGGCTATCGCACGGACGGAATGGATAATCGTAATGATAATATAGGTAATCGCATGAATGGGATGAATAATCGTAAGGGTAATATAGGCAATCGCACGAATGGGATGGATAATCGTAAGGGTAAAATAGGCTATTTAACCTCATCCCCCAGCCCCTTCTCCTGTTGAGAAGGGGAGCAGTTTGTTGGCTTTAATAATTGATTATCAAATGCTTAATCTATTGTTTGTGAAACTATATCTTTTTCTAAAAAGATTAGATAACAAAAGTTAAATATTAACCAATAAAAAGCCCCCTCTCGACAGGAGAGGGGGGTTGGGGGTGAGGTTATACGGCTATGTATGAGCCATTACTCAGAATAAAAACTGAATCTATTTTAAACCAAATAAAAGCATTCTATTCAACACGCTTCGTAACTACAGTAACCTTAACATCAGCAGGAATATTCTTAATCGTTTTTACAATTGGGATAATCTGTTTTTCTAATGTTGCCCCAACATCCGTAGTATGAACCGCAATGTAAGGTGCAATTACTAATGAAACGATAGACATCAGTTTTATCAGAATGTTCATTGATGGTCCAGAAGTATCTTTGAAAGGGTCACCCACAGTATCACCCGTTACAGACGCTTTATGTGGTTCTGATTTTTTGTAGTACATCGTACCATCAATTAATACTCCTTTCTCGAATGACTTTTTAGCATTATCCCAAGCACCACCAGCGTTTGACTGGAAAATACCCATCAATACACCTGAAACAGTAACGCCTGCTAATAAACCACCCAATACTTCTGGTCCCATTGTGAAACCTACTAATACGGGCGTAATTAATGCAATAGCACCCGGCAAAATCATTTGTTTGATACTTGCTTCCGTAGAAATGGCAACGCATTTTTCATACTCTGGTTCAGCCTTGTATTCCATAATACCCGGAATTTCACGGAACTGACGACGAACTTCATTCACCATTTCCATCGCTGCTTTTCCAACAGCCGAAATACACAAAGCACTAAAGATAAATGGAATCATTCCACCGATAAACAGACCTGCTAAAACATCGGCTTTATAAATATCAATAGCTTTGATACCCGCAATACCCACAAATGCCGCAAATAATGCTAATGAAGTGAGGGCAGCAGAAGCAATTGCAAAACCTTTACCCGTTGCCGCAGTAGTATTACCTACAGCATCTAAATTATCTGTACGCTCACGTACTTCTGGAGGCAATTGCGACATTTCAGCAATACCTCCTGCATTATCAGCAATAGGGCCAAAAGCATCAATAGCCAATTGCATAGCCGTTGTAGCCATCATCCCAGCGGCAGCAATTGATACTCCGTAAAGTCCAGCGAATTTGTAAGAAAGGATAATCCCTGCTGCTAAGACTAAAATTGGCAATACTGTTGATTCCATCCCAACTGCTAAACCACCAATGATATTGGTAGCGTGTCCAGTACCAGATTTTTCGATGATAGACAAAACAGGACGCTTGCCCATTGCAGTATAATATTCAGTAATCATCGACATCAACGCACCAACGATTAAACCAACTACAATAGCTAAAAATACACCGTTAGCAGTAAATTCAAATCCACGAAGATTGAGTGTTTCTGGTAAGATATTTTTTACTAAGAAATACGAAGTAATAAAAGTAATGATGATAGAAACCCAGTTACCCAAGTTTAAAGCATTTTGAACCGAAGAAGTTTCACTTTTAATCTTCACAAAGAAAGTTGAAACCAAAGAAGCCAGCAAACCAACACCTGCAATGAGCATCGGTAACAAAACAGGAGAGAAGCCACCGTAATTATCAGTTACTTCAATCTCTTGTCCGAGTACCATTGTTGCTAAAATCGTGGCTACATACGAACCAAATAAATCGGCACCCATACCAGCCACGTCACCTACGTTATCACCCACGTTATCGGCGATAGTAGCAGGGTTACGGACATCATCTTCTGGAATTCCAGCTTCTACTTTACCCACTAAATCAGCACCAACATCGGCTGCTTTGGTATAAATACCACCACCTACTCTAGCAAAAAGGGCAATAGATTCAGCACCTAAAGAGAAACCAGCTAATACTTCGATAGCAGTTTTCATTTCATCAGAAGTAAGTGCTTGACCCTGTGCGAAGATATTATAAAAGGCAATAAATAAGCCTCCAAGTCCTAAAATAGCTAAACCAGCCACACCCATACCCATTACAGAACCACCAGTGAAGGAAACATCGAGGGCTTTAGAAAGCGAAGTACGAGCTGCTTCGGCAGTACGAACGTTTGCTTTGGTAGCGATTTTCATCCCGATGTAACCAGCCGTTGCTGATAATAATGCACCAATCAAGAATGATACTGCAATTAATGGAGAAGAATGAATAGGGTGTTCTGGTGTGCCTTCATCAGAACCTAACCAGAATAATAATAAAGCAGTAAGGATGGCAAAGTATGCTAATACTTTCCATTCAGCTTTTAAGAATGCAATAGCCCCGTCTGCTATATAACCAGAGAGTTTTTGCATTTCGGCATTTCCTGCAGGTTGTTTAGAAACCCAACTAAAACGCCATGCAGTGTAGAGTAATCCTACTATTCCGAAGGCAGGTACTAAGTAAATAATGTCATTCATAATGGTAATTGAAGGGTTTTAGTTTAAAATTAATGATTAAAATTCATAGCTACTGTTACAAATATACATTTTTAAGTTTCTTATAAAAAAACTATTTCAAGAAAAAATTGGACTGTAAATATTAATATGACAATTAAATAATGCTTAATTCTAATTAATTTCGGTCTTTGAAAGAATAGTAGATGCTTTTTTACGACCATTAATTGATATTGAACTAAAAACGGCATTTTTTGAACTTAATTCGTTAATACTTTATCTTCAATTCTTCTCAAATTTGTAGCATCGAAATTTAATTATTAAAAACAATATGCAACCAACAACATTATTCGACAAAGTATGGGATGCCCACGTTGTTCGTAAAATCGAAGACGGCCCAGATGTATTCTTCATTGATCGTCATTTTATTCATGAAGTTACTAGCCCAGTTGCTTTTTTAGGTTTAGAAACAAGAGGTATCGGGGTGATGTTCTCGAATCGTACTTTCGCTACTGCTGACCATAATACGCCAACGATTAACCAACATCTTCCAGTAGCTGATCCACTTTCTGCTAATCAGTTGAAAGCTTTGGAAACGAACTCTGCGAAATATGGTATTTCTCACTGGGGTTTGAATAATCCTAAAAATGGTATTGTACACGTAGTTGGACCAGAAAATGGTATCACTCTTCCGGGTATGACAATCGTTTGTGGTGACTCACATACTTCTACGCATGGTGCTTTTGGTGCAATTGCTTTTGGTATTGGTACTTCTGAAGTTGAAATGGTACTTTCATCTCAGTGTATTATGCAACCTAAGCCAAAGAAAATGCGTGTAAACGTAAATGGTCCATTGGGCAAAGGTGTTACTCCCAAAGACGTTACTTTATATATCATTTCCAAATTAACTACGGCTGGTGCGACTGGTTATTTTGTAGAATATGCTGGTGATGTATTTGAAAATATGTCAATGGAAGGTCGTATGACGGTTTGTAACATGAGTATCGAAATGGGTGCTCGTGGAGGTATGATTGCTCCAGACCAAACTACTTTCAATTATCTTGAAGGTCGTGAACAAACACCAAAAGGCGAAGCTTGGGATAAAGCATTAGCGTATTGGAAAACATTGAAAACAGATGCTGATGCAGTATTCGATAAAGAATATACTTTTGATGCTGCTGATATTGAACCAATGATTACTTATGGTACAAACCCGGGTATGGGTATTGGTATCTCTAAAAATATTCCAACGGCTGAATCGGTAGAAGGCGGTAAAGCTACTTATGATAAATCATTAAACTACATGGGTTTTGGCGAGCAAGAAAGTATGCTTGGCAAGAAAGTAGATTATGTTTTCATCGGAAGTTGTACAAACGGACGTATCGAAGATTTCCGTGCTTTTGCTTCTATCGTAAAAGGACGCAAGAAAGCTGATAATGTTACTGCTTGGATTGTTCCGGGTTCACACATTGTTGAAGCACAAATCCGTGAAGAAGGTATTTATGACATTCTTACAGATGCAGGTTTCCAATTACGTCAGCCAGGTTGTTCAGCTTGTTTAGCAATGAATGACGATAAAATTCCAGCGGGTAAATATGCAGTAAGTACTTCAAACAGAAACTTTGAAGGTCGTCAAGGGCCAGGTTCTCGTACATTATTAGCAAGTCCATTAGTTGCTGCTGCTGCTGCGGTTACTGGGGTGGTTACAGATCCTCGGACGTTGCTTTAGGCTATAGGCGTTAGGCTGTAAGCTTTAGGCGTTTTATATTGAATAGTCCTTCAGACCAGACTTCAAGAAGTATACAAAAAGCTTATTGCCTAAAGCCTACTTCCTATCGCTAAAAGCCTAAAGCAAATAATAAAAATGAGAGATTTTAGAAAATATGACGTTTGGCAATTAGCTCATAATTTGGTTTTAGAAATCTACGATTTAACGAAAGATTTTCCTAAATCCGAGTTATATGGATTAACTAACCAATTGAGGCGTGCCTCTATTTCTATTCCAACAAATATTAGTGAAGGTTGTGGAAGAAGTAGCGATGCAGATTTTAATAGATTTCTTCAAATTGCTTTAGGTTCAGCACACGAGGTTGAATATTTAATACAATTATCTACTGATTTGAATTTTGTGACAGTAGAAAAACATTCAGAATTAGCGGTCAAAGTAAATTTAATTAAAAAGAAGCTCTATCATTTGAGTCAAAAATTAATAGGAAATTAGCTTTACAAAATAAGTAGAAGTCTTTTATTTTATAAAAGCCTAAAGCTTACAGCCTAAAGCCTAAAGCAAAAACAAATGGCATACGACAAATTTAACATACTTCGTTCAACGGCTGTACCAATGCCAATTGAGAACGTTGATACAGACCAAATTATCCCTGCACGTTTCTTAAAAGCTACTAAACGTGAAGGCTTTGGCGATAACTTATTCCGTGACTGGCGTTATAATACTGACGGCTCACCGAAACAAGATTTCGTATTAAACAACCCAACTTATACTGGAAAAATCCTTGTAGGTGGACATAACTTCGGAAGCGGTTCAAGTCGTGAACACGCTGCTTGGGCTATTTATGATTATGGCTTCCGTTGTGTAGTATCAAGTTTCTTTGCAGATATTTTCAAAGGAAACTCTATCAATGTCGGTATTTTGCCAGTACAAGTAAGTCCAGAGTTTTTAGATAAAATCTTCTTGGCAATCGAAGCAAACCCAGCGGCAGAATTAGAAATTGATTTACCTGCACAAACAATTACAATTGTTGCTACAGGTGAACAAGAAAGCTTTGCTATCAATGGATATAAGAAAAACAACCTAACTAACGGTTTTGATGATATTGATTATCTTCAAGCGATGAAAGAAGAAATAGGTGGTTTTGCTAGTAAAAGTATTTATTAAGAGCTTTGTGCTTTAGGCAATAGGCTTTAAGCTTTAGGCATTATGCATTATGCTATTAGAATAACCATCCAGTAGCTTTACTTAATGCCTAAAGCTTATAGCCTACAGCCTAAAGCCTTCTGCTTACAGCAAAGATATGCGACAAATAGAAATAATGGATACGACACTCCGTGATGGTGAACAAACCAGTGGAGTGTCTTTTTCGGCTACTGAGAAATTAGCAATCGCTCAATTATTATTAAAAGAAGTAAAAGTTGATCGCTTGGAAGTAGCTTCTGCAAGAGTATCCGACGGTGAATTTCAGGCAGTGAAAAAAATTACTGCTTGGGCAAGCGAAAACGGATTGATTGATAAAATCGAGGTATTAACCTTTGTTGATGGTGAAACTTCGGTGAATTGGATGATTGAAGCGGGTGCTAAAGTGATGAATCTTCTTACAAAAGGTTCGATGAATCATCTAACGCATCAACTCAAGAAAACGGCTGAACAACATTTTTCAGAAATAGCAGAAGTAATTGCTTTGGCTCGTTCTAAAGATATTCAATGCAATGTTTATTTAGAAGACTGGAGTAATGGTATGCGTAATTCGCCTGATTATGTATTTCAGTTTTTGGATTTCTTGAGTACACAGCCTATCAAGCGAGTATTGCTACCCGATACTTTGGGTGTGTTGACTCCTCGTGAATGTTATGACTTTTTGTCACAAATCGTACAGCGTTATCCAAATCAACATTTTGATTTTCATGCACACAACGATTATGATTTAAGTATTGCTAACGTGATGGAAGGTGTGCGTGCTGGCGTTCACGGACTTCATTTAACGGTAAATGGTATGGGCGAAAGGGCAGGGAATGCACCTTTAGCAAGTACGATTGCGGTTTTGAAGGATTTTATGCCAGAAGTAGAAACCTCTGTCGTTGAAGCATCGCTTTACTCTGTGAGTAAATTGGTTGAAACATTTTCTGGTTTTAGAATTCCAGTGAATAAGCCTGTAGTTGGTGAAAACGTTTTTACGCAAACCGCAGGAATTCACGCTGATGGAGATAATAAAAACAATTTATATTTTAACGATTTGATGCCAGAACGTTTTGGCAGAGAACGTAAATATGCTTTGGGTAAAACTTCTGGTAAAGCTAATATTGAGAAGAATCTTCAAAAATTAGGGATTAAATTATCGCAAGCAGATTTGAAGCGAGTAACCCAAAGAATTATTGAATTGGGCGACCGTAAAGAAGTTGTTACTCAGGAAGATTTGCCATATATTATTTCCGATGTAATTGATACCAATATCGTAGAAGAAAAAGTAGAAGTAATCAATTATGTGTTGACTCATTCTAAAAATCTTCGTCCATCAGCTACATTAAAAGTAAAAGTGGATGGTCATATTTTTGAAGAAAGTGCTCAAGGAGATGGTCAGTATGATGCTTTTATGAATGCTTTGAAAAAAGTATATCTTAAAAAAGAAGTATTGCTTCCGATGTTGACTGATTATGCTGTAAGGATTCCGCCAGGAGGAAATACGGATGCCCTTTGTGAAACCATTATTACTTGGGAACACAACGGAAAAGAATTTAAAACCAGAGGTTTAGATTCTGACCAAACAGTTTCAGCCATTAAAGCAACACAAAAAATGCTTAATCTTATTTAGAATTAGTGAGTTGCTATTGAGTGAGTTAGTGAATTGTGATTTAGTGATTTTTTTTAATGCTAAATTAAAATCCTAAAGTCTTCAATTTTCAAGTCATAAAAATCAAAAATCCTCAATTCTTGAATCTTGCTTCTTGTGTCTTGAATCTATCTTAAAATCTAATAAAAAATCCTTGAGTCCTAAAGTCCAAAGTCCTCAAGTCTAACAAAAAAATAAATGAAATTAAATATTGCAGTTTTATCTGGTGACGGAATCGGACCAGAAGTAATTGAACAAGCATTAAAAGTAGTTAATGCAATCGGTAAAAAATATAACCACGAAATCAATCTTACTCACGCTTTAACAGGTGCTGTAGCGATTGATGCTACTGGTAATCCATATCCAGACGAAACGCACGAAGTTTGTATGCAAGCAGATGCAGTTTTGTTCGGTGCAATTGGTCATCCACGTTTTGATAATGACCCTTCAGCAAAAGTTCGTCCAGAGCAAGGTTTATTGGCAATGCGTAAGAAATTAGGATTATATGCCAATATTCGTCCTACTTTAGTATTCCCGTCATTATTACACAAATCTCCATTAAGAAGAGAATTAATCGAAAATGCAGATTTCGTTTGTATTCGTGAATTAACTGGTGGTATTTACTTCGGTGATAAAGGAAGAAACGAAACTCGTGATAAAGCTTGGGATGTATGCGAATATACAAAACCAGAAGTTGATAGAATCGTTCGTTTGGCTTACGAATACGCAATGAAACGTCGCAAAAAAGTATGTATCGTTGATAAAGCAAACGTATTAGAAACTTCAAGACTTTGGAGAGAAGTAGCTCAAGGAATCGAAAAAGAATATCCAGAAGTAGAAACTGAATACTTATTCGTAGATGCTGCGGCTATGCGTATTATCCAATGGCCAGAAGGATTCGACGTAATGGTCACTGAAAATATGTTCGGTGATATTTTAACTGATGAAGCTTCAGTAATTTCTGGTTCAATGGGCTTAATGCCTTCAGCTTCTATCGGTTTACATACTTCAGTATTCGAACCAATTCACGGAAGTTACCCACAAGCTGCTGGTAAAAACATCGCTAATCCATTGGGAACTGTACTTTCAGCAGCGATGATGTTTGAATATGCGTTCAAATTGATGGACGAAGCTAACGAAATCAAAGACATCGTTAACAAATCTTTAGCAGAAGGTGTTGTTACGGTTGATATTGCAGATGGCGGAAAAGCATTCTCTACTTCTGAAGTAGGAGACTGGTTAGCTGCACAGATTGCGTAAGTTTTTTTGCATAATTTATTGAAACAAAATCCGCTTCCAAAGAGCGGATTTTTGTTTTTATAGATTTTTCTTACAGGAATATAAATTAAATAATATTGATTATCATTTTAATAATTAAACCTTTCCGCACGTTCTACACTCTAAGAGTCATTAAAATTAAACTCGACAAAATTATGGCTAAGGAAAAACTCATCCAACATCTTCTATGGCGAGCAGGCTTTAGCGAAAAGCCAGAAATCATTAATCAGTATAGCCGACAATCAATCAAAAAAAATGTAAAACAATTATTGAAAGACTCAGAAAATTTTGAGCCTATCAACGTTGTCGATAAAATGGATATTTATTCAGAGCTACAAGCAATGAAAAAAGATACACTTCTAACGACTGAACAGCGTAGAAAGCAATTAAATAAAATGATTAAAGAGGAGGAGGGTGCGCTCAATATCGCTTGGATTAATAAAATGGTTGATTCTAAAGCTGTTTTGCGTGAAAAAATGGCACTTTTCTGGCATGGTCATTTTGCTTGTAGAACTCGCAATCCACTTTTTGCACAGCATTACTTGAATACCATTCGTCAGCACGCTTTGGGGAAATTTGGAGATTTATTGATGGCAGTTTCTAAAGAACCAGCCATGCTACAGTTTTTGAATAATCAACAAAACAAAAAAAAGAGTCCCAACGAAAATTTTGCTCGTGAAGTAATGGAATTATTCACATTAGGACGAGGAAATTATTCTGAACATGATGTAAAAGAAGCGGCAAGAGCTTTTACTGGTTGGGAATTTGATAGAAGAGAAAACGGCTTCTTTTTTAATACTCGACAACATGATTTTGAAACGAAGGAATTTCTTGGAAAAACTGGAAAATTTGATGGAGAAGACATTATTAAAATGATTTTAGCTAAAAAAGAAACCGCAAATTTCATTGTTAGTAAAATCTATAAAAACTTCGTCAACGAACAAATTGATACAAAAATCGTCCAAGAATTATCTGCACATTTCTACAAAAATGACTATGATATTTCAGATTTGATGGAGACAATTTTCACGAGTTCATGGTTTTATGATGTTAAAAATATCGGTACTCATATCAAATCTCCTGTTGAGTTACTGGTCAGTTTACAAAGAAGTACTGGTTCTCATTTTGTTGAAAAGCAATCTTTATTATTTATTCAGAGAGTATTGGGGCAAGTAATACTTTATCCGCCAAATGTGGCAGGTTGGGCTGGTGGAAAAAATTGGATTGATAGTTCAAGTTTACTTTTCAGGATGCAGTTGCCTTATTTAGCTTTTAATAATTCGATTGTAAGAACAGTTGCTAAATCCGATGGAGATGTCAATACAGATTTTCAAACCAAAAAAGGAAAGAAGAATACGCTTGAAACAACGATGAATTGGGAAGTATTTTCAAAACAGTTTACACAAGAAAATCGCAAAGAATTATTGGATGAATTAGAGGAGTATTTCTTACAGGTTTCTATCAGCGAAGAACTCAAAAAAGGATTTATAGCCAAAATGGAAAAGGAAAATCAGCCCGAAGCCATTAAAAAAATGGTTTTAGCGTTAATGATGCTTCCTGAATATCAATTGTGTTAAGTTTTAAATTAACTAATTCGAAATACTATGGTTAATCGTAGAGAATTTATCAAACGTTCGGCATTGGCAACCGCTGGTGGCTTAATGATTCCGAATTTCTTGAAAGCCTTTGAGCAGCAACATTTAGGTCTAAATGGTAATTCCGATAAAATATTAGTAATCATTCAATTGTCGGGTGGAAATGATGGACTCAATACTGTAATTCCTTTTAGAAATGATATTTACTATCGTGAGCGTCCGACAATCGCTATTAATAGAGATAAAGTATTGAATTTGAATGATGAAATTGGTTTGAATCCAGCTTTGGAAAAGTTACGTTCTTGGTACGACAACGGTTTTATGCGTATTATCAATAACGTTGGTTATCCAAATCCAGATCGTTCTCATTTTCGTTCAATGGATATTTGGCAGACGGCTTCTAATGCTGACCAATATTTACAAACGGGTTGGTTAGGGCGATATTTGGATGCTAATTGTACGGGAAATTGTGCTTCTTACAAAGCGTTGGAAATTGATGATACTCTGAGTTTAGCCATGAAAGGAGAGAAGCTTAAAGCACTTTCGGTATTAGAACCTGAAAAATTATATCGACAAGTACATGGAGATTTTATTGCTAAAATTGCAAAATCTCAGCCAGCAGAGCATTCAGATAATGTAAGTTATTTGTATAAAACCTTGGCAGAAACAGCTTCTTCGGCAGAGTATTTACACACAAAATCGAAGGTTTATCAAACAAAAGCGAGTTTCCCAAATGGGGAATTAGGGCAAAGACTAAAAACTATTTCAGAATTGATACTTTCAGGAATGCCGACCAATGTGTATTATGTCAGTATTTCTGGTTTTGATACGCATGTCAATCAAGTTGGTCAGCAAGAGCGTTTATTGAGAAATTATGCCGAAACAATGGATGTGTTTTTGAATGAGCTGAAACAAAACAATAAGTTGGATGATGTTTTGCTGATGACTTTCTCTGAATTTGGCAGAAGAGTAAAACAAAATGCCAGCGGAGGAACTGACCACGGAACAGCCAATAATGTGTTTTTGATGGGAGGAAAGCTAAAATCAGACAAAGTAATGAATGAAGCACCCAATCTGACAGATTTAGATGAAGGAGATTTGAAATACTCTGTAGATTTCCGTAAAATTTACGCTACTCTTTTACGAAATTGGTTAGGAGTAAATGACGAATTAATACTTGGTAAGCGTTTTGATAGCTTAAATTTTGTTTAGAAAATATTATTTGGGGAGCTAAAAACTCCCCAAATAAATTATTTACTTACATTTCTATACGTAAATGAATGATAGATATGTCTTTTGGCAAATCTTGGCAAAGACGGAGCATTCACTAATTTTACATAAGTATTTTTAGGTACACCAAAGTATTCGTAAACTACATTATCTTGAAAAATGATTTTTAAAGTTTCGTCTTTATAATCAAAATCTTCAATGATAGAAGTCGTAGTGATACGAGTATATTCTTCCAAATTAGCTGCTTGCGTTTCAGGAGCAATCGCCACCAAAAGATTATAAGCTTCGATGATTACTTTACTTTTAATAGCCGCCTGAGCTTGTAACTCTTCATTATCTTGAATTTTGTCAGGATGCCACTCTTTGATTAAATTTCTATATGTTTTTTTTAATTCGGAAAGCTCAGTTGTTTTTGTTGCACCAAATAATGTTCTATAAGAATTGATTTTTTTCATGAATTTGTCAAAATGTGAATAACCGCATTAAACACCTGTTAATACTTTGCAAAATATTATTCGGGTGCAAAATTAGGGATTAAAATTCAATCTGTTGCTTTACTTGTCTATCAATCTGTGAGATAATCGAAAAATGAACTAGTCATAACAGATAAAATGGGCATACACTTTGGGGAATTTTGAGGAAAATTTTCGAATTTCTATGTCTTTTACTCAACAAAAGACAAGTTTTAAAGAATGGAATGATATTTTGAAGTTATTTATCGTAATCAATTATCATTCAATTATTCTTTAAAATTATGAACAAGAAATCAGGATTATTCATCGTAGCTATTTTATTAGTAGCTAGCTTATCAAAAGCTCAAAATTTATCTTTCGGTCCATCGGCTGGTGTAAATTTCTCTAATTTATCTTCCAACTCAAATACTTCTACTAAAACGGGTTTAGCCACAGGAGTATTTTTAAATTATAGTAGCAAAGAGTGGTTTGGTGTAGGAGTACAGGTTTTATACAGTGAATTGGGTGCGAAACTCAAAAACACTGATAATTCTATCAACTTAAATTATATCCAAGTACCTGTTTTATTTACTTATTATTTTAATGGTGGAAATAAAGTAGGTTCATTTCGTCCTAAATTATTTGCTGGCCCACACGTTGACTTCCTATTAAACGCAAAAGATAAGGATGGCAATAATCTAAACCCTAACGGACAGTTTTACTCAAGTTCAGATTTGGGTGTGACTTTCGGCGGTGGCTTTAATTATGCTTTAGCGGAAAAAATTTGGTTGAACGTAGATGCTCGTTATGGCTTAGGTTTAACAGATGCGACTAAATCAACCACAAGTAATAGCATGAACAGAAATTTAGGAATCAATGTAGGAGTAAGCTTCCCAATTGGAAGTATTTAATTTACAGTGATATAATAAAAATCCCATTTTACTTTTGATTAAGTAGAATGGGATTTTTTGTTTTCTATAATTATATTTTTTTTGCCATTAAATCCATCGCCACACCTATTAGTATCGCTACGATTTCAAACGAGACAAAGCCTATTAAATAGGCACAGAGAGCTTTGAAGTAATTTTTAAAACCTCCACCAAAAAACTGTCCAATAGCCCAAGCAACATATAACAAAATAGCAGAATAAAAGACTGTATCAAAAATAGTATTGGTAACAAACTTCGCAATAATAGGATGCACCGAAAACCATAACATCCCTTCACCCATGATATAACATAGCATTACGCCGATTTCATAAATATTATAAGAATACTTTTTGAAAAAAATCTTCGTCCAGAATGCTATAAAAATTAACATCAAAATATTGGCATATCCGTAATTATTCTGAATCCAAAGTATCACGCTATTTCCTCCAGTAGTACCGTATTGTTTCTTTAGTTGTTCTTCGCTGAGTACATCAACATCTAGATAACCCGTAATTAAGCTATAAACCACCGAGCAGAGAATCAAAAAAGTAACAGGCTTGGTACAAGCATTTCTATCAGTGTTGAGATAATGATGAACCAGTTTACCAGGACGAAGCAACAATTCACGAACGGTAAACAACAAACCTCGTTCGTAACCAATTAGGTTTAGGAATTCCTCCACTGCATATTTCCTATCGACTCTTTCCAGTAAAATTTCTTGTTCTTTAGTATTATTTGCTTGATTAGGATAATTTAAGTTTTCACTTTCCATGTTTGTTAGACAGAGGTATTTTGTTTGTGTGATTTAGTTTTCTATTTGATTCATTCAAAAATAGAGAAAAATTGGCAATAAAAAATCTCCCATCTAGCCATATTGATATGGTAAAATGGGAGATTGGTGATTTTATAAAAAATTAGCCGTAACATTTTCCTCAGAAGGCTTTGCATTTTCCACAATCCATAAATATTTTTCCGCAGAGCTATTTTTATTTTTCTCAGAGGCATTTACATTTTCCGCAATTCATATTTAATCTTACACAACTCAAAAATAATCTTCCTCTGAGCCATTTATATTTTCCTCAGAAGGCTTTGAATTTTCCACAATCCATAAATATTTTTCCGCAGAGCTATTTTACTTTTCCTCAGAAGCTCGTTCAAGACTGTGTCTTAGACCTTTGTTTAATTCAGTTTCAAACTGAATTAAGGTTTAGCACAAGTGATGCTTCGCTTAACAGCTAGTTGGGGTAAAATGAGAGATTTAGGAAAGCTTAATATTTATCTACTTCAATTTCAAACTATAGTAAAGTTTAGTATAATGAACGCTTTACTTAACACTTACTTTTGCTAGTGGGTAAGTTTTATCGTACTAGAAGTCCTTTTTATTAATAATTCGAGATGCTCTTTAGAACATCTCGAACAGCGTGAGTAGTATAATACTACGATAGTTGGAGGTGGCTCTAAATTTTATTATGTTCTACAATTTTTTCAATAATCCTTTTTTGACTTCCTTCCCTAAATTTAATTTTCTTGTTTTTTGAATTATTAGAAATATTTTTTTCCATTAAAACAGATTTATAATTCCTGTTTTTTAAGAAATGTGGTAATTCCTTAACCTCTTTATACCCATTATTTTTATAGAACTTGACTAAGCCATCTTTTGCTACCAGAACAATCTTATTAATATTATAGTGTTGGGATATTGTATTTTCGACAGCCTTTAATAATGCTGAACCATATCCCTTTAACCTTTCATATTCATCAATTGCGAGGAATATTACGTACAAAGTATCTCCCTCTGAATTATGAAAAACAGGAAAATTTTTAATCTCATCAAATGATTCAAAATCTCTATACTTCCAAATAGTTGTTTCAATGTAGCCTAATATTTTATTGCCTTTTTTTAAGACTAAAAAACCTTGATTGAACATTTTTCTTCTCTCTAATAGAGTAGCTTCAGATGCTCCATTCTCAAATTCAATTTTACTTTCAATTGCATAAATATGCTTTATATCTTGTTCTGAACAAGACTCTATAAAATAATCTTTCATGTTTTGAATTGGTATTTTTACTTTAGGAGGATGGTTTTCTACAACAATACCTTCATAATAAAAAATTATGCCATCAAAATTTTGTTCGTTATAATGGTTTAGCCAATAAGTTATTGAATTATCTTTTTCATTTTTTTTTTGAGCTTTTATAGAATGTATTATAATTTGATTCTTAATAAAAATAAATGTTGGAGCAGTTAAAGTCTCTTTAAAGTTAATATAGATATCTACATATTTTATATTTTTTGTTAGATAATGGTCAGTATCACCTCTTTTGTTCATAGTATTTCTTAGTGTAAAACGATAGTTTAAATTAAATGTTTCTTCTGGTTGAATGCCATCTAGAAGACCAATTTTAAAATTCTTTTTCCATATTTTTTCATCTTCTAATTCTATCTGAGCTTTTTGATTATTTACAAAAGCGGAAAACCCCATCTCTTTGGCATCTTCAATAGAATCCGCAGTTGTTGTTATTCTATACCAATTTAAAATTGAACTTTGTTTGTTAATACAATCCATTGTATAACTTCCATAGTAATTACCAGTTGTTTTGAAGAAATCGACTCTAGATTTGAATACAATTTTTGAGACTTCTACATCATTTTCCTTTTCATTTTCATAGATTCTCTCAATAATATCATCACGTAAAATATCTTTTCTAAAATTAAATTTCACTGAACCTTCCAGTAAAAATTTTACCCAATTCTTTTCCATGTGGGGGGTGTAGAAATAATCACTGTGATTAAAATAATTTCTTTCTTGTATGAATTTCTTATCTTTAATTAAGCTTTGAGGAATATTTTCGAATCCATTCTTACCACTGGCACCACAATTTTTAATTACAAAACTTGATAAATTAACTACCCAATCATCAATTCCATAATCATTTTTAACTCTTTTTATTTGTCCATTCTTAAAATAGCTGTCCCAATCTAAATGAGGGTCAACTATACTACCACACAAAATCACATTGTCGAATTTTAATGAAGAGTGTTTGTTTAAGCAATTGAAAAAAATTAAAGTTCCAAAACTATGACATACAAGACTTGGTGCTGGTTCATTTTGTTCTACATTTTTTTTATAAAATTCTAAAAATTTATTATACACAGACTTCCTTTTCCACGGTAATAGAAATTGAAAAAGACTAAAATAACCATACTCAAAAGGTATTACTTCGATTTTTTGTTGACTCCAAATGTGTAAATTCTTTAAGTCGTTGTACCATCTTTTTTCTCTTCTAATTCCGTGAATAGTAATAATTTTCATATTGGGTTTTATTATTTTTTACAAGTTACTTGGCAGCTAAATTTGTCATTATACTAATTTATATTTTTTCCTTTAATAAATAAAAAAAGACAGGAATTTTCCTGCCTTTTTTTATTGTTTTTTAGCTATTACTTATTTCACTTCCTCAAAAGGAACATCTTCTGCTTGTGAAGAAGAACCTGAATCAGCAGTTTGTTGACCTGCATCACCAGTTGGTTGAGCTCCTTCTGGGCTACTTTGTGCATACATTTCTTGCGAAGCTGCTGCCCAAGCGTTGTTCAATTTTTCAAGCGCTGAGTCAATTGAAGCTACATCACGTGAACCGTGTGCAGTACGCAATTCTGCTAAAGCTCCTTCAATCGCTGATTTATTTCCTTCCGAAAGTTTCTCGCCGTACTCTTTCAATTGTTTTTCTGTTTGGAAAATCAATGAATCAGCTTGGTTGATTTTTTCGATTTTTTCACGTTCAGCTTTATCTTCTGCTTCATGAGCTTTCGCTTCTTGACGCATTTTTTCGATTTCTGCATCCGTCAAACCACTTGAAGCTTCGATACGGATATTGCTTTCTTTTCCTGTTCCTTTATCTTTTGCAGATACGTGAAGGATACCGTTAGCATCAATATCAAAAGTTACTTCTACTTGAGGCACGCCACGTGGTGCTGGTGGAATACCGTCTAAGTGGAAACGTCCTAATGAACGGTTTTGTGTTGCTAATGGACGCTCACCTTGTAATACGTTCAATTCTACTGAAGGTTGGTTATCTGAAGCAGTCGAGAATGTTTCAGATTTCTTCGTAGGAATTGTTGTGTTAGCTTCGATTAATTTAGTGAAAACGCCACCCATTGTTTCGATACCTAACGATAAAGGAATAACGTCTAATAATAATACGTCTTTTACTTCACCCGTTAAAACACCACCTTGAACAGCCGCACCGATTGCTACAGCTTCGTCAGGGTTAACACCTTTTGAAGGTTTTCTTCCGAAGAATTTCTCTACTTCTTCTACTACTCTTGGAATACGAGTTGAACCACCTACCAAGATAACTTCGTCGATATCAGAGTTTGTAAAGCCCGAATTTTTCATCGCACGTTTACAAGGCTCAAGCATTCTTTGGATTAATGAATCAGCCAATTGCTCAAATTTAGCACGAGATAAAGTACGTACTAAGTGTTTAGGCATACCGTCCACAGGGAAGATATATGGCAAGTTGATTTCAGTAGAAGCACTTGAAGATAATTCTACTTTTGCTTTTTCAGCAGCTTCTTTCAAACGTTGAAGAGCCATTGCATCTTTACGCAAATCAACACCTTCGTCGTTTTTAAATTCGTTTGCTAACCATTCAATGATTACTTGGTCGAAGTCGTCACCACCTAAGTGAGTATCACCGTCAGTTGACTTTACTTCAAATACGCCATCACCTAATTCTAATACTGAAATATCGAAAGTACCACCACCTAAGTCGAATACAGCGATTTTCATATCTTTACCGCCTTTGTCAAGACCGTAAGCTAAAGCTGCCGCAGTAGGTTCGTTGATGATACGTTTTACTTCTAAACCTGCAATTTGTCCAGCTTCTTTCGTAGCCTGACGTTCTGCATCATTAAAATATGCTGGAACAGTAATAACAGCTTCAGTAACAGTCTGTCCAAGATAATCTTCGGCAGTTTGTTTCATTTTCGTTAAAATCTGCGCCGAAATTTCTTGAGGCGTATAAAGACGGTCGCCGATGCGAACACGTGGAGTATCGTTTGAACCTTGCTCAACAGTATAAGCAATTGTTTTTAGTTCGCTTCCTACTTCTGAATAACGTTTACCCATGAAACGTTTGATAGAAGAAACTGTGTTTTTAGGATTAGTGATAGCCTGGCGTTTGGCAGCGTCACCTACTTTACGTTCACCGTTACCATTATCTAAGAATGCAACGATTGAAGGTGTAGTACGACGACCTTCTGAGTTAGCGATTACGACTGGCTCGTTACCTTCCATTACTGATACGCAAGAGTTGGTTGTTCCTAAGTCAATACCGATAATTTTTCCCATTTTTAATTTTAATTAAGTATATGAATAAGATTTTTAATTTTACAATAAAGAGGCTTACAAGAATGTTTACCTATTTTTGTTCTTCTGTTTAAGCATTGAATCTTTTAAGTCATTGCATCAACAGATAGAGATTTCCTTACTTTCAACAATCTTGATGCCAGTAGTTTTTTTAGGGATTTTTTGTGCCATAATGGCAGAACTGCTTTTTTGAATTGTCATAGTAGCAGATAATGTTTTCCTAAACTGACATAATACCATAGAAATTGAAACCAACCATTTTATAATGAAAATATACATTCATACAAAATTTGAAGCCAGTGAGGTTTTAGTTATCAAAGAAAAACTAGCAGGGAAATATGAACTTGTTATCGGAGAAGAAATCTCACTTGAGAATAGAGAAGACCAATTTCTGAGTTCAACAATTTGCTTTGGAAATGTGCCATTGGCTTGGGCACAAAAAACCAGTAAATTACAATGGTTACAATTACATTCGGCTGGTCTTGACCCTTACCAACAATTAGAAAACTATACTTTCCAGATTACAAACCTGAAAGGTTTTTTCGGGCAATCAGTAGCAGAGACTGCTGTGGCAGGTATTTTGGCGATGTATCGAGGTGTTGCACATTTATCAAAATTACAAACTGAATCTAAATGGATTGGTACTCCTTTGCGTTCAAGTTTACATTTATTGAGTAATGCAAAAGTATTAGTTTTGGGTGCAGGTGCTATCGGACAAAAAGTAAAGGATTTATTGGTTGGTTTTAATTGTGAAACTACGGTTTTGGATTCTAAAACGGTAGTAAATTTGGATGAGTACTTACCAACAACTGATATTTTAGTAGCAACTTTGCCCGAAACGCCCGAAACTATCGGTTTGTTGAATAAAACTCGTTTACAATTATTGAAATCCTCAGCGCTTTTTGTGAATGTAGGAAGAGGTTCGGCAGTAGATGAAGAAGCTTTGATTGAAATGTTGAAAAATGACCAAATTTATGGAGCAGTTTTGGACGTAACAGCAAAAGAACCCATTCCTGTTGAACATCCACTTTGGCAAATGCCAAATGTCTTGCTAACACAACATACTTCTGGTGGTTGGGCTGAGGAAAATTTGGATAAAATTAAGTTTTTTACCGAAAATCTTGAAAGATTTGAAAAAGGAGAAACTTTGGTAAATATTGCTAATTTAGCACGTGGATATTAATATTGAATAAAAACAAGCTTCATTCCGATTTTTGTGATTTTAAAAAATCGGAATGAAGCTTGTCTTCTATTTACTGCTTATCATGATTTTCATTAACTAATATTTTTTCAGTTACTAAAGTACTTTCCTGTGGTCTAATCGACAAAATAGGAATTTTAGCATGATTCAGCACTTGCTGAGTAAAAGGACCTACAAAATAATCTTCTATTGAGTAATTGAAATCTGCCGTAATTATCATCAAATCTACTTCTAATTCATCCGATTTTTTCAGGGCTGTGTAAGCAACCGAATCTGTATAAGTGAAAATAGAATAACCATTGATATTATCTTCCACTAATTTTTCATTCAAAGATTTCAATTCTTCGTCTAAGTAATTTGTTTTTTTCGCATTATCGTTATCTAACAAAGCCAAAATAATCAATTCTGATTGGTGTTTAGCGATAATTTTTTTTGCGAATTCATACTTATGTAAAGCATTCGGAATTGTTCGAACGGGGAAAAGTACTTTTTCAAAATTTCTCCATTTTTTATTATTAGGAATTGTGAGTACCGGGCAAGATGATTTTTTACTTACCTCAAAAGCATTCGTTCCCATAAAAAATGATTTGAAACCAGAAATGCCATGCGTACCCATTACTATCAAATCAGCCGAAATTTGTTCGGCGATGTGAATAATTTCTCTGACTACTTCTCCTACTATACAATGGCAATAAACAGTTAATTGCTCTTTTTCTGCAATCGAGTCAGCCAATTTTGCCAATTTCTTTTTTTCTCTTTGGATAATACTTTCTTGACTTAAATCAAGTTCTAATCCATTTTCTGTAATACTCAGATAAGTATCAGGGTCAATGATATGTAATAAATGGAGTGTTGATTGATAATTGTGACTCAAATTGACAACATAATCCAGTGCATTTAATGATGTTTTGCTGTAGTCAATAGGAACTAAAATGTTGTTGATACTAAGATTTTCCATGACTTTAGAAATTTAAGGTGGTATTAATCACTCTGAGGATAATTTGATAATTAAATTATAACTAATTAATGGTTCTTGTGCTGATTTTATTATATAATTCCAAGCATTGATACAGGATAATGATTATCAGGGCTATCAACTGAACCTTTATCTACAATTTTTGAAGACTTCGAACGAATTGATAATACAGGTATTCTTGCATAATGAAGAATTTGTTTAGCAAAGGGGCCTATCACATAATCTTGAATTTGACGGTCGATTGTAGCAGTAATTATTAATAAATCAGCCATGAAATCACTTGTTTTTTCCAGTACTTTTTCAGCAATAGAATTGCTAAAGTAAAAATAAGTTTGTGCTTCCATTTTATCTTCTTTGAGCTTTTTATTAAGCTGTGCCGTTTCAGTATTGAGCGTTTCAAAACTCTTTTTATCAGTATTTTCTAATAAACCAATTATTACTAACTCGGCATTGTTTTCTCGAATAATATTTCTAGCCAAATCATATTTTTCTATAGCACCAGTTACTGGTCGAATAGGATATACTACTGTTTTGAAATCTTCAAATTTTTGATGTGAAGGTATCGTCAAGACTGGACAAACAGCATTTTTCAATACATTAAATGTATTTGAGCCAATCAAGAATTCGCTAATACCTGAAACGCCTTGTTTTCCCATTATTATTAAATCGGCATAAAAGTCAATGGCAGCTCTCACAATTTCAATGTGTACTAAGCCTGTTCTGATACAAACTCTACAATCAATGAACTCTTCGTTGGTAATTTTATCTGCTAATTTTCTAAGATTGTTTTGATGTGTATCTACATGATTTTGTACGTTTAAATCATTAATCATTTTATCACTGTCAATATCTAATAATGGGTTGATATTGATGATATGGACTAAAATTAATTGTGCATGTTGGCGTTTTGCCATTCTAATAGCTGTATGAAGTGCATTCATTGAAGCATCACTAAAGTCAATCGGAACAAGTATTTTCTGAACTGCTAATGTATCCATAATTGTATGAGTTTTTAGGTTGGAAAATAATTAAACGTTGAGGTAAAATCGTTTTTGACGATGTAAAGTTGAATCTCGCAACTTAATGTCAGCTTAATCTAAGATTAGAATTTGCTTAGAAAATAATTTTGTTACAATTTCAAAATAAAGCGGAGAGAATGTCCGTTTTTTATTTGATTAACCACTTAATAAGCATTAATTCATACTCTTTCATCTTTGAAAAAACGTTTCCTTTTAACATCAAATTTTTCTAAAGTCTTTCTGAATACATAGCATTTTATGCAAATTATTATTTATAAGATGGTCGGATTGAGGAAAAATAACATTGCAGTATTTGATTTAAAACAACGTTTAATAAAGAAAGAGAGTATGAAAACTAACATGATTTTTGGTGGCACAGCCACTAGAAGAATCGCACAATTGCGTTGGATTCTTCCTACTTCATTATTAATGGCAATTATATTATCCATTAATATCAATGCTTTTAGCCAAGCCAATCAACTTGAAACTGATAAAGGAATGCAGAATTCTGTTGCGTCTTATAATGCAGATGTGCGTCAGGCAATTTTATTGGCGAGTCTATATCCACAAACGCTTTCTCAATTACAGCAAGAGAAAAACCAAACACAAGCTTCTTTTCAAGGACTTATCAGTGACTTTAGCCAGAAAAAGCAAGGGTGGTTTTATGAACTTACTCGTTTTCCTGAATTAGCCCATACTTTAGCTACTTTACCTTCAGGACAAAGCAGAGACGACATCAAAAAGCTATTGCCTAATAATGACGAAAACCTAGAAACAGCAGCTTGGCGCTTGTATCGTCATCACAAAGATGATTTGATTGAAGCTGATAAATTAAATAGTCAAGCCCAAGAAAGTTTCGATAAAGCGATTCAAAATTTGGATAATTCAACCCAAGATGCTTTCCGAAAACTTGCTCAATATCCAGATGTATTAGCTTTATTGACAGATAATCTTGATTTGACAACTAAATTAGGACAGCAATATTTAGCTGATAAAGATGGTTTTACAAGCCAATTGGCAAGTTTACATGATAGTTTGGCAGTGCAGAATCAAGCTCAAATGGCAGCTTATAAAAAAGAATTAGCAAATAATCCTCAAGCAAAACAAGAGTTAAATCAAGCTGCACAAGATTTTGCTAGAAGTAACGGCTATATTTTACCAAATGGACAAGTAGCCTACGGTAGCAATTATAATTATGGCTATGCTAATCCATATTCCTATTGGTTTGGTTATCCTTATTGGTACGGTTCAGCACTTTGGTATCCGAGTGCTTATTGGGGAAGTTTCGGTTTGTCTTCTGGTTTTTCGGTTAAATGAATGGTTTTTACTCCAGCTTTTTTTCCTGCTTTTGGTTTCTCAAATTGGTTTTTTAATGGAGGATATTACATGAATTATCCTTATTTATACAACCATTTTGGAAATTACTATCGTAACGTAATTGTTCGTCAGCCACGTTATGTGAATAATGGCATGGTAGCTGGTTCACGCAATTATTATAATGCTTATCGAAGCAACGGAAATTATAATCGTGGTAATCAAAATTACCGACAAAGTAATAGCAGCAGTTATAATAGTTATCAAAATAGAAGCTTTAACGGAGGAAATAGAAGTAGTTTTGGAGGCGGTGGAGGAAGAAGTTTTAGTGGAGGTGGACGTCGTCGCTAAAAACAAAAAGGTGTTGCTCAAATCGGCAACACCTTTTTTGTTGAAAGACTGTTAATCAATTTTTAAAACAATATGTTTAATATTTTTTCGATTAGCCGTATAAGTAATATGTACTAATCCGTCTGTACTTTGAATAATGGCTGGATAGCTAAATTCGCCTTCTTTTTCATCCTCTAAAGTATAAACATCTTGCCAATCGTTGCCATTTTTTGAAACGGCAACGTTCAATTTATATCGACCATTAAACCAATCTGCTCCTTTTTTGAGTGGATTATAGACCAATATCTGTAAACCATTTTTTAGAGTAGTGGCATCTGTTCCAGAATTTGGATTTGGCAAATTTGTAAGCGTTAATGGCGACCAAGTATTTCCATTGTCGCTCGACCAAGTTTGCACGACAGCATTTTGTCTTGAGCGACAAAGTAACTGTAATTTATTTTCTGAATATTGTAAAATACTTGGTTGAATTACGCCAAAAGTATCGCAAGCAATATTGATTTTTTTAAAGGTCTTAGCATTTTTATCTGATTTCTCAAGATGAATATTCCATACTTTTTCATCCAAACTTTCGGTACTTGAAGGATAAAGTATCTCTCCGTTAGCTAACTGAAAAGGTTTGTTTTTGATTGGTCCTAATATTCCATTTGGAAGTTTTTCTGCTTTACTCCAATGTTTACCGTTGTCGTCTGAGGTCATTTTCATTCCCCACCATTCTCTTGGATTTTTACCTACTTTATAGAAAAGTAAAAGTTTACCTGCTTTGGTTTTGAATAAAACTGGATTCCAACAAGGGTATCTTAGCGTATCGTTGATTACTCCATCAGCAATTTGTTGGGCTTCACTCCATTTGCCCTTTTCGTTGAAAGCAATCCAAATTCCAACGTCTGGGCTACTTTCATATTTACCACCAAACCACGAAGCCATGAAGGTATTTTTAGATAATTCAACAATCGTGGAAGCATGACAAGCAGGAGTAGGAGGGACATTGAAAATATTTTCAGCCTTCACCAATGTTGCTTTCGGTTGCGAAAACACACTGAACGAAAAACATAGGAAAAGTAAGGTTAGGGATTTCATTTAATTGTGAATGAGTGAGTTAGTGAATGAGTGATTTTTCAAATTGTAATTGACTAATTATTCATAAAAATATAAATGTAGTGGCAACCCTTGCGGTTGCCATGTGTAAGATAATGATTGGCAACCGCAAGGGTTGCCGCTACATCTAACTAATTTAATCTTTGAACTAAAATCAAGCGTAAAAAAACGACTGATTGTTTAAAAACCAGTCGTGTAACATTTTTAAAATCTCAAAGCTGAAATCTGATGACTGACAGCCGAAAGCCTAATAAACCGCCACATTTGAAATCACAGGGCAAGCCTTTGCATCTTTGATATTGATTCTAACTTTACTGGTTTCAACGCCATCTAATTTTAAGATTCTTTTATAACCAATCGTAGTTGCAGAGGCAACTTCTTGCCAAGCGTTATTTTTCCAAACTTCTACAGTAAAGCTTTTTACTCTTTGTCCGAGTTTGATGTATTCTTGTAAGAGTACATATTTTACGGCTTTGTTTCCTCCTAAATTAATTTCTAAACTACCAGATTTCTTTTCGTCATCGGTTGTCCAGTAGGTTTCTTTGTTGCCATCAACCGCATTTTTTGCTGAAAACTGAGTGGCATTTCCACGAACCTCGCTTGCTTTAACATTGGCTTTTAAGGCTAAATTCGTTTTAAATTCTTTGTCCAATAAAGCTTTAAAACCTTTCAAGGCTTTTACATCATTTTCATGGAAAAGTCCACGGCGGTCTGGTGGAATGTTCAATAATAAATTTGAACCTCTACCTACTGAACTCAAATAAATTTCAAATAATCGTTCCGCAGATTTTACTTTATCGTCTTCTTTGGCATGATAAAACCAACCCGGACGAATTGAAACATCTATTTCACTCGGAATCCAAGCCGTACCATTTTCTGAGCCAGTATTCAATAATTGTTCGATTCCAGCTTTTCCTGCATACAAAGTATCAGGCGTAATATTATTCCAATTGGTTTCGCCTGCAATACCTTTTTCGTTTCCACACCAACGTACTTCTGGTCCAGCATCGCTAAAAAAGATAACATCAGGTTGCATTTTTCTTACCAGCGGAATTGTATTTTGCCAATCGTAATAGGTTTTCCCGTCGATTTTGCGTGCTTCTCTTGCTCCGCCGTAATAGCCAGTTCCGCCGTTCGCACCATCAAACCATAATTCAAAGACAGGCTTATAATTGCTAAACAATTCTTTCAACTGGTTTCTGTAATAAGTAATATATTCAGGTTTGCCATAATCAGCATGGTTTCTATCCCATGGAGATAAGTAAACGCCAAATTTTACCCCAAACTTCTTACAAGCCTCTGCCGTTTCTTTTACTACATCGCCTTTCCCACCTTTGTAAGGACTGTTTTTGATAGAATGCTCTGTAAACTTACTTGGCCAAAGCGTGAAACCATCGTGATGTTTACAAGTAAGAATTGCTCCTTTGAAACCAGTTTCCTTTAAGGTACTTATCCATTGGTTCGCATCCAAAGACGTTGGATTAAATATCGCTGGACTTTCATCGCCATTTCCCCATTCCAAATCTGTAAAAGTATTCGTTGTAAAATGGATAAAAGCATTGGTTTCCATTTCCTGATAAGCCAATTGGTCTTTGGTAGGAATTGGATACACTGGTTTTGGAGCTGAAACTGATTTTTTACTTATCTTCTTTATAATTGGCTCATTTACTTTGGGCAAAGTTGAAGCATGGTTTTGTTGAAAAAATAGTAAAAAAGGGATGGATAAAATCAAAGCATTTTTCATTGGATTATTAGTATTTAAAAGCCAAACTTGGATAATTTTTATACTTTTTCAAGAAAGAAGCAGGTAAAGTAACCGTTACTTTATCGCCTTCAGCTTTCCATTTTACCGCTACTTTTTCGCTTACTAAAATTACTTTTGCTCCTTTTGCTGGTACATTGCCCGTCCAAGTAATAGTTTGGTTAATGGCTTGGTCTTCTGGCAATCTTACAAAAGCATAGATTGAATTATCTTTTCCTTTGGTGAAAAATGTTTCGCCATCACGGTAAAAATCCGTAGTTCTGGTATTATAAATGGCTTCTCCATTGGCATTTAACCAAGTTCCAATTTCTTTTAAACGAGCCACTTGAATATCATTTAAAGTACCGTCTGCTCCGGGACCAACACCCAATAATAAACTTCCGCCTTTGGCTACTACTTCAATCAAAGTATGAATTACTTTGGTAGAAGATTTGAAATTATCATTCGGGACGTAGCCCCAAGCCCCGCCTAAAGTAATACAACTTTCCCAAGGAGTGTCGGATTTGGTCGCAGGAATACTTTGTTCTGGCGTTCTGTAATTTTCAAATTCTCCGTGAACAGTTCTATCAACCACTAATAAACCCGGTTGATTTTTACGAGCCATGGCAGCGATTTTTGGCATATCAATTTCTTGACTAAAAGCTGGAATTGCTGCTCCCCAAGCTCTTACTTCATCCGTTACGGTTTCTAAAGGACGCACCCAACCGCCATCAAGCCAAAGAATATCCATACTTCCATAGCGAGTCATTAATTCTTGGATTTGGTTATAAGAAAATTCCTTGAACTTATTCCAACGCCAAGGATTTTTACGAATATCATAATTGGCATTACGGTCTGGTGTAGCATAACGATTCCACCAGAAGTATTCTGAATGCCAATCTGGTTTCGAGAAGTACGCCCCAATCATAAAATTCTGTTTTCTGAAAGCCTCAAAAACATATTTGGCAACGTCTGCTTTAGGATTTTGTGCAAAAGGTCCGTTTGAAATCTTAAAGTCAGAGTATTGGGTATCAAACATGGAAAACCCATCGTGGTGTTTTGTCGTAAAAACCACATACTTCATTCCTGCATCTTTGGCAGCACCCGCCCATTGGTCTGGATTGAAATTAGTTGGGTTAAACTTTTTGTTCAAACCCCAATACCATTTCTTATAATCATCATAGGTTTGAGTACTGTCACGGTTAATCCAGTCTTCCGAACATAATTCCCAAGATTCAATAATGCCCGGAACGGCATACAAACCCCAGTGAATAATCATTCCGAATTTTTGGTCTCGCCAAGTTTCTAATTTTGCTTTCACCAATGGATCTGTTGGATATTGGTACTCCGTTGAAGCTTGGTGAATATTTCCTTGTGCTGATGATTGGAAATGAATCAAAAAAGAAAGACTAAGTAAAATACTTATTTTTTTTAACATAACGATAGATTTTATAAAGGATAATATGACAAAAAAAGCCGTACTTATATTTTGTCGTTAATCAATAGACTCCTTAACTAAAGAGTATTTGATAATATTATACCTGTTTTGATTTACTAAATTACGAAAATATTTAATTTATTTTTATAATCGGAAATATATTACATTTTATGTAAAAAAATAATATTGATTTTGATGAAGATTTACCACTTAATAATTATTCTAAACTTAGACTCATTCGAAATTTTATTTTAGCTAATTTTAACTACAATCTTAAAACTAACTATGACAAAATGACACACACAGTCCAGCCCAAGGAAACGCTTTACAGTATCTCAAAAAAATACGGAATTTCTGTAGATCAACTTACAGAATTGAATGGTTTAGCTTCAACAAACCTGTCTATTGGACAGGTTTTGGTAGTTGATTCGTCAGATTCTTTTTCAGATGACAATTCCTCAAACAATGAATCATTTAATAATTCAGTCGATTATGGAAGCTCAGTTTTTCAACGCCGACAAGTATTTCAAATACAGCAACAAAACAAAGGTTCTTACAGTACTTATGTAATCAGTTTCCCAAGTCCAGATGGGTTTATGCAAACTGGAACCATGCGAGATGTTTATCCTTCGCCCAATCAAGTAAATCCTAGAGGAGTAAGTTATGCAGGAAAATCTAGCTTTGATGAAAATAAAAATATGTTTTTAGATATTTGCCAAGAACCATTTTATGCAGATATTCTGAAATATATTTCAAAAAATGAAGGCTGTTTTGATGCTGTAAATAGTTATGATAAAGCTATTTTTTCATTTGGTTTTATTCAGTTTACAGGAGCTGTTGCGAGCGGTTCGATGCTTACAAGAGTATTGGCACGCTTGAAAGAAAGAGACGAAGATGTTTTTAATGAATGTTTCACGCAATATGGAATGGATATTCAAGGTTTTGGAACGCCAATTTTTCAAGTGGAAACTAATGGCGGTACGAAAGAAGGCGATGCAGCATATTTAGAAGTAGCCAACGATTTAAGATTGACAGGTGCATTTATTGCCAGTGCTTTCAGACCAACTATGATTTGCGTGCAAGTAGAAATTGCTTTAGAAGAGTACGTTTTCAAAGCAGTAGCATCTTCGGTAATGATTTCAATTTTTGGGAATGCTTATTCATTAAACCAAATAATGAGTACAGAAGGCGGAATTGCTTTCAGAGTAGATTTAGCAGTAAATCGTGGTTTAAGTGGTTCTTTAGCAGTATTAAAAAAGGCAATAGAACAAGTATTGTCAGAATCTGGGAGTTCAGATATTTCAAATTTAGACGAAAGAAATATCGTTGAAAAAGTGGCAATGAACGACGTAGAAGCATGGAAAAAACAAAGAGTATTGAAAATTTTGGATAGTGGATTTAGTTTTGTGAAGTAGATTAATTAGGGTAACAGACTCTCTTTTTACTTAATTAAAATAGAACCTTTTTTAATTTTAAGCTTATGGAAATATATAATGCTAATAGCCGATTTATTTCAATTTTATCTGATTACGGCTTTAAGGTAACTTTTGGGAATGAAGAAGATACCACTTTTCTTAAAAAAGCGTTACAAGCCCTAATTGATTCACCTATACCAATTAAAACAATTGAGTTTATTAAAAATGAGATGAATGCTATAACAATTGATAGTCGTAGTGGTATTTATGACATCGCCTGTATTGATGAATACAATAACCATTTTGTTGTAGAAATGCAATTAAGTGATTATCCAGAATTTATTCAACGAATGAAATTTTATGCCTTACATCGCTTTAATACGATGGTCAAGAAAGGGGCATATAAATTTGAAGATTTGTCTAAGATTTATTGTATCGGGATTTTGGCTGTTAATATTTTTCCTTCAATAAAACAATTTCATAATATTGCTGTATTGAGAAATGATAAAAATGAAATTATTGATGACCAAATGACGTTTATTACAATAGAATTAGCTAAGTTTACTAAGCCAATAGCTGATATTCAAACAGATTTGGAGAAACTAATTTATACAATGAAAACTTTGCACACAGTTACAGAGACATCACAGTTTCCTGCATTTTGGGATGAGGAATGGCTTAAAAAAGCTATACATGAAGTCGATTTAAGAGCTATGACAGCGGAGCAAAAATTAGCTTTTGAAATGGCAATTTCAGCAAATGCTTTAGCCGTTAAAAATGAAAATAAAAAAATTGAAGAGATAAGATTAGTTGATAAAATAGAAACCGTTACCAATGGTTTAAATATGGGACTTACCTTTGAGCAATGTTCAATACTTGCCAACGTCTCACTGGATTTCGTGAAAAATATTCAGGAAAAGCTCAATAAAGAAAAGTGATTAAGCAAGAGAAATTAAAAATCTAAAACCTTTACTTTAATTGCATCGGCAATTTTGGTGGTGTACTTTGGGGATAATTTCTCTTGCTTCATTTTCCAAGTACGTTTTAAATCTTGTGTAGCTAATTTTACTTTGATTGTACCCATTTTTCTATTAATGTTATCAACAGTTTCCATTAGTTTTTTGTGTTTGGGATTACTGTTTTCAAAAAGATTCATCTGTTGTGAGCCTTCTGGACTAAAATCTGTTAGAATTACACCTGCTTTTTTGTATTCAAAACCTTTTTTGAAAATCTTATCTAATGCTTCTGTCGCAAATTTGGCTAATTCAATGTTGGAATTTGTTGGAAAAGGTAGAGCCAGAAAGTGACTTCTGTTGTATTGTGCTAATTCTTTTCTATGGCTATTGGTACGAAGAAAAACTACAATCGCATTGCAATAAGCTTTTTGTTTCCTTAATTTTTCAGCACAGCTTACTGTAAAAGTGACTATCCTTTCTTTGATAAGTTCGTAGTCTTTATAATTGGTTTCAAAACTTCTAGTGGTTGCAATGTTCCTTTTGTCAGCTACTTCGTCGAGGTCTAAACAATTTATACCTTGTAATTCTTTGTACAAACGAAGTCCAACAACTCCCATTTCTTTTTTTACCCATTCTTCTTTACAATTTACAAAATCAAAAGCGGTTTGTATTTCTACAGCTTTCAAACGTTTGGCAAGTTTATAGCCAATTCCCCAAACAGCTTCTATCGCCAGCCATTTTAAAGCTTTGATACGTTTTTCATCTGTATCAATTACATATACGTTACCTGTTTTTTCTGGGAATTTTTTAGCGATATTATTCGCCACTTTTGAAAGTGCTTTAGTAGGGGCAATGCCAACGCTGATAGGAATTCCTGTACCTTTGGTTACTCTGTAACGAATTTGTTTTCCATATTCCTGTAAATCGAAGTATTTTTCAAAACCTTCAAATTTCAAAAAAGCTTCGTCGATACTGTAAATTTCAATGTCTGGTGTGAATTCTGATAATAGATTCATCACTCTGTTACTCATATCACCATAAAGAGCGTAATTTGACGATACAACATGAATCTTATTTTTCTCGAAAAAATCTTGGAATTTATAAGCTGGCGCACCCATTGGTACTCCTGCTTTTTTGGCTTCGTTACTTCTGGAAATCACACAACCATCATTGTTTGATAGCACAGCAATAGGTTGGTTTCTCAGTTTGGGCTGAAAAACTCTTTCGCAGGATGCGTAAAAATTATTACAATCAACTAAAGCAAACATATTTTAATGCTTTTGAATGGAAAAAGTAACAATTCCCCAAATTTCAAAATCGTGATATTCTGTAATTTTTGTAGGTTTATAGTTTTCGTTGGCAGGCATGAGCCAAATGCCGTCTTTGTCAACTTTCAAGCGTTTCAAAACAAATTCACCATTCAAAATACAAACCGCAATTTTACCATCTGATGGTTCAAGTGATTTATCTACGATTAGCAAATCTTTATCAGCAATGCCAGCGTCTGTCATAGAAACGCCATCTGTAATAGCAATAAAAGTAGTAGAAGGATGTTTGATTAAGTATTTATTGAGGTCGATAGTAGAATCTAAAAAATCTGCTGCGGGCGAAGGAAAACCAGCACTAATGCCTCCTTCAATGAGCGGCAAGGCTAAAGAGGTTTCATTAGAAATTGAATAAATTCTTAGTTTTCCTTTGGTATTAATGGCTTTTAAATTCATTTACTTGACTTATCAAACGGTTTTACGCATTACATAATCGTTCATCCAGAAATCATTTCCAATATTAACATCTACTTCTTTGAATACTTCAAAACCCAATTTTTCATAGAAATTTCTTGCTTTGTTGTTTCTGTTAACGTTCAATTCGATGAATTCACAATTTTCAGTTTCCGCTATTTTTACAATTTCAGCAATCATGATTTTTCCAAAGCCTTTTCCTTGTGTTTCAGGCAAGAAGTAAATCTTGTGTAGTTTTATCATTTCCCCAATTTTTTCAATGCCTGAAAATCCTACAGGTTTTTCGTTGTCTGTAAAAATATAAAAATGATTACTTTCAAATTGTTTCGTTAATGATGCCGTACTGTACATCATTTCTAACATAAACAAAGTTTGTTCTTCTGTTAAAATACTTCCGTAAGTAGGTCTCCAAGTTTCATTCGCAATTTGTTGAATGATGGGCAAATCTTGTAATTGAGCTTTTTGGATGTTATAATTACTCATTTTAATCAATTTTTTGGTCTTTTAATGAAAATAGCGCAGGATATTTTGGTGTAATATTCAAGTAATATTTTTGAATTGCAACCAAATCTTTTGCATAATTTCCTGTTGGATAAAACACATCTAAAAAGCCAGCTTCTTTTTTCTTAAAATCTAAAAAGCCTAATATAATTGGTACTTGTGCTTTTACAGAAATATGATAGAATCCTGATTTCCATTCGCTTGTGTATGAGCGTGTTCCTTCAGCAGGAACTATCAAATGTACGTTTTTGTTTGTATTGCTTAATAATTTAGCCATTTCATCCACCAAATTATTTTTTTGTTTTCTATTGACAGGAATGCCACCTAAAGCACGCATAAGTATTCCTAAAGGAAATTTAAAGAGCGAATCTTTTGCCAAATACCGAATGGGAAGTTCTACAGAATAGATAGCTGCCATGCAAAAAAGATAATCCCAATTGGAAGTATGAGGTGCTGCGATGATGACCGCACGAGGATAAGATTTTACGCCTTTAGGAGTATTATCAATAACTTTCCAGCCTGAAAATTGTAGAATGAGTTGCCCTATGAATTTTAACATGAATGATTATTGTAATTTCGTCACCACAACAAAACTACCTATATTTGATTTGAGATTCAAAAGTAAAGATATTTTAGTATTATTATTGGATATTTAATGATAATAATTAGAATGTTAGAATGTCAAAATTTAAATTTGATCCAGCAAGCATAGAATTTTAAAATACTGTTTACAAACAATGCAAAAACCACTCATATTGATTGCTAATGATGATTCAATAGCGGCGAAAGGGATAAAAACATTAGCAGAAATTATGTCGAAAATCGGGGAGGTTGTCGTAGTAGCACCCGATAGCCACCAATCTGGTATGGGACACGCTATTACTTTAGACAGACCCCTCAGAGTAAACCAAGTAAAAGATTTTTTACCAAACGTAGAAGCTTATCAATGTAGCGGTACTCCGGCTGATTGTATCAAATTCGGAAAACACTTTTTGTTGAAAGGTAGAAAAATAGATTTAGTAGTTTCTGGCATTAATCATGGTTCAAACTCTTCTATTTCAGTGATTTATAGTGGAACAATGTCGGCGGCGATTGAAGCGGCGATTGAAGGAATTCCAGCAATTGGGTTTTCATTATGTGATTTTGGTGCTGATGCAGATTTCTCACATACGGAAGAATATATCGTTCAGATTGCGAACAAAGTACTTCAAAATGGTTTACCTAAAGGTATAGCTTTGAATGTGAATTTTCCGAAGAAATCGGATGAAGCGATTAAAGGAATTAAGATTTGTCGCCAAACGGATGCTTTGTACCGTGAGACCTTTCAAGAAAGACAAGATCCTTATGGCAAAAAATATTATTGGATGGACGGATTCCTTCAAAATGATGATACCGCAGGAGGAAATGACGAAGATGCTTTGGCAGAAAACTATGTTTCAATTGTTCCTGCAAAATTTGATTTGACAGATTATCAAGCACTTGATACCATCAAAGAATGGTTTTAATGTACCAAAATGAATATTTTTCTTACGTATTAATTCCTTCAAAATGGCTATAGTCGGAAATATTTTAAAAAGAGGTATTGGGTTAACGAGTTTGATGAAACGCCCAAAATCTAATTTAGCGAAACTTCAACGTAAAACCCTTGTGAAGTTATTGAACAAAGGACGTTTTACTCAGTTTGGAGAAAAGTATCATTTTGAAGAAATTATGAATGCTGCTTTGTTTTCAGACGATAAAGAATTCTATACAAAATATAAAAAACATGTCCCTGTTTACGATTACAATAAAATGTATGCCGAATGGTGGCATAAAACTTTGGCAGGAGAAAAGAATGTTTCTTGGGTTGGGAATGTAAAGTATTTTGCCTTGAGTTCGGGTACTTCCGAAGCTTCGTCAAAACATATTCCTGTTACAAAGGATATGGTAAAAGCCATTCATAGAACTTCCATTCGTCAGATTTTAGCCTTATCAGCCTATAAAAATTTGCCTTCTCAATTGTATGAAAAAGGCTATTTGATGTTAGGAGGAAGTACAAAACTACAAGACAAAGGTGATTATTTTGAAGGTGATTTAAGCGGAATAACCGCAGGGAAAATCCCTTTTTGGTTTGAACGCTTCTATAAACCAGGTAAAACCATTGCAGAAACGGCTGATTGGAGTGAAAAGCTTGATAAAATCACGAAGAAAGCCAAAGATTGGGATATTGGTTTTATTGTAGGAGTACCCGCATGGATTCAGATTTTGATGGAAAAAATCATCAAAGAGTATAATTTGAAAAACATCCATGAAATCTGGCCAAATTTAGAAATTTACTGTCATGGTGGTGTAAGTTTTGAACCTTATAAGAAAGGATTTGAAAAATTGTTAGGTCGCCCAATCACTTATATCGAAACTTATTTGGCTTCCGAAGGTTTCTTGGCATATCAAACGCATCCCAATAGCGATATGCAATTGGTATTAAACAATGGTATTTTCTTTGAATTTATTCCATTTAATGACCGAAATTTTGATGAAGATGGAAGTATGGTTCAATATCCAGAAACGTTGATGATTGATGAAGTAGAAGAAGGCAAAGAATACGCTTTGTTGATTTCTACGGTTTCGGGAGCTTGGCGTTATTTAATTGGCGATACCATTAAATTTACCAATAAGAAAAATGCAGAAATTATCATTACTGGTAGAACAAAGCATTTTTTAAGTCTTTGTGGAGAACACCTTTCGGTAGATAATATGAATAAAGCCATTGAATTGGCTTGTAAAAATTTCAACATCGACGTCAGAGAATTTACTGTGGTAGGTAAAAGACTAGAAGAAACTTTCGGTCATCATTGGTACGTTGGTACAGATGATAAAGTTGATGCTCAGGACTTATTGAAGTTCATCGATGAAACCCTTTGCAAAATCAATGATGATTATCCTGTAGAAAGAAAACATGCTTTAAAAGGACTAGAAATTACGGTTTTACCAGTAAAAACATTTTATGATTTTATGGAATCAAAAGGTAAAACTGGCGGACAACATAAATTCCCAAGAGTGTTGAAGAAGAAAGATTTAATTGCTGAGTGGGAAAATTATATTAGTTAGAATTTATGGCTGTCTTCATTTTGAGACAGCCTTTTTTTTAATTAGGCTTTGTATTTTTTATAATATTAAACATTTTGAAAACACTTTTGCTTTTACCATCTGGAATTGGAATTCGGTAATTTGTTCAAAATACTTTAAATTTAAACTAATCTTATGAATGATTACGAACATTAAGGCTTTGAATCTAAATCCCTCCTTTGAATCCAATTTCCTTAAATCGATGAAAATAATTTTTTTATTATACTTCATTATAATACCAAAAGTGATTTTTGCACAAAATTCGTTTGAATCTAAAAGTGCAGATAGTCTATTTTTTGCAGGATACTTCAAGGAAGAACTTCAACTGAGACAAAAGTTAGCAGTTAGCTCTGATGTGACGAATAAACTTGAGCATATTTTTATGCTTGAAAATACTCAATGTAATCTTTTCCTTCAAGCAAATGATTTAGAAAAAGCAAAGGTTTCCTTCAGTAAATTAGCAGCACAATACCAAAAAAGTACCCAAAAACAAGCTTTGGTTTTTGGTTAAAAATCACAGAATCTAAGATATTTAGATATGAAGGGAAACATAATGAAGCTCTCAAAATATTAAATAATTTATTACTTAGTAAAAAAAATACTAATGTTTACGAAGGAATAATTTATGTACAATTGGGAGAAAATTACTCTGATAATGCCCAATTCACACTTTCAATTAAATGTTACAAACAGGCAATTCAAATTTTTGAAAAAAATAATTTAAATAATCATTATATCAATGCTTTGGCTTACACCAATTTGGCTTATAATTATTGGCAAGCCAATATGATGAGCCAATGCAACGCCTACCGTTATAAACCACTCGAGATTTGGGGAAAATACTACCAAGATGATATAAGTATTTTATCTACTGCCTACAATAATGCTATTTATGAACTGATAGACTACGGCGATTTGGTGCAAGCAGGAATACTTCAAAAAAAGTTTGAAGCACTCATGAATTCACATTTTTTGAAAATGAAACAGGGTAAATTTATTCCAAAAGGGGCAGATGATGATGCCCAAGCCCGTGCAATGTTTCATTTAAACAGTATTCGATATTATGGTGAAGTTTTTACGCCTGTCAAAATAGAATATCATATTCAGCAAATAGAACAACTGTATAAAAAGTCCCCAAAAAGTTGGTATCAGAGCGAAATAGGAATGTTATTATCAAGTTATGATGCCGCTTATTATTATTATCGCATCAAAGAATATTATGATAAAGCTTTGAAGTACAATGGATTACAAGAAATGCTGGCAAGTGATGAATTCTATAAAATGAAATCTCAAGCGGGCTATGCTATGCTTTATTACGAAAAAAGAGATTATTTACAAGCTTTAAAGTACACCGAAAAAAGCCTAAAAGCAATGGCTTATCAAGGCAAAGGAAGCAGTATTTTTACCCTAAATGTCTTGAAAGCAGAGTTGTTAGCCAATCTCAATCGTCCTGCCGAAAGTATTAAAACCCTAAAATACGCATATAAATTGATGACTGATAAAAACAAAGATTTATCATCTTTCTCTATTGCTGATTTTGGAGATATTTCAGGCTATTATCACATTAATATTTTTATCCATTCTGGATTAGCTTATCGGCAAATTTATGAGCGTAATGGCAAGAAAATAGCGGATTTAAAAACGATGAAAAGCTTTTATAAAATGGCTTCTGCCATGTTTGAACGCTATTATAATGAAGGAATTTTCAACCCAACGCTCGACCAGTATTTACGAAATATTAAGGAAGGTCTATTATATGCCGATGCAAGAATTGGTAATCATCATCGTGAAATTGAAGAAACTATCAACACTTTGGAAAGAATTAGTTCTCAGCATTTATGGAAACAATTTTTAGCTCGCAACGAAGAAAACTTGCATTTCCCGAAAGAAATTATTGCGAAGAAAAATGATATTCAACTACAAATCAATGACTTTGAACGTAAATCCGAAAAAACAGAGCAAGATAAACAAACGCTTCAAAATCTAAAATCAGAATTGATTCGCTTGAATGAAGAAGTTTTTAAGCAAAGTCCGCAATTAAAACGCTTTTCAAAGTCTGAATTTAGCCTAAAACCTATCCAAGAAAAAATCAAAGACGATAATATTATTGTAAAATATACCATCACTGATAGTTCGGTGTATGCACATATCATCAATCAGAAAAGTATTGAAGTCAGACTATTAGGCTCAAAAAAACAAATAGAAACCATTTGTAAAGCATATAATGAGAAACTCAGAAATATTGACTTTAACTATCAAATTGAATCAAAAAAAATCTACCAACTATTAGTTAATTCTCTAAAAATCAATTCAATAAAAAACTATACTTTTATAACAGATAGCTTTTTAAGTGCATTACCCTTTGAAACCTTAGTCACTGAAAAAAACGAAGTATTAGCAAAATCAAAAAATATATCCTACGAACACGCCCTTAAATTTATGAGTATTGATGCCAATACAAATGATGATTTTAAGTTCAATTTAACAGGTTTTGCCCCAAAATATAACGATAAAATTGCTCTAAATCGAAGTGAGAATGGTCAACTTTTTTATACTGGTCGGGAGATTTCAGAAATAGCAAGTTCTTTCAATAAATCCAGTATTTATTTAGATGAAAAGGCAACCAAGGCAAATTTTATTAAAACTGTAGGAATGAGCAAAATACATCATTTAGCGATGCACTCAAACCTCAATAAATCCGATTACGAATATTCAAATTTGATATTTCAGAATGAGGAAAAAATGTACTTTCACGAACTTTATAACCTCAACTTCCCGTCTGAATTAGTTGTATTAAGTGCTTGTAATACAGGAGTTGGTAATCTTTTAAATGGTGAAGGACTGATGAGTATTTCACGTGCCTTGAATTATGCAGGAGTAAAAGCATCTATCCATAGTTTATGGCAAGTTCCAGATAAGGAAACAGCAGAGTTGATGACTTTATTTTACCAGAATCTGGCTAATAAAATGTCAAAAGTTGAAGCACTAGCACAAGCAAAACGAATCTTTATCAAAAATAATCCATCAAAAATACATCCATATTATTGGGCAGGCTTCGTTTTAAACGGTAATCCTAGTCCCATTTCAGAAGAGAATTGGTTGGTTTATACTGTGGTCGGAATTTTGGGAATACTCTCTGTTTTTCTATTTGTTTTTCGGTCAAAATTAAGGCAACAATTTCAATAGATTCGACGCATTTTCTTGCTGAATATTTTCAGATTTAGCCAAAATGTAGAGGTACTTTTTTGCATTTTCAATCTTATTCAATTTCAAATATGCCAATGCCAAGTACCATTTTTGCTGAGTTTTAAATTGATATTTATCATCTGTAAACGATGCATTTTCCAAAATATCAATTCCCTTTTGCGTTTCTCCTAAGGCAAAATAACTTTGACTTTCGTAAAAAAGTGCGTACTCAGCTTTAGTTTTATCAAAAATATTATGGAAGAGTACCTTTGATTTTTGATATTTTTCTTGTTCATAAGCCTTAAACGCCTCATTTTTATCGCCTTGATTACCTTCGCCACGTACAATTGGCTCAACTACATTAGGATAATTTTGGTAATAACTCAAGTACAAATCTTCATTATTGGGTTTATTTTCAGTTGATAACCAAAACAAAACGCCCAAAATAATCATCGCCGCAGCACTCAGCCAATACCAATTTCTAAATGAAATTACTCGTCTATGAGGTTTTTCATCAAAACCTTTGAGCATGACTTTCAACGCTTCTCTTTCAGTAAGATGAATACTCTTTTTGATGTTTCTTTCAAATTCAAATGCCTTGCTAAATCTTTCGTCATTAATTATTTTCTCCTCAAAAATTAGCTTTTCCTCCTTTGATAGCTGATTTTCAAAGTATTTTTCTATCAATATTTCATTTTCTAAACTCATTTATTCAAAAGTTTTTTTAGATGATTTAAACATCTTGATTTTTGACTTTTCAAGACATCTTTATTTTCATATTTTAGTGTTTTTTGAATCTCATCCAATTTCTTTTCTTCGTAGTAAAACAACGTTAAAATTTTATAACATTGTTCTCCCAATAGTTTTAAATTGGTAGATATTTTAGACAGTAGCTCTTCCTTTTCATCATCAAAATCTTCCCATACAAAATCTTTTGGCAGATTTTCAATTATTGTATCTGTCTTTTTAATTGAATTCATTCTTTTGAATATCAGGTATTTACCAACCGAAAAAAGGTATGTTTTAAGCTCTACTTGAAGGTTGTTTAAATGTCCTTTTCGAATATTTTCTATCAATGCAATGATGGTATCTTGATAAACATCCAACAGTTCGTCCTCTACCAAACCATATTTAGAACCGAAAGTCATAAACGCTTTTTTATGTGTTTTGTAAACTTGTTCAATCGCTTTTGGGTCTGCTATTTTCAATAAGTTTAAGTCTATCACCGCTGCTATTTTTTAGTGCTGATTCTCTTAAAAAGTAAACGTCAGAAAAAAATATTTCATAATGAGTTTACTTTTTTGGCTTTCAGACACAAATAAATAAAAACAATTTAAAACATGAAAACATTACTTCTTCTCTCTGGCTTTTTATTTATATCAATGAGTAGTCTTTCTGGACAAGTCATCGACCCCAAACAAACAGCAAAGCGTTCAGCTGAAAATCGTACAAATTCCAAGATTGACGAAGGAATCAATAAAGGATTCGATAAAATTGAGGAGGGAATCGGAAATATCTTCAAGAAGAAAGAAAAAAAGAAGACTGGAAAAAAGGAAGAAAGTACCGATAATCAGGAAAATAATCAAAACGGCAAAACAACGAGTTCAGAAAAAAAATCGGATAATACAACAGAGTCAAATTCTTCTTCAAAGTCAATTATGAAAATCTATTCAAAATTTGATTTTGTATCGGGAGAGAAAGTACTTGCTTTTGATGATTTTTCAACGACCAATGTTGGCGATTTTCCGCTGGGTTGGAATACCAATTCTACTGCCGAAATCGTAACGGTTGAAGGCAATCCGAATAAATGGCTGTTGATGTCGAAAGATGGTTTTTTTCAGCCTGAGTATGTAAAAGATATGCCAGAAAATTTCACTTTGGAATTTGATTTACAGACTCGCTATAATTCCAATAATCTACTAAACTATTCTTTATACTTATCATCAGTAGAAGGTAATGTTAAAAAAGATTTAGCTAATAAATACATTACTAATGGAGTATATTTTAATTGGAGACCTGGCATAAAATCGGGTGGATACATTGTGTATGAAAATAATGAAGAGATTGGAAAAAATGAGGAACTCAACATAGAGCAATTTGAGGCAACTGAAATAGCAGAGCCAGTATCTACTAAAATTTCTATTTGGCGACAAAAGTCTCGCTTGAGAATCTATGTAAACCAAACAAAAGTATTGGATATTCCGCAGGCTTTTGATGCAAAGTTGAAGTATAATGTTTTCAAATTTGGGGCTTCTTACGTCAACTATGTTACAGAAAGAGATCATGACGATGAATTTATGGTATCAAACGTTCGCTATGCAGTAGGTGCACCCGATACCCGTAATAAGCTCATTACCGAAGGAAAATTGGTTACTCGTGGAATTTTATTTGATATAAATTCAGATAAAATCAAACCCGAATCGTATGGAATTTTAAAAGAAATTGGGACGGTTTTGAAAGAGAATCCGGCTGTGAAAGTAAAAATTATCGGACATACTGATTCAGATGGAGAAGACACCCAAAACTTAGATTTATCGAAACGCCGTGCGGCTTCGGTTAAAAATGCGTTAAATATAGAATTTGGCATCGAATCTAACCGCTTAGAAACCGATGGCAAAGGGGAAACTCAACCCTCAGACCCTAACACTACTCCACAAGGGAAAGCCAACAATCGCCGAGTAGAGTTTATAAAACTTTAAACACATAATTAGATGAGAAGTTTATTTAAAATCTTTGTTGATTTCAATATCAACAAAGAGAACAATCCTATCAATGTTAGTAAATGAAAAATAATATTAAGTTGCTGTTAATCTGTATTTTATGTACAATTAAAGGAATTGCCCAATCATCAAAATCAATCCTAAATTTTCCTAATGCTTTTATTTATGAGGTGGGTAATGGCATTGAAAAAAGCGAAATATGGATTTATCATAATCCTCAAACGGGACAGTTTCTCTACGTTCCCAACGATGACATGGTAAAAGCAGTTTTGGGTACTCCTGAAGGAATTTATACAATTTTTACTGAAACTGAAAAGGGTGAAAAAACGGCGATTAAACAAAAGATTTATCAAGTATTGGAAAAATCAGATAAGCATAAACTCTTAAAATCAATTAACCAAACCAAAAAAATAGACGGTTCGCAAGGTCAAATCATAGCTAAGGGTTTCACGCTTAGTTATTTAAAATCTGCCGAAGTTGATACGCTATTTTTAAGTACTCAAATCTTTGGAAATGCTAATGTTTTGTACGGTTTCAGCTTGCTTGAAGGTGACATTAAATTGCCCCATACATTTAACTTATGTGGTCTAGTTCCTAAAAATCAATTTATTACACATTATTTTTCAAAGTATAGTTCTGTAAAACTACTCACTTACGAGAATAACCCGTACCAGTTTGAAGTCAAACATTACAAATTTAAGCAAGTAAAATAATGAAAAAATATCGCTTATTTTTCCTCACGCTGTTGCTGATATATAGTCTTGATTTTTACAGCATCATGGCACAAAATACCACTTCAAGCACTGCAAATTGTATTAGGTCATTTATGCCGAAATACAACCAACTTTTACCACTCGAAACCATTAATAAATATTATTCAGTACCCGCCACGGCTAAAATGAATTATCTACCTGGTTTAATGAGCAAAAAATTTAATGTGGATAGGTATTCTTACCGATGGAAAGCCGAGCGAAAAGAAAAAATAAAACTTTTATCAAGAGAAATTGAGCAAAATGTGTCAAATGAAATTGGACTGACATGGGTGGGAAACGATTTATTCATGATGCCTCGAAAAGCGACTCCGAAGGAAAATTTTGTATTCTTTTACAGAAATGTGAGCGAAGCAGAAAAAAATAGTAATCTCGACAAAGCAGCTACTCAGATTAAACAAGAAGGTCATGGGGCAAAAACAACCGATGAAGCCGTAGGGATTGGCAAAGAAATGTCCACAGGAAATATAGATTATAAAACCGTAGAAGGTATCGGAGAAGCCGCCGTTTGGAATATCAAAGAAAAGAGTCTGATTGTCTTAGTAGGTAATGTTTCATTTCAAGTAATAGCTCACATCAGTGCCAACCAAGATGAAAACATCACTTTGGCCAAAAAACTCGCCACGGAAGTAATCAATAAATGTAAATAAATGATGAAGAAATTACTCGTATTTATGCTTTATATTGGGATAATGCAGAGCAAAGCCCAAGCAATCGAATTTATCAATCCCAGAGAAGGATTTAAAGAAATTGACCTTAAAAATCCATCTTTCGCTGTCAAACCAGACCCGATTCCGAAAGCAAATGAGGTATTTAAAACTACCCATTTGATGATTTCGGTGTGTTCTCATGATGGTGATGGAAGTGTAATTCATCAGTATATCAATCAAACCAATGGAGTGGTTGGCATCCCCAAAGAATTACTGAAAAAGTGGCAAGTGATGAGTGAATTACCTTTCGATGCTAAAGAGCTAGACTACTGGGCAATACTACCGAATAAAAAGCAACTCTACTACGTCAATACGGAGGAGAATGGAAAAGTTGTCATAGAAATGACCGCTGGTGATGGTAATTACACCAACACAATGGCAAAATTTGATAATATGATGCAGGGAGAGATTTTTTGGAGAAGTGCGAAAAAAACAAAAAGCATTAAAATTAGTAAAGGAGATTTAACCACCTCCAAGAATTTTGAATCGGAGGGATTCATGGCTGATGTGTATGAATTTCCGAGCGAAGAAGGTAAAATAAGAGCTATTGTCAGAGACTTAGGAGAGGCAAAAGGACAGTACGCACCTCTAAAAAGTAATTATGCAGCCGTTGGTTTGGCTGGTTTAGGCTGGATTTACAACAAGCAAAATAATCATGTATATTTGGTTTATCACATCCAAAACGTTGCCACTAAAGCTGGTTGCCGTCTGGCTGGACTCATTCCAGAAAAAAAGACTTTTTCAGGCTCAGGTTATAAACCAATGGGAGATATTATGATGACACATATCAAAGAATCTCATCAAGAAAATCTGAGTGAAATCTCCCAAACCTTAAAGGATAATTTGGTAAATGAAACTGACCCTCAATTGATTGCCCTCTACAAGGAAAGTGCTAAAATAGACCGAGAGTTACAAACCAAGAGTATGGAAACTAGCGCCAATGGAGCAATGCTTAATGATGTTTCAGAGATAAGTCGTGGTATGATAGAAAACGCTTTAAACCCAGATATTAAGTACAAAACAATGGATATTAGTCTTAGAATTGAAGCAAGAAGATTAGAAATTGAATTATCTGAAAGTCAAGACCCAGAGCAGCGAAAAGCATTGAATAAAAAACTCAACTGTAACCGTAGGCAACAAACACTTTGGTTAAATTACAGAACCGATGGCAGAAAATTAAAAGAGAATATTAAAGGAATGGAAATTCAGCAACAAATGGAAAAATTAAGCACTTTAATGATGGATTACCAACAAAGAATGCTACAGGATTGCTTATGATGACATCATTTTGAAAGAGTATGTGGGGGAGGACTTGACACTCATGGGTTAGGGAAAACAAAAGTACCTCCTCCACCCAACATTAACGCTCAAATGTGCGAAATGGCTTATTAAATAAAGAAGCTAAAAATGGATGATGTGATTTTATGTTCTTAATGCTTCTAATACTTCACTTACAAAAACTGCTTCCAAAGTATCAGAATTCCAGAAATAATAAAAATTATACCTGCTACTTGATTGATTCTTTTTAAGATTTTAGCAGTTAAAACTCTTTTCATTTTCTGAGCATAGAATGCAATAAGCGATTCCGCTAACATTGTGGCAAATAAACTTGCTACAAAAAAAACGATAGTTTCATTGATTGAAAATCCTTCTACATTACTGAGATAAGTAGAAGTAGCAAAAACTGCAATATAATTAGAAGGATTTAGTAAATTTAGAAGTACTCCAGAAGTAAAGTAATATAGAAAAGAGCCAAATTTAGATTTAGGATATACCAATTGCGTTTGCTGTTTAAACAAGCTGTTGAAACCTAAAATAAATAAAATAGACGCACCAACTAAAGCTATAGTGACATTAAAATATTGAAGTTTTGGTAAAAAGCTTGTCCCAAATACTGCACAAAACATCAAAATAGCATCTGCAGCTGTTACTCCTCCAGCAATCAAAATACCTCTTTTAAAACCATTATCAATACTTGTCTGTATTAATCTGAAAAAAGCTGGACCAAAAGTAAAGCATAAAAGGAATCCATAAAGAAAACCAAAAATAACCGCATTCATCATAAAATTAGACTCCTTTCAAACGTGCCACTTTCAGAATTGTCGCAATACTTAATGAGTCTGTGATTTCAGAATCCATTACCATTCTAACTGCTTCTTCTAAACTTACTTTTTTTAACACTAAAATTTCTGTATCGTCTGGTTCAGATTCTCCAAAAGTTAAATCTTCTGCCAAAAACATAAAACCAACTTCGTCAGTTACAGAATTTGAAGTATGAAGTCTTCCTAAATCAGTCCATTTTTTAGCTTCTATTCCAGTTTCTTCTTTCAATTCACGACGAGCCGATGCTTGAATATCTTCCTCAAAAGAACCTCCACCCATCGGAATTTCCCAAGAGTATTCGTTTAATGTGTATCTGTATTGACCAACTAGCCAAGTATTGTTGTTGTCGTCGAGGGGTAAAATTGCGGCAGCTCTTGTTTTAAAATGTGCTACACCATAAATACCAGCTTCGCCGTTAGGTTTTATTACCTCTTCGTGGCGAATATTTACCCACGGATTATCATATACTTCACGAGACGAAACCGTCTTCCAAGGATTTTCAAAGTTTGTCATTTTGCAAAGGTATAATAGTATGTTCTAAAATTAAAATATGAATTTCGTACCTTTGTGCTTAAATATTCGAATAATGTCCCCTAAATATAGATTAATCCTTACATCATTTGTAGTAAGTACAATATTGATGATTGTAAAATTTATTGCCTATTACTTAACGTACTCTAGTGCTATTTTAACGGATGCTCTAGAATCTATCATTAACGTAGTAGCCAGTGGTTTTGCTTTTTACGCTGTCTTTTTAGCATCGCTACCGAAAGATTTGAATCACCCTTATGGTCATGGAAAAATTGAGTTTTTTTCAGCAGGACTAGAAGGAGTACTGATTACTTTGGCAAGTGTTTTTATCATTTTTCACTCGGTACAAGGTTTTGTGAATCCTTTGCCTTTGAATGACCTTAATATTGGTATTATCATCATTTCCGCAGGTGCAATTATCAATTTTTACTTAGGCTATGTGATAGAAAAAGAAGGTGAAAAACAAAATTCTCCCACACTTATTGCCGATGGAAAACACCTGAAATTAGATGCTTTGAGTGGAATTATTTTAATTATTGCCATTGGCTTAATTATTCTGACAGGTGCTTCATGGATTGATGGCGTTGCTTCGATTATTTTTGCCATTTTTATGGGAATTAGTGGTATTAAAATCATGAGGAAATCTATCGGTGGTTTGATGGACGAAACGAATGATAGCACACTCCACAGCATTGTTGAAATTTTAAAAAATAATCAAAAAGCGGAATGGATTGATGTTCACAACCTTAGAATACAACAATATGGTGCTGATTTGCATATTGATTGCCATTTGACACTTCCTAATTATTGGGTTTTGGATAGAGTACATGACACCGTGCATGAATTTGAAGAGATTTTAGGGAAAGAATTTGATTCAAACGTTGAGTTTTTCATTCATGCAGACCCTTGTTTGCCAGATTGTTGTCATCATTGTAAAATTCAAGATTGTGCCATCAGGCAGTTTCCACAAACCAAAACAATTGAGTGGAACAAAATAAATTTATCATTAAATCAGAAACATTTTCTTGAAGACATTTCATAACGTAAGTTTACTATTATTGGTATTTAGCTGTTTTTCATGTTTGAAGGGTTTCAAAATGAACGACAAAGCAGTCGATAAGTATTATATTGAACATCCACCGAAACCTCAATTTTCATACTTAAATTTTGCAGGTAAAAAGTATTTTTATGCTTCCGCTGGCGATAGCACCAAACCGATGCTTTTTTTGATTCATGGTGCTCCTGGTGCGTGGTTTGGTTATAAAGAGTTTTTATCGGATAGTTTGTTGCTGAAAAAATATCAAATTGTTGTTCCAGATCGTGCTGGTTATAACAAATCAGGCAAAACCGTTACTTCTATCGAAGAACAAGCTAAAATATTGTACGAAATTATTAAGTATAAAAATCCTAAAAAAGTAGTGTTGTTTGGGCGTTCTTATGGTGCAGGAATTGCGGCAAGAATGGCAGCCGATTATCCCAAACTAATCAAAGAATTAATCGTAGTTTCGCCCGCTTGTGACCCTTCCACTGAAAAATTTTGGTGGTTTTCTAAACCTGTCAATACCAAATTTGCAAGGTTATTTTTACCCAAATATATTAATACTGCAAGTAACGAAAAGTTTAGTCACGTAGCTGAATTAAGGAAATTACTACCGTCTTGGGAGAAAATTACTTGTCCCGTAACCATTTTACAAGGCGGAAAAGATTGGGTTATTGAAACAACCAACGGACAATTTGTATCTGATGCTTTAAAAAATGCTCCGAGACGTTTAATTTATTTACCAGAAAATGGACATTTATTAACGATAGAAAGGTTTGATATTGTAAAATCTATTTTGTTGGAAAAGTAATGAATTGCCAATTTTACCTATTTGATAAAATCCTAACTAAACATTAAAATTCCCTTAAAATGCACTCTTTACAGTTTTTAGAGTAGTTCTTTCTGCTTAATATTCCTTAATTTTGATTAAAGCAAATTAACATCGTATGAGAATATTAGTAATAGAGGACGAAATAAAGACGGTGCAGCTCATCAAACAAGGGCTTGAGGAACAGCAATGTGAAGTAGATGTTGCCTATGATGGATTGATGGGTTTTCAATTGGCTTCACGCAATCATTATAATTTAATCATTTCTGATATAATCTTGCCGGGTATCAATGGCTTAGAACTTTGTAAAAAGCTACGAGCAAATGGCATTTCTTTCCCAATTCTTTTGCTTACAGCACTTGGCACAACCGACGATAAAATTATTGGTTTAGATAGCGGAGCAGATGATTATCTGGTAAAACCCTTTGAATTTAAGGAGTTAATGGCAAGGATTCGTGCGCTTACACGTAGAAGTATTGGTTCAATTCAAACAGCGAATGTGTTGAAAATTGCTGATTTAGAAATGGACTTAGATACCAAAAGTGTTTCGAGAGCTGGCAATGAAATCATATTAACTGCTAAAGAATTTTCATTATTAGAATACTTTATCAGACATCAAGGAAGAGTAATTTCTAAAGCCGAATTAGCCGAAAAAATCTGGGATGTTACTTTTGATACAGGCACGAATGTGATTGAAGTATATGTGAATTTTGTCCGTAAGAAAATTGATAAAGATTTCGATACCAAGCTATTACACACGCAAATTGGAATGGGTTACGTACTGAAAATGCCAAATTGATGATTAATATTCGCTCAAGACTTACTTACCAATTCATGGCATTGGTAACGGCTATTTTGCTACTTTTTTCGGTAGGAGTTTATTTTTTTAGTAAACTTTATCTTGAAAAACGTTTCTTCAAGCGTCTTCAAGACCGTGCCATTACGACTACCACTTTACTCTTTGATTTACAAGCAACCGATTCTACGGTGCTAAAATTGGTTAATATTTCGGATAAAGAATTATTGATTGATGAAAGTATTTCTGTTTATGATAAAAATACTAAAGCCATTATTTTTTCTTCCAACAATGGTAAAATGTTTTCTTATCAACAGCTTTTGCCTTTGATGAAATCTGATCAAGTAACTACTTTTACTGAAATTGGTGATTATAAAGTATTAGGAATTCACCTTAAAAAAGGAAGTGCTGATAATTGGGTAATTGTTAGTGCGATTGATAAAAATGGTACCGAAGCACTTGATGATTTAAGACGAATACTCTTAATCATGATTTTAGCTGGTATTTTATTATTAGGTTTATCTGGTTGGTTTTTTGCAGGAAGGGCGCTTGCACCAATGTCTGGCATTATTAAACAAGTAAATGGTATTTTCCCAGAATATGTTGCCAAAAGAGTAGAACATCCAAATCGTTCAGACGAAATCGGTTTGTTGGTGGCTACTTTCAATCAATTATTAGATAGAATTGAAGACGCTTTGGTGATGCAAAAAATGTTTATCGCCAATGTTTCGCATGAATTGAAGAATCCACTCACCAAAATCTATTCGCAAATTGATATTGCTTTGATGCAAAAGCGTAGCCCAGAAGTATATGAACAAAGTTTAAATTCTTTAAAAGAAGACACCACAACTTTAATTCAATTAACGAATACACTGTTGAATTTAGCCAATACGATTGTTAGTTCAGAAAGTGTTCAAAAAACACCTATCAGAATTGATGAATTACTTTGGGAAACCAAAGGACAGCTTCAAAAATGGCATGAAGATTATAACGTTCAAATTAATTTCTTAGATTTCCCAGACGATGAAGAAGCTTTAATACTTCAAGGAAATGAAGCTTCTTTAAAGGTTGTTCTAATAAATTTAATGGATAATGCTTGTAAATTTTCTGATGATAATACTGTAGTCGTAAATTTTTTGGCAAATAAGAGCGGTATTAAAATATCTTTTATGAACAAAGGTTCTATCATTCCTGCGGCAGATTTGCCATTTATTTTCCATCCATTCTATCGGAGTAATGCCACAGCACAAGCCACAAAAGGTCATGGTGTTGGTTTGGCAATCGTTTCTCAGGTTACTCGTCTTCACAAAGGAGAAGTAGAAGTAGTTTCTGATGAAAACGGAACGGTCTTCACTCTATGGTTTCCAAAAGTCACCGAGTAATTTTAAGGTAAATTTAAGGTGAGTTTAATTCTTGTTTAAGTTAAGGGTAGTTAGTTTGTATCATCAAAACAACAACAATTACTTAAATCAGAAACAATCATGGAATCAAACAACAATCAAGGTGTATTTAAAATTGCCATCGGTGTTTTAATCGGAGTTGTAGCTTTATTGAGTTACTTATTTATGGGAGCAAGAAATGAAACTTTTGAGCTTCAACAATCAATTACTTCAAAAGTTGAACAGTTATCAAGTACTCAAATTAAGCTAGATTCTATTTCTATCGTTTTGAATGAAAAGATTGCTGAAATTCAAAAATTAGGTGGAAATGTTACAGAATTAGAAAACGTAAAAGCTCAATTAGAAAGTGATAAAAAGAAGCTAAAATCTGATTTTAACTTTTCTGTTCAGAAATATGACGCCAAAATAAAGGAGTATGAAAACTTCTTAGTTGTAAAAGACGAAGACATTCGCAAATTACAAGAAGAGAATGGTACTTTGTTAGCTCGTACAAAAACACTTGAAGAAGAAAAACAACAGGTATTGACTGAAAATACTGGTTTAAAAACTGAAAAAGCTAGTTTAGTTCAAACAGTTTCTGAATATACTTCACAAAATGATGATTTGAAACGTAAAGTAACTTTAGCAAGTGCTATGAAAGCAATCAACGTTCAAGTTGCAGCTTTAGCATCAAATGGTAAAGTTCGTGAGGGTGGTTTATACAAAGCATCGAAAATCAATAAATTAAAGATTTCATTTATCATGCCTTCAAATCCTGTGGCTGAGAAAAACAACAAAGAGATTTTTGTTAGAATTCTTGACCAAAACGGAGCTGTTGTTAGTGAAGACGGTTCAGCAGGTACAGTTAGCAATGATGGAAAAGAGATAGGGTACAGCTTCAAACAAAGTGTTCCATTTGAAAACAATGATCAAAAAGTGGACATCATTTACGGAAAAAGTGCTCCTTATCAATCAGGTAAATATAGCATTGAGTTATATTCTGAAGGGTTCAAAATCGGAAATGGTTCATTTCAAGTTAAGTAATCAATGGAATGAGTAAAACTAAAAGACGATGTTGAACAAACATCGTCTTTGTTTTTTAAAGAAGTAATGTTGATTTTGTTCAGCATAATTGTTTTTGATAACACACCCAAAACCCACTAATACCATGATATTATACATCAGATTCTTCCAAATACTTTTCGTGTTGCCAAGTCTTATTTTTTCAATGGTTATCGACTGGCTACGAATTGCTTACCACAAATTCAGCGAATTTCCAATTGCTTATACATCATTGCTGTACTTGTTTATTACGATGGCGTTTTGTCATTATCCGATTTTTGACCATTGGGTAACTGGTTTCATCATGATGAGTTTACCATTAGCTATTATTTTTGGTTTGGGCGGAAGTAGCTATTTGTTGTATAAAAATCAGAAAATGGTAGCAACAATTGGGTTTATTTGGGTGCTGCTGGCTTTTCCAATTATCAAACGTTTGGTTGGAATTAATCAAAATACCGAACAAATTACTTCATTAAACACCCTGAAAGTACTAAGTTTTAACGGAGAATGTTTTGCCGAAAATAATGAAGGGAATAATAAATGGGCAGTTTTGAAATCTGATATTGCTTGTTTTCAAGAGTATTCTCCTAATCAGAATGTTGAGATTCAGTTCAAAAATAAAATTGAAAAATTAACGGAATTTGATGAATGTCGTTCTGTTGGTTTGGCTTTGTTTTCGCAATATCCAATTGTGAATCAGTACAGTAAAATTTGGGATAAAGCTTATGGCCCTAAAATCAATGGATTTATTTGTGCAGACATCGCTTATGGAAATGATACAGTAAGAGTTGTAAATGCACATTTATGGTCGATGGGAGTGAGGATTAACCAAAGTATCGACGCTTTGAAAAATGGAGAATTCAAACAATTTGCATTTGAAATTGTGGATACTTTCCAAAAAATGAAAGAAGGTTTTGAATATCGTAACGACCAATTGAAAGAAATAGAATCGTATGTGTCAGGAAGTAAATATCCAGTAATTATTTGTGGAGATTTTAATGAAACACCTTTTGGATATGCTTATGGAAAATTAAGTTTAAGCTTTAAAAATGCCTTTGAAGAAGTAGGAAAAGGTCTGGGCTTTACATTAAACAGACAACCATATTGTGTAAGAATAGACCAACAATTCTTTAGTTCAGAATGGCAAGTACAATCTTGTTATACGATGTCTGATATTAATATGTCAGACCATTTTCCTGTGATGGCAGAATATGTTTTGAAGAAGCCGAATAAATCTACAAACAACATATTAGCCTCAATTCTGTAAACTATAATTTTATTTCAGGTTCTTGGTCATCAAAGAAAACATAGTTCAAAAAGTCTAAGTAAGGTTTTAAGGTAAAACATACTTCAGTGACTTTTTGAACAAAATTATCAGCACTTACTTCTTCATTTGAAAACTGATGCCAAAAGAATAATTGCTTTTTGCGAAGTAATTCAATTTCTGGATGTTCTTTTGAATAACCTTTTGGGGCAGATTTTACAGATTCTCCTTCTGCTTCTCCAAATACTTTTACAAATTCAGGGTTATAAATAATTGATTTTAATTCCTGAGCATTATAATCAATTTCTTGTCGAAGTTTTGCTAATTGTTCTGGAGTAGGCGAGTACATTCCACCGCCAAGAAAAGATTTATTGTCTTCGATATGCAGATAATAATCCATTTTGCCAGATTTTCTTCCACCTGCTGAAAAACTAGCAGATAGCCACGTTTTATAAGGTGCTTTATCTTTAGTAAAACGAACGTCTCTTGCTATTCTGTAATTGCAGTCTTTTACTTCAACGCCAGTCATATCTTCAAAAGCTGCAATTGAACCAATCAATTCTTTAATGGTAACTTCGAAATTGGCTTTTACGCCATCATAAGTTTTTTTGTTGGCATGAAACCATTCACGAGTATTGTTTTCTTTAAGTTGATTCAGGTAATCGAAAGTGGAAGAAGGAACAGACATTGTTTGTAATTTAAAAGCGTTGAAATAATAATTTAGACCAATAAAAATACTTAATTCATGATTTCCATCAAATCGAGTAAGCTTGATTTGATGGATTCGTGGATTTTAATCAATTTTGTAGAATAATAACAATAATTACACAAAACAGTTTACGATTATACCCTTTTTAAAATGCGAATTCTAACAGGCATACAAGCATCAGGCAGACCACATTTAGGGAATGTTCTGGGTGCCATTCGTCCAGCCATCGAATTATCAAAAAATCCAGCCAACGAATCTTTTTTATTCATTGCTGATTTGCATACGCTTACTTCATTAAAAGATGGTAAGCAACTTCGTGAAAATACTTATGCAATTGCGGCAGCTTGGTTAGCTTGCGGTTTTGATGCTGATAAGAATTTTTTCTATCGTCAATCAAAATTAGCAGGTTATCATACAGAATTAATGTGGTATTTAAGCTGTTTTACACCATTTCCGATGTTGGCAAATGGACATAGTTTCAAAGAAAAATCTGAAAAATTAGCCAATGTAAACGCAGGTTTATTTACTTATCCAGTTTTACAAGCTGCTGATATAATGCTTTATGATGCTCATTTGGTTCCAGTAGGTCGTGACCAACGTCAACATCTTGAAATGACAAGAGATTTGGGCGGAGCTTTCAATAATCAATATGGCGAAAATACGCTGGTAATTCCTGAAGCGAAAATTGATGAAACAGTAATGGTGATACCTGGAACGGATGGACAAAAAATGTCGAAATCTTATGGAAATTACATTGATATTTTCTTAGATGAAAAAGAATTGCTAAAATCTGTGAAGAAGATTGTTACTGATGCTACTCCACTAGAAGAACCTAAAAATCCTGAAACAGATAATGTTTTCAAGCTTTACTCTTTGGTAGCGACCAATGATGAAATTGAAGAAATGAAAGCAAATTACTTAGCTGGCGGTTACGGTTACGGACATGCAAAACAAGCTTTGCATCAAGTATTAGTACGTGAATTTGCCAAAGAAAGAGAATTGTTTAATTATTATATGAACAATATTCCTGAATTAGAACAAAAATTGCAAGAAGGAGAAGCCAAAGCAACAATAATTGCTAAAGCTACGATGGAAAGAGTTCGTGAAAAAATGAATTTTTAAAGTCATAAAATAATTCAGATGAATCAACTTGACACAGAAGTATTTTTATGGCTTAATGCTTTACATAACAATACTTTCGACCCAATAATGGCTTGGATTTCAGGACGAAATTCTTGGATTCCGCTTTATTTAGCCATTATTAGTTTAATTATTTGGCGATACAAAAAACAATCTTTGCCCATGTTACTTACTATCATTGTAAGCGTAGCGTTGGCAGATCAGATTTGTTCATCATTTTTTAAACCGCTTGTAGAAAGGCTTCGTCCTTGTCATGAACCAGCCATTCAACATTTAGTACATGTTGTAGGCAATTGTGGCGGACAATTTGGCTTTTGTTCATCACATGCTGCCAATTCTTTTACTTTGGCAATGAGCCTTTTATTATTAGTAGGGAAAGAATATACTTGGGTTAAATATCTTTTTGTATGGGCAATAATTGTTTCGTATAGTCGTATTTATGTTGGTGTTCATTACCCGCTTGATGTATTGTCTGGGGCTGGAGTAGGCGTTTTGTCGGCATTTATTTCTTTTAAAATTTACCAATTCTATTTATCTAAAAATGTTCATGAAGTTTCATAAGTTATTGCCTTTACTTTTTTTGTTGTGTTCCTTTAAAAGTAATGACGGTTCAGAAGAAATAGTAGGAATGTGGTTTACGCAGGATAAAGCATCTAAAATTCAAATTTTCAAACACGATAATCTGTATTTTGGCAAAATTGTATGGCTAAAATCTCCTCTTGTAAATGGGAAAGCTATTGTAGATGAAAAAAATCCAGAAGAAAAACTTCGTTCAAGAGCAGTTTTAGGTTTGTCAATTTTTAACAGATTTGTTTTTGAAGGAAAAAACAGTTGGGCGAAAGGCGAAATTTATGATGTAAGATCGGGAAGAACTGTTTCTGGCAAATTATCACTGAAAAATAAAAATACGTTAGATGTAAGAGGCTTTTTGGGGAATCCAATTTTTGGAAAAACTGTAACATTAATCAGAGCAGAGTAAAAATAAAAAGCGTACTCATTGATTTTGAAATGAGTACGCTTTTTGTTTAATCATTCAGGGATAATAAGAACAACATCGTATCAACTCCATCTGCATAATCCCAAAGTTTGGGTTTTTGTGTTTCTCCGAAAGGAATACTTCCCTCAAACCAAGCTTCTTTTGAAACAATACACTGAATTTTGTCTGTTTTAGCTGTAATTTTTTGTTTTAAATCCTCTTCACTCTGATACGTTTCATAGAAAATCACTGAAATTGGTGATACTAGAGAATCATTTTCTGTTAGAATCAAAAAACCATTGTCGTAATGATGTACTTGGTTGACTAAATAAATAGATTTATTATAGTCGTAATTATTTTTATACTTATTATGATAGAAAATATCACCAAGCGATTCAATACTATCATAGAAATTTACGAAATCGTATTCTTGTGGAACGTAAAATTTAGAAATATTTCTACAACCTAAGCCATAATAATCAGTAATGTCTTTACCAAGATTAAAAAAATCTTCCTCGATTTCTTTACTATTTAATATTGCTACAGAACTTCTATTTTGACGAATGATATGTGGCTTATTCCTGAAGTAATATTCAAAATAACGAGCTGAATTATCAGAACCAGTAGCAATTAATGCATCAACTTCGTTCATTTTATCGCTAATTCTAATTCCTAAAGCTGGATTGATTTCAAGTAATTTTTCAATCAAAGCCAACATTAAAACAGAGTCCTGTGAACTTACCTTAGCTACACATTCATGCCCTGAAATAACAACAGTCAACAAATCATGAAATCCAACTGCTGGAATGTTTCCAGCCATTATCACACCAATACTTTTAATAATTTGTGGTCTGTCTGGGATTTCATATAAACCTGCCCAACTTTCCAACAAATTCCTATTCAAATAATAATCAGCAATTGATTGAATAGATTTTTTGGTATTTTCTAGTGTAAACCAATTGTTTTGATGCGAAGCTCTATCTGCCCATTCCTCAATTACTGATTGATTGTCTTCGTTTCTTAGAAAATCTCCTAAGCTTACGAATGCGTCAATTCTTGCTTGTAAATCCATTTTTGTACTTTTTTTACAAATTTACAGAAATCCTTTGAAATATTTTTTTCAATAGTCTTTAAACTTTATAGGCTATTCAAGGTTTAACTGTTAATTTTGTGAATGATTTAAGGAAATTCAATGTTTTGGATTCTGACAGAGGTATTAAATCAATTTTAAGAAAGCATATACAATTAAAACGAAGTTTTTATGGCAATTATCATAACCGAAGAATGCATCAACTGCGGTGCTTGCGAGCCAGAATGCCCTAATACAGCAATTTATGAAGGTGGTGTTGAATGGACTTGGGCTGGAGGAACCAAATTAGTGGACGTTGAGTTAGAAGACGGTTCAGTTATTGGAGGGAAAGACCCAATGACTCCCATTTCAGATGAATTTTATTACATCGTTTCAGATAAATGTACTGAATGTATGGGATTCCATGAAGAGCCTCAATGTGCTGCGGTTTGTCCAGTAGATTGTTGCGTTCCTGATCCAGACCATGAAGAAGATGAAGAAACGCTTTATGCAAAAAAGGCATGGTTGCACGCTGAATAGTTAGATTTTAATTTATTCGAAAGCCCTGATTTAGCAATAAGTCAGGGCTTTTTTATTGGAAAAATTATATTTTTTCTGGGTATTTTACTTTAAGAATATTTGGTTTTTGGTCGATATTTCAGAATATGTTAAAAATGAACTTGTTGTTTGAAAATATTGACTTTATTTCGAGATATATGGTTTAAATTATGCCTGTTTTGTACTATTTTTTGAAAAAAAGCCCAAAATAGGTTAAAAATTTGCACATAAAATTTGGAATAGTAAATATTACCTATAATATTTGCACTGTAATCAAGCATTAATATTTAAACATTCAACCAAAGATTATTATGAAAAAAACCTTAATCACGTTATTTTCTTTGTTTTTAGCAGTTCCTGCATTTTCTCAAGATAAAGAGGAAGACAAAGGTAAGTTTACTTTCTCTGGATACATTGATTCTTACTACTTAGCGAACTTCAATAATCCTAGAGATATGAAGAACACAGGTGCATCTGGGACAGCTAGAGCATTTGACCAAAAAACTGGTTTTTCATTAGGTCTTGTTCAAACTAAAATTGGATATGCTACTGCTAAATCTGATGTAGTTGTTGACTTGGCATTCGGTCCAAACGCTGACTTAGGTAACTATGGTAACGCATTGGGACCATTAGGGAATGGTTCTTCTTTAGTTATCAAACAAGCTTATTTCAACTGGAAGGCTACAGATAAATTAACATTGACAGCTGGTCAATTTGGTACTCACATCGGTTATGAAGTAATTGATGCTCCAGTAAACTATCACTACTCGCTTTCTAACTTATTCAACAATGGCCCATTCTACCACGTTGGTGTGAAGGCAGCTTATGCAGTTTCTGATAAATTTGCTTTAATGGGCGGTATCGTAAATGGTGTTGACCAACTTTATAGTAATAACGAGAAACCAGGTTTAATTGCTCAAGTATTTGTTCAACCAGTTAGCGGATGGAACGTATATGTAAACGGAATCACTGCTAATCGTAATACCAAAGATGCTACTACTGGTACTACAGATGCTGGAACATACAATTTGTTAGATTTAACAACTACTTATCAAGTAACTGAGAAATTCTTATTAGGCTTAAACGCTGCAACTGGTAAACAAAACTATGCTACTGGCGATGGTAAAACTTGGGGAGGATTCGCAGTATATCCAAAATATGATTTTACAAGTACATTCAGCTTAGGTGCTAGATATGAATCTTTCTCTAATACAAATGGAGTTACTGCTCTTATTGACTATGATGGAAACGGTGTAACAGTTAACTCGTTCACTATTACTCCATCTTTCACAGTAGCAGATGGTCATTTATTGTTAAAGCCTGAATTCAGAGTTGATTCATTTGATAAAAACTTCTTTACTGATGGAGATGGTGTTAAAACAAAATCTCAATCTACCTTTACTTGGGCAATGATTTATAAGTTTTAATGATAATTTTACTCATAATCGGCTATATCATAGCTGATTATGAGTAGTTTAGTTTCTGTAAACAATTCCATAATAAACCCCTAAAACACTAATCACAATGACACAAAAACCAACATTTATTCCAATTCTTATTTTGCTTATTATCGCTATTGCAGCGGCTTTTGTTCCTGCTCCGGGTGCTGCAGTAACAGAAGGCATTGATACAGGTGATACTGCTTGGATGCTAGTATCTTCTGGTTTAGTATTATTGATGACACCTGGTTTGGCGTATTTCTACGGAGGTATGGTTAACCACAAAAACGTAATTTCTACTATGTTGCAATCATTCATTGCAATGGGTGTGATTACTGTAATTTGGGTAGTATTTGGTTTCAGTTTAGCTTTCGGTGATACTATCGGCGGTTTTGTTGGTAACCCAACTACTTTCTTCATGTTCCAAGGAGTATTTGATGGTAAGCCTTGGCCATTAGCAGCAACAATTCCATTTGCATTGTTTGCATTTTTCCAAATGAAGTTCGCTGTAATTACACCAGCACTTATTTCTGGTGCTTTAGCAGAACGTATTAATTTCCGTGCATTTGTATTGTTTATGGTGCTTTTCTGTGTAGTAGTTTATGCTCCATTAGCACACTGGACTTGGCATCCAGAAGGTTGGTTGTTCAAATATGGTGTTCTTGACTTCGCTGGTGGTACTGTTGTACACATGAGTGCAGGTTGGGCTGCTTTAGCAGGTGCATTATACTTGAAACGTCGTAAATCACACGTTGAAGCTAATATTCTTCCTCCAGCAAACATTCCTTATGTATTGTTAGGTACTGGTTTACTTTGGTTCGGTTGGTTTGGTTTCAATGCTGGTTCAGCAGTAGGTGCTAGTCCATTAGCAGTTTCTGCTTTCGCAACTACTCACGTAGCGGCAGCTTCAGCAGGTCTTTCTTGGATTTTATTTGATGTAACTCGTGGACGTAAAGTATCTGCTTTAGGTTTCAGTATTGGTGCGGTTGTAGGTTTAGTAGCTATTACTCCTGCTTCTGGGTTTGTTTCTGTAACAGCGGCTATTACTATCGGTACTATTGCAGCAATCATTTCAAATATTGCAGCACACTGGAGAGCAAATTCTAAATTAGATGATACTTTAGATGTATTCCCTTGCCATGGTGTAGGTGGTATGGTAGGTATGGTAATGACAGGTTTGTTTGCTTCCAAAGCTGTTAACGGAGCTGTAGTTGATACTGAGCAAGGTTTGTTTATTACTGGTGACCCAGCTTTATTTATCAAACACTTAGTAGCTCTCGTAGTTGTTTCAGCTTTCGCATTTGGTCTTTCATATTTCTTATTATTCGTTACTGATAAAATTATTCCATTACGTGTAACTGAAGAAGAAGAAAGAGTAGGCTTGGATATTTCTCAACACGATGAATTCCTAGCAGAAGCATAAAATATTAAAACTTTACCACAAGTAATGGTTCTTGTGGTTTTGTTTCAGAAGGAAAGTTGTCTGCTTATGGCGGGCAACTTTTTATATTTTATAGGATGCAATATTGTTTCTTATCCCAATTTTTTATTAGCAACAATTTGCTAACGGCTTTTGTAAGAAATATTCAATATCTTTGCGAACCACAAGTTTGGTTTCTTGTGGTTTTGTTTTGTTATAAGAAAGCCCTCAGATAATATTTGAGGGCTTTTTACTCTTTTTACTTGTTGTTGAGATACGTAGTCTCAAGTTTTCCTAAACTCGTAAACTATAAATTGATTTTTAATTTAAATAACTATTTCTTTCTAAAAAACCTCAATAAATACTCAAAATATTTTTGTTCAGCATCAATATTTCTAGACTCATCGAACGAGTATAGTTTCGAAAATTGATAGTTTTGTGATTATACAATTATAAAAAGGCTTTTTATGTTTTAATTAGTAAATTAGTCCTGTTTAAAATCATTAGACCTATCCATAATTATAAATACCATAAAATGAATTTTGTTGCAATAGATTTTGAAACTGCTAATAACGCTCAAAGTAGTGCTTGTGCTTTGGGACTTGTGAAAGTGGAGAGTGGCGTAATTGTTGAAAGAAGAGAATGGTTAATAAAACCAACGCCTTTTGAAATGGGCTTTTATCAAAATAAGGTTCATAAAATTGAATTAATGGATTTGGTAGAAAAACCTACTTTTGATGAAATATGGGATGAACTAAAGCCATATTTGGAAAACCAAGTAGTAATTGCTCATAATGCTAGTTTTGATTTTGGAGTGTTAAATAGTGTTTGCTTGCATTATAATATTAAGCCAATAAAGTTTACTAAAATGTGTTCGATTGCTTTATCCAGAATGGCTTGGCACAATGAAAGAGGTTATGGTTTAAGTACTTTAGTGAAATCTAAACTTGATAATTACAGCTTTAACCATCATGATGCTTTAGCCGATGCTGAAGCGTGTGCTCAATTGGTGCTTAAAGTGCTAAACGTACTTTCTTTATCAAGTATTCAGGAAATTCAATATTATAAATCTAGTAGGCTACAAATTAAACGTTCGTCAAGGGAAAAGACTGTCAAGAAAGTTTTCGAAGGAATTATCAATGAAGGCTTAAATAATCCTTTTAGAAAGAAAGAAGTTGTTTTTACAGGAACATTAGAGTATTTTGTCAGAAAAGAAGCTGAGGCTTTAGTGAAAAGAATAGGAGGGTTTCCTGCTCAATTTATCAGCAGTAGAACAAAATATCTTGTAGTTGGTCAGTATGATGTTAATAGAACTAAATCATCGAAAATTCAAAAAGCCGAGCAACTGGCGTTAGAAGGATATAATGTTCAAATAATTGGAGAAAAAGAATTTATTGAAAAGATGTCGTTACAAAATTAATTAAAACAAAAACAGCCTTCAACAAGTAAATTGCTGAAGGCTGTTTTGCATATTGATGTAATATTTACTTCCCTACATTGGCACGAATAATATTCAATGCACCACCCGCTTTAAACCATTCAATTTGTTGGTCGTTGTAAGAGTGATTTACTGCAATGGTATCACTTGAACCATCGGCATGGTTTAACACTACTTGCAATTGAACACCCGGAGCAAAAGTTGTTAAACCAATGATATCGATAGTATCGTCTTCTTGGATTAAATCATAATCTGCTTCATTGGCAAAAGTAATCGCTAACATCCCTTGTTTCTTCAAGTTAGTTTCATGAATACGAGCAAAAGATTTTACTAATACTACACGAACTCCTAAGTGACGAGGTTCCATGGCTGCGTGTTCACGAGATGAACCTTCACCATAGTTTGAATCACCTACTACGATTGTTCCGATACCTGCTGCTTTATAAGCACGTTGTGTAGCGGGAACTGGACCGTATTCACCGATTAATTGGTTCTTTACATTGTCTGTTTTCTCGTTGAAGTAATTCAACGCACCAATCAACATATTGTTAGAAATATTATCTAAGTGACCACGGTATTTCAACCAAGGGCCAGCCATTGAGATATGGTCGGTGGTACATTTTCCTTTGGCTTTAATTAATAATTTCAAACCTTTTAAGTCCGTACCTTCCCAAGGAGAGAATGGGTCTAATAATTGAAGACGGTCAGAAGTTGGAGAAACTTTTACTTCTACCGAAGAACCATCTTCAGCAGGAGCTTGATAACCAGCATCTTCTACGGCAAATCCTTTTGTTGGTAATTCATCACCCGTCGGAGCGTCTAATTTTACTTGCTCGCCAGCTTCGTTAGTCAAATAATCTGTTAAAGGATTGAAAGTTAAATCGCCTGCAATCGCCAAAGCCGTTACTAATTCAGGAGAACCTACGAAAGCATAGGTATTGGGGTTTCCGTCGGCACGTTTAGCAAAGTTACGGTTGAAAGAATGTACGATAGTGTTTTTCTCACCTTTCTCAGCACCCGGACGAGCCCACTGACCAATACAAGGACCACAAGCATTCGAGAATACTTTGCCGCCAATGCTCTCGAAAGTATCAATAAAACCATCTCGTTCTATTGTATAACGTACTTGTTCAGAACCTGGTGTGATTGTGTATTCTGCTTTCGTTTTTAAGCCTTTTGCCGCTACTTGTCTCGCTAATGAGGCTGCACGAGAAATATCTTCGTAAGATGAGTTTGTACAAGAACCAATCAAACCTACTTCTACTTTAGTTGGCCAGCCGTTTTTCTCGGCTAATGCTTTCATTTGAGAAATAGGAGTTGCTAAATCTGGCGTGAAAGGACCATTCAAGTGTGGTTCTAAAGTATCTAAATCTATTTCAATTACTTGGTCGAAATAGGTAGCTGGGTCAGCATAAACTTCTGGGTCAGCAGTCAAATGTTCTTTGATGGTATCAGCTAAAGCAGCTACATCTGCACGACCAGTAGAAGACAAGTAGCGAGCCATTGATTCATCGTAACCAAAAGTTGAAGTGGTTGCACCAATTTCAGCCCCCATGTTGGCTATTGTACCCTTACCTGTACACGACATTGAAGTAACGCCTTCGCCAAAATATTCTACCACAGCACCAGTTCCACCTTTTACCGTAAGAATACCTGCTACTTTTAGGATTACATCTTTTGCAGAAGTCCAACCGTTTAATTTACCAGTTAATTTTACACCAATAAGTTTAGGGAATTTCAATTCCCAAGCTAAACCAGCCATTACGTCGCAAGCGTCAGCTCCACCAACACCAATGGCAATCATGCCTAAACCACCAGCATTTACTGTGTGAGAGTCAGTACCAATCATCATACCGCCTGGGAAAGCGTAATTTTCTAACACCACTTGGTGAATAATACCTGCACCGGGCTTCCAGAAACCTAAACCATATTTATCGGAAACAGAAGAAAGGAAGTCATAAACTTCTTTATTTTTATTAACTGCAACAGAAAGGTCAGTTTTTGATTCTACTTTTGCTTCAATTAAGTGATCGCAGTGAACGGTAGAAGGTACAGCTACTTTCGGGCGACCAGCCTGCATAAATTGTAAAAGAGCCATTTGTGCAGTGGCATCTTGCATCGCTACACGATCTGGTGCGAAGTCAACATAAGACTTTCCTCTTTCAAAAGTGCTTGTAGGAGTCCCTTCCCACAAATGAGAATAAAGGATTTTCTCGGTTAGGGTAAGCGGTCTGCCAACAAGTTTACGAGCTGCTTCAACACGAGCTGGCATACGTTCGTAAACTGCTTTAATCATTTCAATGTCAAAAGCCATAATATGTTTTTTTTGAGTACTTAAAATTTTAAGAATTAAAGAATAATAGTTGATGAGTACAAGTTTATGAGTTTAAAAGAAAAATACAAATTTATAAATTGATTTTCAGAAACTTTATTCATAAACCATGAACGAAATAGATATGAATACTTAAATCTTATATAATCTAATTACTATTTTCTATTGATATGTATATGTTTTAACAACAATTTTCAATTATTTTAAGTTCTTTGCAGGCTCTGGTCATTCTCGCAAGAGCAAAAATGGTAACTTTAAGGCAGTAAGTTTTTTTGTTGATTTGAATTTAAGATAAAACTCATGCTACTTGTCTCAAGTATCGAATAAAACATATAAAAATAACATAAAACAAAGAAAATATATGTCAAAAAAGCCTATTCAATAAAAAATTTTTAAATCGAACTTGCTTTTTATAAATTTGTGGTACAACTTCTTCATAGAAAAACGCTATTTTGATTCTCACAAGAAGTCTTACAATATAAAATACATTCAAGGATAAATACTATAATAACTGTAAATAATTCAATATGAACTTTTATAACGATTACCTTAAAGAAATCGAGGAAAGAAAAACACAAGGACTTCATCCTAAGCCAATTGATAGTGCTGAATTGGTAAGTGAAATCATTGAACAAATTAAAGTTTTAGGCAACGAACACCGTGCTGATTCACTTCAGTTTTTCATTTATAATACTTTGCCAGGAACTACTCCTGCAGCTGGTGTGAAGGCTAAATTTTTAAAAGAGATTATACTTGGTCAGTCTGTTGTAGAAGAAATAACGCCTGATTTTGCTTTTGAGTTATTGTCACACATGAAAGGTGGCTCTTCAATTGAAGTATTATTAGATTTGGCTTTGGGCGATGATGCTGCCATTGCAAAACAAGCTGGTGATGTATTGAAAACGCAAGTTTACTTATACGATGCCGATTTGAAACGTCTGAAAGGTGCTTTTGAAATCGGTAATGCAACAGCTAAAGACATTATCGAGAGCTATGCTAAAGCAGAGTTTTTTACAAAACTTCCAGAAATACCAGAAGAAATTAAAGTAGTTACCTTTATCGCTGGTGAAGGTGATATTTCAACAGATTTACTTTCTCCAGGAAATCAAGCTCACTCACGTTCTGACCGTGAATTGCACGGAAAATGTATGATTTCTCCAGCTGCTCAAGCTGAAATCGAAGCTTTGAAAGCTCAACACCCAGATAAATCTGTGATGTTAATTGCTGAGAAAGGAACAATGGGCGTAGGTTCTTCAAGAATGTCAGGCGTAAATAACGTGGCACTTTGGACAGGTAAGCAAGCAAGTCCTTACATTCCTTTTGTGAACTTTGCTCCAATTGTAGGTGGTACAAATGGTATTTCTCCAATTTTCCTTACAACAGTTGATGTAACTGGAGGTATCGGAATTGACCTTAAAAACTGGGTTAAAAAAGTTGATGCAGACGGTAACGTAATTCGTGATGAAAATAACGAACCTATACTTGAGCAAACTTATTCTGTAGCAACAGGTACTGTACTTACGATTAATACAAAAACGAAAAAATTATACAATGGTGAGCAAGAGTTGATTGATATTTCTAAAGCTTTCACTCCTCAAAAATTGGAATTTATCAAAGCTGGTGGTTCTTATGCTATCGTATTTGGTAAAAAAATCCAGACTTTCGCTTCTCAGTTGTTAGGAATTGCGATTGCTCCAGTATTTGCTCCTTCAAAAGAAGTTTCAATCGAGGGACAAGGATTGACGGCGGTTGAAAAAATCTTCAATAAAAACGCAGTAGGTGCTACGCCAGGCAAAGTTTTACATGCAGGTTCTGACGTTCGTGTATTAGTAAATATCGTAGGTTCGCAAGATACTACTGGTTTGATGACAGCCCAAGAATTAGAGTCGATGGCTGCTACAACCATTTCTACTACGGTTGACGGTGCTTATCAATCAGGTTGTCACACAGCTTCAGTTTGGGATAAAAAAGCACAAGCTAACATTCCTAAATTGATGAAATTCATGAACGAGTTTGGTTTAATTACGGCTCGTGATCCTAAAGGTGTGTATCACTCAATGACCGACGTAATTCACAAAGTATTGAATGATATTACGGTTGACGATTGGGCAATTATCATCGGTGGTGACTCGCATACTCGTATGTCTAAAGGTGTTGCTTTTGGTGCTGACTCTGGTACAGTTGCTTTGGCTCTTGCTACTGGAGAGGCTTCTATGCCAATTCCTGATTCTGTAAAAGTTACTTTTAAAGGTAACATGAAAGAATACATGGACTTCCGTGATGTAGTTCATGCTACGCAATCTCAAATGCTTCAACAATTTGGTGGAGAAAACGTGTTCCAAGGTAGAATTATTGAGGTTCATATTGGTACACTTACTGCCGACCAAGCCTTTACATTTACAGACTGGTCTGCGGAGATGAAAGCAAAAGCTTCTATCTGTATTTCTGAAGATGCTACTTTAATCGAGTCATTGGAGATTGCCAAAAGCAGAATCCAGATTATGATTGATAAGGGCATGGACAACAAAAACCAAGTGCTTCAAGGATTGATTGATAAAGCAAACAAAAGAATTGCAGAAATTCAATCTGGTGAAAAGCCAGCACTTAGACCAGATGCTAATGCAAAATATTATGCTGAGGTAGTTGTTGACTTAGACCTAATCGCTGAACCAATGATTGCTGATCCAGATGTAAACAATGCAGATGTTTCTAAAAGATATACCCACGATACAATCAGACCATTATCTTACTACGGAGGCGACAAAAAAGTTGACCTTGGTTTTATTGGTTCTTGTATGGTTCACAAAGGCGATATGAAAATTTTGGCTCAAATGTTGAAAAACATTGAAGCTCAAAATGGTAAAGTTGAATTCCAAGCACCACTTGTTGTTGCTCCGCCAACTTACAATATCGTAGATGAATTAAAAGCAGAAGGCGACTGGGAAGTATTACAAAAATACTCTGGTTTCGAATTCGATGACAATGCTCCTAAAGCAGCGGCACGTACATCTTACGAAAAAATGTTATACTTAGAGCGTCCTGGTTGTAACCTATGTATGGGTAACCAAGAAAAAGCTGCTAAAGGTGATACAGTAATGGCAACATCTACACGTTTGTTTCAAGGACGTGTAGTAGAAGATACAGATGCTAAAAAAGGTGAATCTTTACTTTCATCAACACCAGTGGTAGTTCTTTCTACAGTTCTTGGTAGAACTCCAACTATCGAAGAATATGTGAAAGCAGTTGAAGGTATCAATTTGACTAAATTTTCTCCATCACACCTAAAGTTGGTGAAATAATAGCATAACAGATAAACAACAAAAAGCCTGAGTAACAACTCAGGCTTTTTGTTGTTTATATAGATGAGAACGTATTTTGAAGCTATCTAAAATTTATTTTATACAAATTGTTAAACTAATGTAGTCGATTGGTGAATTTTCATTTCGAATAAATAATGGAATTCCGCAAATTTATTACTGTAATCAAAAAAATGGACTACATTTTGAAATGAAGTTTATATATTTGGCAAAATATAAAAGGTAGTGGTTTTCTTATCAGGCATTTTATACCCAATAGGGCATCAAAATTGAAGGATTTTAGCCCCTAAAGAATAATATTTCGTAAATAATTTCGATTGTTTACTCCACCAATCAAAATAATTAATGTCGAAAAACTTAGTAATAGTAGAGTCTCCAGCAAAGGCAAAGACCATTGAGGGATATTTAGGAAAAGATTTTACCGTAAAATCTTCATTTGGTCATGTCCGAGACTTACCTAAAGAAAATGATGCCATCGACATAAAAAATGGTTTCAAACCTACTTATATTATCTCTCCAGAAAAGATAAAAGTAGTAAACGAACTTAAATCAGCCGTTAAATCAGCAGATGAAGTATGGCTGGCAACGGATGATGACCGTGAAGGTGAATCTATCTCATGGCATTTAAAAGAAGCTCTTGGGCTAGCAGACAGTACTAAAAGAATTGTTTTTCGTGAAATCACGAAAAAGGCAATTCAGAATGCCATTCAAAACCCAAGAACGATTGATGTGGATTTGGTAAATGCACAGCAGGCTCGTAGAGTATTGGATAGATTAATTGGCTTTGAACTTTCACCAGTACTTTGGTCGAAAGTAAAAAAAGGTTTATCAGCAGGTAGAGTACAATCTGTAGCAGTAAGAATTGTGGTTGAAAGAGAAAGAGATATTGAAAATTTTGATTCAAAATCTTCTTTCAAAATCGTTGCTTTATTTCCCTTAGCAGGTGGAAGAGTTTTACAGGCTGAATTACCTAAAAACTTTGAAACAGAAGCTTTGGCGAAAGCATTTTTAGAGAAATGTATTGGTGCTGAATTCAAGATTAAGAATTTAGAAACTAAACCTGCCAAGAAATCTCCAACGGCTCCTTTTACCACCTCTACGTTACAACAAGAAGCTTCTCGTAAATTAGGCTATTCTGTAGCTTCAACGATGATGTACGCTCAGAAGTTGTACGAAGCAGGTAAGATTTCTTACATGAGAACCGACTCAACCAGTCTTTCTGATGAAGCAATAGGCAAAGCAAAAGAAGCCATCACCAATGCGTATGGCGTTGATTATGTACAAACCCGTCAGTATAAAACCAAAGATGAATCGGCTCAGGAAGCTCACGAAGCCATTCGTCCGACTGATTTTGCTGAGAGTACTATCGTTGGTGATGCCAAAGAAAGACGTTTGTATGAATTAATTTGGAAACGTGCTATTGCTTCGCAAATGTCGGATGCACAATTGGAAAGAACTACGGCTACTGTCGGAATTTCAACTACTGCGGAAGAATTAATTGCTCAAGGAGAAGTCATTAAATTCGACGGTTTCTTGAAAGTATATTTAGAAAGTAAAGACGATGAAGAAGATGAGGATAATTCAAAAATGTTGCCTCCTTTAAATATTGGTCAAATTCTGAATTTAGATACTTTAAAAGCAACAGAACGTTTTTCTCGTCCTCCTGCACGCTACACCGAAGCAAGTTTGGTAAAAGCTTTGGAAGACAAAGGGGTTGGTCGTCCTTCTACTTATGCTCCAACGATTTCAACGATTATTAAGCGAGAGTATGTTGTAAAAGAAGATAGAGAAGGCAAGGAGCGTAGTTTCAAAGAGATTGTGTTGAAAGATAATAAAATTTCTGAAAAGACAAGTAAAGAAACTTACGGGACAGAAAAAGCTAAACTTTTCCCTACTTCTGTAGGAATGGTAGTAAATGATTTCTTAGTTGAAAATTTCAAGGAAGTAGTAGATTTTAAATTTACTGCTGATATGGAAGATGAATTCGATGAAATTGCCAAAGGGAAAGTAGAATGGTCGAAAATGATTGATAATTTTTATCAAGGTTTCCATCAAACAATAGAAGATAGTAAGAACGTTGATAGAAATACAGTAGGTTCATCTCGTGATTTAGGAATTGACCCAAAAACAGGAAAGCCTGTTTCTGTAAGATTAGGCAAATTTGGTCCTTATGTTCAATTAGGAGAAGCCAAAACTAAAGACGACGAAAAACCGGTTTACTTCAATCTAAAAAAAGACCAATTGGTAACAACCATTACTTTAGAAGAGGCTTTGGCTTTGATGGAATTACCAAAACTACCAAGAGAAGTTGGTTTCTTTGAAGATAAACCAATGGTGATTGGTGCTGGTAAAATGGGTCCTTATATTCGTCATGATGATAAATACACAAGTCTTCCGCCTAACGAAGATCCTTTTACTGTTTCAGAAGAAAGAGCTATTGAATTGATTTTGGAAAAACGTCAAGCGGATGTGGGAAGTGCTATCGGTACTTTTGAAGGAGAACCAATCACAACTGGGAAAGGTAGATTTGGTCCTTATGTAAAACATAATGGTAAATTCTATTCGTTGGGAAGAGGCGAAAATATTGATACCATTACTGGAGAAAGAGCGATTGAGATTATTATCAAGAAACGTGATAGTGAAGCCAATAAGTATTTGAAAGAATTCCCTGAAAATGATTCTATAAAAGTAGTTAATGGAATGTATGGACCATATATTCAGATTGGTAAACGAAATATCAAAATTCCAAAAGATACAAAACCTGAAGATTTAACATTAGAGGATTGTATCAAACTAGGAGAGGAAGCCCCAGCTCCTTCTGCGAGAGGAAAGAAGAAATAAATATGAGTTTTGAATTTTGAATTATCATTATTTAGATAACTCAGTTCATTGAAACAATTATAGTTTATATAATTATTAAGAAACATGAGTTATCCCGAATTTTAAAATCACAAAAAAGCGGTCGAAAAACTAATTTCGACCGCTTTTTTGTGATTGATGGGTAACGAATTCCTACTGTTTGAGCGAAGCGAGTTTAGGAAGTCTTGATTTTTTTGTTACTTTTTGTATCAAGACAAAAAGTAAGGACTAGAACAAATCCAAAAAGCTTTTAAATCTTCTAAACTCGCTATTTTAGGAGAAAATTCGGGATGACTCATGTTTTTTGATTTGAAAATTAAATTTAAAATCTAAGATGAAATCTACCCAAAAGAAATTAGTTGTATTAACTGGTGCTGGTATTTCAGCAGAAAGTGGCATTCCTACTTTCAGAGCATCGGATGGGCTTTGGGAAAATCATGCCATTGAAGATGTGGCTACTCCTGAAGGCTTTAAGAAAAATCCTGAACTTGTATTGCGTTTTTATAACGAACGAAGAGCTAAATTAGATCATGTAGAACCAAATGAAGGGCATAAAATTTTGGCTCGTTTAGAAAAATATTATGATGTTCAAATCATCACACAAAATGTAGATAATCTTCATGAAAGAGCGGGTTCAAAAAAAGTATTGCATTTGCATGGTGAATTGACCAAAGCTCGTTCAACGCTTGATAGTAGCTTGGTCTATGAAATTGGCACAAAAGCAATCAATTTAGGTGATAAATGTGAAAAGGGTTCTCAGCTTCGTCCACATATTGTTTGGTTTCACGAAGACGTTCCTTTAATACATAATGCCATTGAAATCGTTGAAAGTGCAGATGTTTTTGTGGTTGTAGGGACTTCTTTACAAGTATATCCTGCGGCTGGCTTGGTAAATTATGTCGCTGGTTTTGTACCTATTTATATTATCGACCCCAAAAAACCAGAAACAGCCACTAGAAAAAACATGGCTTTTATTGAATATATAGGCAGTGTTGGCTTGGCTAAATTGTGGGATATTCTAGTAAATGATTGAGATGTAGTGTACAGATAAACCAAATTCTTTTGCTTAACCAAAAACTAGCCGTAATTTTGTGGCTTCAAAATTACAAAAAACAGAACCATGCAAATTATAGACGGGAAAGCAGTTGCTGACGAAATCAAGAAAGAAATCGCATTGGAAGTAGCTGAAATCAAAGCATCTGGTGGTAAAACACCACATTTAGTAGCCATTTTGGTGGGAAATAATGGTGCTTCTGAAACCTATGTTGCCAACAAAGTAAAATCTTGTCAAGAATTAGGATTTAATTCAACATTACTTCGTTTCGACCCAAGTATCACTGAAGCTGAATTATTAGCTGAAGTACAAAAAGTAAATGATAATGATGATATGGATGGATTGATTGTTCAATTACCACTTCCAGACCATATCAATCCTGATAAAGTAATGGAAACGATTGCACCAAGTAAAGATGTTGATGGTTTTCATCCAATCAATATTGGTAGAATGGCAAAAGGTCTTCCTGCTTATATTTCTGCAACGCCTCAAGGAGTATTAGACTTATTGGCGTATTATAATATTGAAACTTCAGGGAAACATTGTGTCGTGGTGGGACGTAGCCAGATTGTAGGCTTACCGATGTCAATTTTGATGCAACGCAATACTAAAATTGGTAACTGTACAGTAACGCTTACACATTCAAAAACTAAAGATTTACCAGCTGTTTGTGCTAGTGCCGATATTTTAATTGCAGCTTTGGGTCGTGCAGAGTTTATCACGGCTGAATATGTAAAAGAAGGTGCAGTAGTAATAGATGTAGGTTTGACTAGAGTAGAAGACCCAACTAAGAAGTCTGGATTTGCTTTGAAGGGAGATGTGAAATTTGATGAGGTAGCTCCGAAGTGTTCTTTCATCACGCCAGTTCCTAAAGGAGTTGGTCCAATGACTATCGTTTCGTTGATGAAAAATACTTTACTTTCAGCCAAAAAGGTGATTTACCAATAAAATATTGTATTTTGTTTTGGTGATTTGGTTGTAATTATTTATTGTTCGAAAAATCGTATGTTGAGTGCTGTTTAAGCAAATGATTTTTCGTACTTTTGCGGTAAATTTCAGAAAAAGTATTTCCAAGATAATTTTGAATTAAGAGAGCTTTAGAAAACTCTCCAAAAAAATGGCTGCTATCAATCAAGTTAAGATTTTCACAGGATCATCTTCCGAATATTTAGCAAAAGAAATTGCTCGCTTTTACGGAAAAGATTTAGGTTTGTCTTCTGTTCAACGTTTCTCAGATGGTGAAATGTCACCAAGTTTTAACGAATCTATCAGAGGATGTGATGTATTCATCATTCAATCAACTTTCCCACCAGCGGATAATATGCTGGAGCTTTTGTTAATGATTGATGGTGCTCGTCGTGCTTCTGCTCACTATGTTACGGTTGTTATGCCTTATTTTGGCTATTCTCGTCAGGATAGAAAAGACAAGCCAAGAGTAGGTATCGGAGCAAAATTGATAGCTAATTTATTAACTGCTGCGGGTGCTGATAGATTAATGACTTTAGATTTACATGCTGGACAAATTCAAGGTTTCTTCGATTTTCCTGTAGATCACTTAGAAGGAACAGCTATTTTCGTTCCATATTTAAAATCATTAGGATTAGATAATATTTTGTTTGCTTCGCCAGATGTTGGTGGTGTGGTTCGTACTCGTAATGTTGCTAAGTTCTTCAATGCAGAAATGGTAATTTGCGATAAGCAACGTAAACGTGCTAACGAAGTAGCAACAATGCAATTAATTGGTGATGTTACTGGTGCAGATGTCGTTTTAGTCGATGATTTAATTGATACTGGAGGAACAATGTGTAAAGCCGCTCAGTTAATCATGGACAAAGGTGCTAAATCTGTAAGAGCCATCGTAACACACCCAGTACTTTCTGGAAAAGCGTATGAAAATATCAACAATTCAGTATTGACTGAATTGGTTGTAACAGACACAATTCCATTAAAAGAAGCTAGTGATAAAATTAAAGTATTATCAGTAGCAGAATTATTCGCCAAAGCAATTGGCAGAATTCGTGACCATGAGTCTATCAGTTCATTATTTATAAAAAATTAATTTAAACGGTTGATTGAGGATAGTGCTCAAGGAATGACAAGGAATGATTTCCTTGAAATCGACAGGCTTTCAACACAAATCACTCAAAAATGAGAAAGATTGAAATCGTAGGGTATAACAGAGAAACCCTTGGAACAAAATCAGCAAAAGATCTTCGTAACGAATCTTTAGCTCCATGTGTATTGTACGGTGGTGAAAAACAAATTCACTTTGCTGTACCAATGATTCTTTTCCGTGAATTATTATATACTCCAGAAGTATCAGAAGTAATTTTAAATATCGAAGGTGAAATTCACCACGCTATCGTTCAAGATTCACAATTCCACCCAGTATCAGAACTTCTTCTTCATGTCGATTTCTTAGAAATCGTTGAAGGTAAAGAAATCAAAATTGACGTTCCTGTGAAAGTTATTGGTGATGCACCAGGCGTTCGTAAAGGGGGTAAAATGGTTCAAAAATTACGTAAAGTAACATTGAAAGGTTTATCAGATAACATTCCTGACTTTATCGAAGCTGACATTACTGGCTTAGACTTAGGACAAACATTGAAAGTTGCTAAATTGAAAGCTGAAAACGTTGCGATTTTAAATAATCCTTCGGCTCCAGTTGCTACAATTGACATCCCACGTGCTTTAAGAGGAAAAATTAACTCATAGTTAATTACTCAATTCACTGATAGATTTTATAAAGAGGCTGTTTCTTCAAAATTTTGATAGAAACAGCTTTTTTATGTTATTTTGAGAGCTTTTCTAACGCTAGTTTGATTAAATTATCAACCGACTTTTCAGGGTTTTTAGCAAATTCGTTCGTCATTCTACTGGCTAGAATAGCACTGATTGATAATACTTCATGACCTAGTACTTTTCCCATTAAATAATAGCCAGCCGTTTCCATTTCAAGATTAGTCAATGATAAATTATCATGTCTGAATGAATTAAAATTTTCTAACAGATTTTCAACTTTAGGACTATATCTCAAAACTCTACCTTGTGGAGCATAAAATCCTGGACAAGTAACGGTATTGCCTTCAAACCAATCGACTGGAGAATCTTCCATAAACAGATTATACAAAGACTCACTTCCTGCATTAGCATAAGGCATAAAATCTAAAGCAAAATACTTTTTGATAGATTCGGTGATAGAATTATTTTGCGAAGTATAAAAATAACCTAGTGCATCAAAGCCAATACCTAGTTTAGAAACTACGATACTTTCCAGAGAAATCTCTTTTTGTAAGCTTCCAGAGGTGCCTAATCTAATAATATTTAATGATTTATGCTCGTTAAATGGTGTTCTTGTTGCTAAATCGATGTTCGCTAAGGCATCGAGTTCATTCATTAAAATTTCGATATTATCAGTACCAATTCCACTAGAAATAACGCTAAGACGTTTTTTGCCAAGATAGCCAGTATGAGTAACAAATTCTCGTTTACTAATTTTTACTTCAACGCTATCGAAATATTTAGAAATTTTTTCTACTCTTTCGGGGTCACCAACTGTAATGATAGTATCAGAAATATCGTCTGGACGAAGATTCAAATGATATATACTTCCATCAGCATTTGTAATTAAATCGGTTGGTGAAATGGACATAGTCTGAATGATTTTAAATGAAAAAACTAGAGGTATTGTAATTACTACAATACCTCTAGTTGCATATATCCGTCAAATATATAAATTAAGCGTTTTGTTCCAAAGGACTTTTTGTTAATTTTCTACTTTTGAAACCAAATTCTGGAGTATAATTATCCGACTGCTTAGAGTAATATCCTTTTAAATTGTAAGGACGTTTGCGTGGATGATTTTTACATTCTTCAGAACAAGCTCCGTCCATTTCTAACAAACAAGTAGCACAAATTGGTAAATGTTCGTTACATTCTGGGTTAGCACAGTTTACCATATCTTCAGTATCTGTTTTACAAATATGGCATTTTGAAATGATGACAGGGTTTACAGTATTTACTTCTGTTTTTACTCTGTTATCAAACACGTAGCATTTTCCTTCAAAGTCTTCACCACCTTCTTCTAAACCATATTTAATAATTCCACCGTGCAATTGATAAACATTTTCGAAACCACGTTCAATTAAATAAGCAGAAGCTTTTTCGCATTTTATTCCACCAGTACAATAAGTAATGATTTTTTTATCTTTCAAATGTTCAATTTCTTGCACGTGTTCTGGCAATTCACGAAGCGTTTCCATATCAAATGTTACTGCTCCTTTGAATTTTCCGATACTGTGTTCATAGTTAGAACGCATATCAACCAAAACAACATCAGGGTCATTTTTCAACATTTCTTTGAAATCTGCTGGCTCTAAATGCTTTCCTGTTCTCACTCTTGGGTCAACGGGTAAATCAGAATTGACAATTTCTTCTTTTACTCTTACATGAAGCTTAGCAAAAGCGTGTTCCTCATGCTCTTCAACTTTAAAATCGAAATCAGAACCTGCAAAAATTGGGTCATTTTCTAACCAATTCATATAGCGTTCACAGTCTTCAGCCAAACCAGAAACAGTACCATTTAGTCCTTCAGAAGCAACAATGATACGACCTAATAAACGATTTTCTAAACAAAATAAATGATGCTTTTCTCGGTAAATATCCGCATCGGGGATAGGAGTGTAATTATAATAAAGAATTACTCTGTATGGCTTCATCTTCAACATGAGTTTACAGCGTGAATGTATTCTTATCAAAAAAACTTATTCGTGACCTAAAATATTTGATAAGAGATACTAAAACGAATAAGCGAGTGCAAAGATACGAAAAAGGGGAGTTTTGACGCAGAAATTTCTAATTTCCAAAAATGCTTTTTGTCATTTTTTATGAGTTAGAAACAATTATAGGCTTTGTTTGTCAGCAGTTTAGGAGTAAAATGAAAACGAGACCATCCTTTTAAGAATAGCCTCGCTAAAATATTGTAATATCAATGAATATTAATGTGTTTCATAAACCTCAACTTCTTCAACTTCTACAAGCATGTTTTCGTTGATATTCGAAAGCTTTATTTTTTTTATTTCATTAATCAAGATTGGGTCATATTTGGCTGTTACTCTGATATAATTTTCAGTGAAACCCTGCATTTGTCCATTTTCAACATCTTCTTCAAAAAGTACTGTAAATGAATCTTCAAGATGTTCTTCGTAAAAAAATCTTCTTTTTTTATCAGATAAAATATGAAGCATTTTCGAGCGTTCAGCTCTTTTACTCATTGACACTACAGGTTTGATAGCCAATGCTGAGGTGTTTTCTCTTTCTGAATAAGTAAAAACGTGTAAATAACTAATTGGTAATTCGTTCAAAAAATTATAAGTTTCTAAAAATTCTTCGTCCGTTTCTCCTGGATGACCTACAATTACATCAACGCCAATGCAACAATTAGGCATTAATTCCTTTATTTTATTTACTCTATCTACATAAAGCTCTCTTTTATAGCGTCTTTTCATTAAAGCCAATACCTTATTTGAACCCGATTGTAATGGAATATGAAAATGAGGTACAAAACGTTTTGAGCTTGCTACGAAAGCGATAATTTCATCAGTCAATAAATTAGGTTCAATTGAAGAAATTCTAAAACGTTCAATACCTTCAACTTCGTCTAAGGCTTTTACTAAATCTAAAAACGTATTTTCTCTTTTTCCATTTTGAAGACCAAAATCACCGATGTTTACGCCAGTTAAAACGATTTCTTTTACACCACTTTCAGCGATTTCACGAGCCGCTTTTAATACGTTTTCTATAGTGTCAGAACGACTTCCTCCTCTAGCTAAAGGAATTGTACAGTAAGCACATGGATAATCACAGCCATCTTGTACTTTTAAGAAAGTACGGGTTCTATCGTTTAATGAATACGAAGTATGGTATTCTACAGCTTCTTCAATATTTTGATTATAAACTTTGGCTTTATTGCCTGAAGGTTCTTTTACAAAACCGTCTAATAAATCTATCAATTGAAATTTTTCTGCTGCACCCAATACCGCATCTACTCCTTCAATATTGGCAATTTCCTGAGGTTTTAATTGTGCATAACAACCAATGATTGTTACATAACCATCAGGATTTATTTTATTGGCTTCTTTTACAATTTTCTTACACTTCTTGTCAGCATTTTCGGTTACTGAACAAGTATTGATGATGAATATGTCTGGCTTTTGATTGAACTCAACTTTTTGATAACCTTTTTGCTCAAACATTCTTGAGATAGTTGAGGTCTCAGAATAGTTAAGTTTACAGCCTAATGTATAAAATGCTACTTTTTTCATACTGCAAAGATAGTTATCAAGATTGAAATTTGTAGCTAAAAAAGTAAAACTAGCTAGATATTAGATTCATAATTAGCTGATTATCTGATATAACAATAAAAAAGCTCGACTAAATTAGTCGAGCTTCCTTGATATTATATGCTGTATCAAAATTAGATAACTGCAGTTTTAACAGTTTTAATGATACGAGCAGCCACTTTGTATGGATCAGCAGCAGAGTTTGGACGACGATCTTCCAACCATCCTTTCCATCCTTTTTGTACTGCAGCGATTGGAATACGGATTGAAGCACCACGGTCAGAAACTCCATAAGAGAATTGATCGATAGATTGAGTTTCGTGTTTACCAGTCAAACGTAAGTGGTTATCAGCACCATATACTTCGATGTGTTCTTTCACGAAAGGAGCGAATGCTTGGCAGATGATGTCGTAAGTTTCTTTTTTACCAGCTGTTCTAAGAGCAGTGTTAGAGAAGTTAGCGTGCATACCTGAACCATTCCAGTCAGTATTACCAAGAGGTTTACAGTGGTAGTTAACCCAAACACCGTATTTCTCACAAGTTCTTTCTAATAAATAACGAGCAACCCAGATTTCATCACCAGCTTGTTTTGCACCTTTAGAGAAACATTGGAATTCCCATTGACCAGCAGCAACTTCAGCGTTGATACCTTCTACGTTTAAACCAGCTTGAAGACAATATTCTAAGTGTTCTTCAACGATGTTACGTCCGTAAGCATTTTTAGCTCCAACTGAACAATAATATGGTCCTTGTGGACGAGGGTATCCGTTTGAAGGGAAACCTAAAGGAAGATTTGTAGCTAAATCGTATAAGAAGTATTCTTGTTCAAAACCAAACCAGAAATCATTATCATCATCTTCAATCGTAGCACGACCGTTAGACTCGTGTGGATTACCTTCAGAATCTAAAACTTCGCACATTACAAGATATGATGGAGTTCCCAATAAAGAACGTTCAGGATCTTTGCAAATGAAAACAGGTTTCAATTGACAGTCAGAAGAACCACCTGGAGCTTGCTCTGTTGATGAACCATCAAATGACCACATATCGCAATCCTCTAATTTACCGCTAAAATTATTTTCAATTTTAGTTTTACTACGAAGGCTCTGAGTTGGTTTGTAACCGTCCAACCAAATGTACTCAAGTTTAGCTTTTGCCATGATTTTGTTATTGGATTTTTATTTATTTGGTTAATTTCCTTATTTCTTGCTACAAATTTATACTTCAAAAGTTGAATTTCACAAGAAAAAAATGATTTTTATGAAATTTTTAAACATGGCTATGTTTTTTCGATTGATTTGAACTATTCTAATGCGTTAAACAATTGCCATATTTCAATTGATGAAATTATATTTTGTTATTATCAAAATTACAATACTTTATTTTGTAAATCAAAATTTTTGCAGAATAAAATATAAAGTTCTTGAAATAGTTAAATTTTTTCTTTAGTTATTTTAATGTTGATAAAATTGTGATATTTGAAGGTTATTGATTTTTAATGAAAAAGTTGATTTTGGGCTATTTTTTTAAATTTTAAGAGGGATTAATTAATAAAAAATAAATTTCAATTACATTTATGCGTGAGTTTATTATTTAGTGGAATTAAAAGGTAGAGATTGAAATGTAATAAGTAGTTTGCTTGAGGCTTCAGTCAAAACCCTGAGTGAAATATCCATTAACATTAAAAAAATAATCTGAAAAATTTTATATGGCAATTGCAAGATTTAAAGCACTTGAGTTAGCTCAGTCACGTCCGACTGTACCGGTAAAAATACCGACAGAAAAAGTAACCGATTATTACGGAAGTAATACTTTTAATGATGAAGTAATGCGTTCCTTATTAAGTCCTGAAGCTTATCTGAAAATTACAAATGCGATTGAAGATGGTAAGAAAATTGATAGAGAAGCCGCTGATGAAGTTGCAGCTGCGATGAAATCATGGGCTTTGTCGAAAGGAGTAACACATTATACACACTGGTTTCAGCCATTGACGGGTACTACTGCTGAAAAGCATGATGCTTTCTTTGACATTACTGGTAAAGGTAAAGCAGTTGAAAAATTTAAAGGTTCAGCATTAGTTCAACAAGAACCTGATGCTTCATCTTTCCCAAATGGTGGTATTCGTTCTACTTTTGAAGCCCGTGGTTATACAGCTTGGGATCCTTCTTCTCCAGCCTTCATTATGGAAAATGTTGCAGGAACTGCTACTTTGTGTATTCCTTCGGTTTTTGTTTCTTATACTGGCGAGGCTTTAGATTATAAAACACCTTTATTGAAATCAAGTGAATTGATTGATAAAGCTGCAACTAAAGTAATGAATGAATACTTTAGTCGTGAAGTATCAAAAGTGTCGGCTTCTGTTGGGATTGAACAAGAGTATTTCTTGGTAGATGAAGCATTGTACAATGCTCGTCCAGATTTGATGATGTCTGGAAGAACAGTTTTTGGACATTCGCCTGCTAAAGGGCAACAATTGGAAGATCATTACTTTGGGTCAATTCCTTCAAGAGTTAATGCTTTCATGGTTGATTTTGAATTAGAAGCTTTGAAATTAGGCATGCCAGTGCGTACTCGTCATAATGAAGTTGCTCCAGCTCAATTTGAGGTTGCTCCAACATTTGAAGAAGCAAATTTAGCTTGCGACCACAATGCTCTTTTAATGGATTTGATGAATAAAGTAGCTGCAAAACATAAAATGCGTGTACTTTTTCATGAAAAACCATTTTCTGGTATCAACGGTTCTGGTAAGCATAATAACTGGTCTTTGGCTACAGATACAGGTGTAAATCTTTTAGGTCCATCAACTAAACCAAAAGAAAATTTACGTTTCCTTACTTTCTTTGTGAACACTATTAAAGCTGTTCATGATTATGCTGATTTATTGCGTGCTTCTATCGCAACAGCTGGGAACGAACATCGCTTAGGTGCTAATGAAGCTCCTCCAGCCATTGTTTCAATTTTCATCGGAACAGAAATGACTCGTGTATTGAATGATTTAGAAAACCTTTCAGAAATGCACGATATTAAATTAGAAAAAGGAGATAACGTTTATCTAAGATTGGGAATCAATAAAATTCCAGCACTTTTATTAGATAATACTGATAGAAATAGAACATCACCTTTTGCTTTTACGGGTAATAAATTTGAGTTTAGAGCAGTTGGTTCTTCTGCTAATTCAGCAGCACCAATGACAATCCTTAACACGATTGTGGCTAACCAATTATTACAATTCCGTGAAGAAGTGGATGTTTACTTGGAAAAGGGCATCAAAAAAGAATTAGCAATTGTTGAAGTATTGAAAAAGTATGTAAAACAATCAAGAAAAATTCTTTTTGAAGGAAATGGTTATTCGGAAGAGTGGGCAGCGGAAGCGGCTGAAAGAGGATTATCAAATCTAAAAACTGCTCCTGAGGCACTTAGAAAATATTTGGATAAATCGGCGATTGATTTATTCTCGAAACATGGTATTTTCAATGAAATTGAAATGCACGCACGCTATGAAATCGAGATTGAAAATTATATTAAGAAAATCCAAATTGAATCAAGAGTTGTTGGAGATTTAGCTATCAACCACATTGTTTCAACTTCTTTGAAGTATCAAACTCAATTAGTTGATAATGTTCGTGGACAAAAAGAGATTGGTATTGATCCTCAGTATTATGCTCCGACAATTGAAATCATCAAGAAAATATCTATCTATACTGCCAAAATCAACAACTTAGTTGATGAAATGACAGAAGCTAGAAAAGAAGCTAATAATGTTGAAGATACCGCTGAAAGAGCAAGACTTTACAGTACTAAAGTGAAGAATTACTTAGAGGAAATTCGTTATTGTGTAGATAAATTAGAACTTATCGTTGATGATGATGAATGGCCTTTACCAAAATATAGAGAATTACTATTGATAAGATAAGTAAACAATAAGCCTGAAAATGCCCACAGCACTTTTGTGTTAGTGGGCATTTTTGTTATCTTTGAGTCATAAATTAATCTATTGTAATATGTCATTAAAATCGAATCCGGGACTAGACCCTAAAGAAATTGAACAGTTAAAAAAGGAATGCAAAGAAGCAGGAAAGAAGTTCGTTTATTTTGAAGACGAACTGAATGATGAACCTGATAACGTTGAAGAATTTGTTCACGTTCAGTTTGTAGGTGAATACAAAGGTCAAGAAGCAATTTTTGATGCTGTTATTTACTCACTTCGTTTGCATTACAACAGTATTGTTTATGAAACTGCCGAGCGACAAGCGATGAAGTCTTTTCCTTTATATGTTCCTGTAGAGAACCGAGATGAGACTTATACTTCAAATGAGGCAATGGATGAAGAAGTAGAATTGTTCATTACTGAATTGATTGAAGAAATTGAAGAAAACGAAGAAATTAAACTTTCAGAGCATTTGGAAATTGATGAAGATTTTGAATTCGGAATCGGATTAGAAGTATGCTTGAATGTTGAAGAAGTAAATGATAAAGTAGTTACTAAATTTGTGGACGATTACTTGTCTGGGAACTTCAAATTAAACCCAACTTTGTTTTCTTTCAAAACTGAAGCTGAAGACTAATTTCGTTTATAAATGTTTAGTAATTCTCCAATTTGGTTTAAGTCACTTATTAAAGTCTTTGGATTTCTGTTGTTCTTCATCTTTTTTGTTGGACTTGGAAGAACTTTCACTGTATTTCTGTTGACTTTCGTTTATCAAATCGACTTCGACAAGCTTTATGAAATAATTATTTTGCCTCAGCACTATGATAAATTATTAGTGTATGAAATAGGGGGACTATTCTTTGAAATATTAGCCGTTTGGCTTTATCCAAGAATGCTTGGGAAAAGGATTTCACTCAAAAGTTTGGGGTTAGATTGGAAAAACAAAAGTAAAGATTTTGCCTTTGGATGTATTATTGGCATTTTTTTAATAAGTACTGGATTTATTATATTGAAAATTATGGGATTCGTTCAAGTTGTAAAGCTTGAATTTAATCCCATAATTTTCGTTTCATATACTTTCTTTTTTCTAGCAGTTGCCGTTTCAGAAGAACTTATGGCTCGTGGATACGTGCTGAGTACTTTAATGGAAGGCACCAATAAGTATATTGCTCTGAGTACTTCTGCATTTATTTTTGCAGGTTTACATTTGATGAACAATCACATTGGCTTCATTCCTCTTGTCAATCTTACTTTAGCTGGTTGTTTATTGGGAATTTATTTCATCTTCCAAAAAAACTTAATGTTTCCGATTGGGCTACATTTTACGTGGAATTTCTTTCAAGGAGCAGTCTTTGGCTTTGAAGTATCTGGACATGATATTCAAGGAATCGTTTCTCAAAACGTACAGGGCGACATTATATGGACTGGCGGAGCTTTTGGCTTTGAAGGTTCAATCGTTGCTTTACCCATTGTAATACTTGGTATTGCATTTATTTACTTTTTTTATCGCAATTCAAACACTTCTGCTGAGAACATTAAATGATTTTCAGAATTATAAGAAGACAAATTCCATGAATATATTTTACGAACCGAATATCAAGCAAACTTTACTGTTGAATGAAGAAGAATCTCGCCATGCCATAAAAGTACTTCGTTTGTCGGTCGGGAGTAAATTGTATGTTGTAGATGGTAAAGGTGGTTTTTATACATGTGAAATTAGGGTTGCACACGAAAAAAAGTGTGAAGTAAAAATTGTTGAAGAACAACAAAATTATGAACGCCATGATTTTTACATTCATTTAATTATTGCTCCAACCAAAAACATGGATAGAATTGAATGGATGGTTGAAAAATGTGTAGAAATGGGCATTCATGAAATTTCTTTTATTCAAACTCGTTATTCAGAACGTAAGGAAATTAAAACGGCTAGAATTGAGAAAATTGCGATAGGAGCGATGAAGCAATCTTTAAAAGCATTTTTGCCAAAAATCAACGAAATGATTACTTGGAAAGCTTTTTTGCAAAAAGAAGTAGCTGAATCTCAGAAAATGATTGCTCATTTGGAAGAAGGAGATAGAAAATTAATTCAAGATTTAGCTACTCCAAAAGGGAATTATGCAGTATTAATTGGGCCAGAAGGTGATTTTAATACAGATGAAATAGAACAAGCCTTGAAAAAAGGTTTTCAACCTGTTACTCTAGGGAAAAGTAGATTAAGAACTGAAACCGCTGGTTTAGCAGCTTGTTTTACCTTGAATTTAATTAATCAATAATGAAGTATTTAATCAATCAAGTAATTCAACAATGAAGAATATCCGTAAAAGTATTGCTAGTATTTTATTGTTAATTTTTTTCTTGGTTTTTAATCATCAAAGTATTGCTCAATATTCATTTAAAATTGCCAAAATGAAGTATGGTGGAGGTGGAGATTGGTATTGTAACAAGACTTCATTGACGAACCTAATCAAGTTCTGCAATAGTAACCTTAGAACGAATATTGCTCCCGAAGAAGATATTGTAGAACCTTCAAGCCCTGAATTATTTACTTATCCCTTCGTGCATTTAACAGGACATGGAAATGTGCTGTTTAGTGATGGAGATGTGGCTAATCTTAGAAAATATTTAATAGGGGGAGGTTTTTTGCATGTTGATGATAATTATGGTTTAGATAAATTTATTCGTAGAGAAATGAAAAAGGTTTTTCCAGAATTAAGTTTTGTAGAGTTGCCTTTTAATCATCCTATTTACAATCAGAAATTCAAATTTCCCAATGGTTTACCCAAAATACACGAACATGACAATAAACCACCACAAGGTTTTGGTTTGATTTATGAAGGTAGATTAGTCTGTTTTTATAGTTTTGAATGCGATTTAGGAAATGGTTGGGAAGATCAAGCTGTTTATAAAGACCCAGAAACTATTCGTTTGAAAGCTTTACAGATGGGTGCAAATCTATTGGCTTACTCGCTTACTTCCTTCTAAAGCTTGCAAATGTCAGAATAAAAAATATTTAAACCCTTTTTAATAAACATTCGGTAACTTTGTTAAGGTTTTACTGTATAAGTTTTAAATAACTTATACAGTAGCTGTCTTTTTAATTCTCAATCACAAGAACAAATTAAAATAATAATATAATCATGCAGTTGGTATTGCCCGCTTTTATCATTCATTGGTACTTATCTTTATTTAGCCAAACGTTTTTTTTACACCGTTATTCGGCACACAAGATGTTTACCATGAATAAGTTTTGGGAGAAATTTTTCTATTTCCTCACTTACGTTTCTCAAGGTTCATCTTATTTAAGTCCACGTGCTTACGCAATCTTACACCGTATGCACCATGCTTTCAGTGATACTGAAAAAGACCCACATTCACCACATTTTTCGGATAATGTATTTGCAATGATGTGGAAGACAAAAGATATTTATAATGCTCTGTTAAATAACAGTTCTAAGATAGAAGAGCGTTTTGACCATAATTATCCTTTTTCAAAGACTATAGAGAAATTGGGAGATCACTGGATTTCAAGAATTGGTTGGGGTATTGCTTATGTTGTGATGTATATAGTAGCTTTTGTTTATTTTGACATGCACTGGGCATTCTTTTTTTTATTGCCTATTCACTTTTTGATGGGACCTGTTCATGGTGCAATTGTAAATTGGTCAGGACATAAATATGGTTATCAAAATCATGATAATAAAGATAAATCTAGAAATTCTTTAATATTTGACTTTTTGATGATGGGAGAGTTATTCCAAAATAATCATCATAAATTACCTAATAGCATGAATTTTGCTTCAAAATGGTATGAATTTGACCCAACTTACCCAATGATTAAATTATTAATCTGGTTAAGAATTATCAAACCAAATTTAAGCAAACCTGCTGATGCTGAGTTTTAGATATTGAGTGAATTAATGAATGAGTGATTCTCAATATTTGATATAATCAATAAAAAACCTGATTGAATTATTTCAATCAGGTTTTTTTATGTTCATAAGATTTTAAAATATTATGAACTATTACTTTCTTAATCTATTTCATTTTAACCGATAACCGATAACCGATAACCGATAACCGATAACCGATAACCGATAACCGATAACCGATAACCGATAATAATTACTAAAGCTTTCTCTCAATCTCAAAAGCCTCTAAATAATCAGACACTCTTTTTACAAATTGCCCGCCTAATGAACCATCAACAATTCTATGGTCGTAAGAATGAGAAATAAACATTTTGTGACGAATACCTAATAAATCTCCTTGAGGTGTTTCAATTACCGCTGGTTTTTTCTGGATTGCTCCAAATGCCATAATTGCTACTTGTGGCTGAACGATAATAGGAGTACCCATAATGTTTCCGAAAGTACCGATATTAGAGAAAGTATAAGTACCACCTTCTAAATCCTCTGGCTTTAGTTTATTTTCTCTCGCTCTTTTGGTTAAATCATTGATTTTCTTTGTTAGACCAATCAAATTATAAGAATCAGCATTGTGAATCACTGGAACGATTAAATTGCCATTCGGCAAAGCAACAGCCATTCCAACGTTGATATTCTTTTTATAGATGATTTTATCACCATCCACAGAAGCATTAATTTGTGGGAAATCTTTAATAGCATTTACAATGGCTTCCACCAAAATTGGTGTGTAAGTAATGTTTTCGCCATATTGTTTTTTGAAAGCATCTTTAGCGTTGTTTCTCCAAATTGCCACATTCGTCATATCTGTTTCAACGAATGAAGTAACGTGTGGAGCAACCCTTTTAGATTCTATCATACGTTCTGCAATCATTTTTCGCATTCTGTCCATCTGAATAATTTCATCTGTACCAGAAGTTAAAACAGGAGTAGGGCTTGTAACAATTTTTTCAGGAGCTTTTACTGCTGGGATATTTACTTTAGCCGTTTTTCTATGTTCTAAATAAGCTAAAATATCATGTTTGGTTACTCTTCCGTCTGCTCCCGAACCTACGATTGTGTCTAGTTCAGCCGTTGAAATGTTTTCTTCTTTAGAAATACTTAATACCAAAGGAGAATAGAATCTAGCACCTGTATTTGAAACTGTTTCTTGAGCCGTTGGATCAAGATTAATACCTGTCAAGGTTTTGATTTCTTCAATTTCTTGAGCAAGTTTATCTGAAATAACTTCTACTTTTGGTAAAGAATCTACTTCTTCACCTTCAGTATTAATGATACAAATAGGTTTTCCGATTTCTGCAATTTCTCCTTCTTGAACCAAAATTTCAGTTATGATACCCGATTCAGTGCAAGGTACTTCTGTATCAATTTTATCAGTAGCTACTTCTAATAAATATTCATCGGCTTCAATTTTTTCGCCTATGCCTTTAAGCCACTTTAAAATAGTAGCTTCCATGATACTCTCGCCCATTTTGGGCATAATTACTTTGATTAAAGCCATGTTGTTCTTAATAAATTCAGGATGTTGATTGCTGTAAGATGAATATTTTGTTCACGAAATCCACCCAATTGCAATTTCTTTGTGATTGTTTGTTGTTCTGAAGCGATGGCAATCCAGATAGTGCCTACTGGTTTGTCAGCTGTTCCTCCATCTGGACCAGCTATTCCGCTAGTTGCTAATCCAAAAGTTGTATGGCATAATTTGCGAATATTTTCTGACATTTCGATAACTGTTTGCTCTGAAACTGCTCCGAATTGTGTTAATGTTTCAGCTTTTACACCTAATTGATTGATTTTAACAGCATTGTCATACGATATAATTCCACCCATAAAATAGGCTGAACTTCCTGATACTTTAGTGAACTGATGCCCTAAATAGCCACCAGTACAACTTTCAGCAGTAGAAACTGTAAAGCCTTTTTCTTTTAATAAACGACCGATGGCTTCTTCTAGTTCTTCGTTTCCAAAACCATATACATAGTCTTTGATGATGGGCAATACTTTTTCAAATTCGTCTTCTACTTCTTTTTCAAGTGCTTTAATGTCTTCGCCGAAACCAGTAAGTCTGAGCTTCACACTTCCCATTGAAGGTAAATAAGCTAATTTAATGTGCGGAGGAAGTGCATCTTCCCAAGCATCAATCATTTCTGCTAATAATGATTCACCAATACCAACAGTACGAATTACTTTATGGAAAATTACAGGTGTTTTAAAGTACTCTTGAATTTTAGGTAATAATGAGATTGTCATCAAACCTTTCATTTCGAAAGGTACGCCTGGCATTGAAATATAAACTACTCCATTTTGTTCAAACCACATGCCGGGAGCTGTTCCCATGGTATTTTTGATATAAGTAGCATTGGCTGGTAATTCTGCCTGACCAAGATTTAAGCCTGTTACTTCTCTTCCTCTTTTTCTGAAGAATTCTGTTAAATCAGTCAAAGCTTCTTGATGTACTTCAAGATTTGTATTGAAGTATTTACAGAATGTCTTTTTGGTAATATCATCTTTTGTTGGTCCAAGTCCACCCGTTACAATCACTAAATCTGCTCTTTCTGTCGCTTCTTGAAAGATTTGTAAAATGGCTTCTTCTGTATCGCCAACGGATGATTTTCTAACGGTGCGAATCCCTATTTTATCAAGTTCAGCACTAATCCACTGCGTATTAGTATCGGTAATTTGTCCATATAATATCTCGTCACCAATGGTAATTATCTCTGCTCGAATCATTTTTATTTTTACCTTTTAGCTAAAGGCTTAGTCCTAATTGATTATTTTTGTTCAAAATTACACAAATTCAAGTGTTTTGGCGTTTAAATGGCAATGACTTTCCATAAAATTTTGTCAGTTTTCATATTGTTAAACATTGAAATTTAAAAAAATGAAAAGAATTTTCTTAGGCCTATCATTATTGTTTTCTGTGAGTAGTTGTAATTCACAGAATATTGGTAATATCCTCAAACAAGCAAATGATGTTTTGAGCGGAACACCAGGTGCTTTAACAACAGATGAAATCGGTAAAGGTTTGAAAGAGGCTTTAACTGTTGGTATTAAAAACAGTTCATCAAAAGCTTCTGCATTAGATGGCTATCTTGGAAATCAAACGATTAAATTATTGTTTCCACCAGAGGCACAAAATGTAGAACAGAAGCTTCGTCAGATTGGTTTGGGTGCACAATGCGATAAATTTATTACTGCATTAAACCGTGGAGCAGAAAAAGCAGCAGAAAAAGCTGTTCCTATCTTTGTGGATGCTATTACTAAAATGACGATTCAAGATGCTTTGAGTATTTTGAAAGGCGATAAAGATGCCGCAACCAATTATTTGAAAAGAACTTCTTCTGTGGCTTTAACCAATGCTTTTGCACCAGTAATGGAGGAATCTATCAATTCGACAGGTGCTACAAAATTGTATGGAGATATTGCTACAACGTACAATAAAATTCCTTTTACAAAAAAAGTAAACCCAGATTTAAAACAATATGCAACTCAAAAAGCAATTGATGGGTTATTCCTTTTAGTCGCTCAAGAAGAACAGAAAATCAGAGAAAATCCTGCTGCTCGTGTATCGGATTTATTGAAAAAAGTCTTTGCAAATCAATAGTCTATTAGCTATCAGTTTTTGAGACGATTCAATTTTTAAAACAATTATACAAAAAGTACCCATCTTTTATAATGAAACATTCTGAAATTAATTTTAAAGTAACATTAGACGACCAAAGTATCCCTGAACAAATTCAATGGTCTGCAACAGACAACCCAAATGAAGGTATTGAAGAAACAAAATCAATCTTTGTAGGTGTTTGGGATCATTACCACAAAGGAACGTTAGCTTTACCACTTTGGACAAAAGATATGGACGTTTTAGAAATGAAACGTTTTTACATTGAAGTAATCGGAAGTATTGGAAATACCTTAGTAGATGCCACTGGCGACCAAAAGATGTCAACTTTAATTGATAACCTTTGTAGAACTTTAACTAAAAACCTACAAGAAGAAATTAAGGCTGCTGAACAACAGCAGTAAGAAAAACCTCATCCCCCAGCCCCTTCTCCTGTTGAGAAGGGGAGCTTTTATTCATAGAGTTTTCTCCCCTCTCAACAGGAGAGGGGGCAGGGGGTGAGGTTCTTATTTCAATCCCCATTTTTAACCATGAAAAAATTCTTTATTCTCTCTCTTTTTGTATTCCTCACGCATTTAGTTACTGCACAAAAAGGAACAGCTTTTTTACAAAGTGGTAATCTAAAAACGGTTTTCGATTTAGCTAAAGCTCAAAACAAACCTGTTCATTTAGAAGTGTATGCACCCACATGTCATGTTTGTAATGCCTTTAAACCTACTTTTGAAAATGCTCAAGTAGGAAGTCTCTACAATCAAAACTTTGTCAATTACAAGCTAGATATTACTTCTGCTGAAGGTGCAGCTTTTTTGAACAAACAAGGTATTTGGATTCCTTCAACACCAACGCTTTTGTTTTTTGATAAAGATGTAAAATTAATGCACATCACCGTTTTGGGCGAAAACTACAATACTCCACAAGCATTAATTGAAGCAGCCAACAAAGCTCTTGACCCTAAACAACGCACCAGTAATTACAAAGCAAGCTATCGTTCGGGGAATCGTGATGCCAACTTTTTGATAGAATATGGTTTTATGGCGAGAATCATGCGTGATACACTTGATAACATCAATGTGATGAATAATTATGCTAAAATCGTTCCTGCAACACAATATGGCAATAATACCAGCTTTTTATTATTACAGAAAGTAATCATGGATGATGAGAATGATATTTTTGAATACATGATTAGCCATTTAGGAGAATTTAATGCCAAATATGATAAAAACTTGGTAAAACAAACAGCTGAAAATATTATCATGTATTCTTTGTATAGTAGTCGTGGTAGTAAGTATTCTGTGGCAAAAATCAACAAAGTCAGAGCAAATTTGGCTAAACTAGGCGTTGATAAAAAGTCAATTAATGGCAGGGTGTGGAGAGAAGAATCAACAGCTTATTTCCGTGAAGGACAAGTGCCTAAAGCTCTTGCTGTGTTAGATAGCTTAGTGGATGCTACAACTGATAAGAAATCATACAAATTCTTGAGCAACTGGATTAAAGCCAGAAGCTCCGATAAAGCAGCTCTAGCAAAAGCCGCTCTTTGGGATGCAAAGAGTAAATAAGTTAGCACATAAACACATAAAAAAGCGTCTTGAAAATTCAATTTCAAGACGCTTTTTTATTGTATGTCTTTTCCTTACAAAAACCTGTAAGTTACTCCAAAGCGTATTAGTCTTGAAACGCATTCTGTTGAACCACCAACATAACCTGCTTTATAACTCATAAAGCCATAAGAATAACCTGCATAAACGCCCATTTTGTTATAATTTACTGCAAGTTGAATTCTTGGTCTAACTTCAGTATTGATGGTTTTTCTTTCAATATCAGTAGTAAATACTGTACCGTCCACAGCTGTTGCTTTTCCGTTTTCATGCGTTTTAAGATTGGTACCAATATCAAAGCCTCCAGTTAAATCAAGGGCTAATTTCTTAGTATGAAAGCGATGACCCAGAGATGGAAAGATATTGATAAAATCTGCACTTAAAATTGTACTCCCTTCGGTTGTAAGAAGATTACCAGGAGATTGAGGACTTCCATATACTCCAAGAAGATTTACTTTACTTCTCAGACTTTCATAGCCAAGGTCAAGACCAAGAATAAAATTCTTTTTGGTAACTCTCTTTAAATTCCCAGAGAAACCATACGAAAGTGCCGATTTCGTGCCATAAGGATTATTGGTGTACCCTCTTTTAATATCTGCACTGTAGTTAATATTTGAATTAGCATTAGTCGCATCGCCATGAAATGAAAAAAGTCCAGAATTTAAGGCGAAATGTAATTCTGTTTGTTGAGCAAAAGTACTTGAGAGTGCAAAAGAGGCAAAAACGGTGAGTAGTAATTTTTTCATGTTTTGTGTATTTTATTGAAATGTTTAGAAATATTAATTGGTTTGATAAAGATAATTAAATCTTGAGTGTAAGTGCTACTTTTACGATTGAATTATAAGAAATTTTTATTATGAGAGCTAAGTATAATCCTAATAAGGTTTTTAAAACCTTACTGGATTGAAGGCACTCTGACTTTGTTGGTGTTTTTTCACCAACAAGACAGACAAAATCAATTATAGACGAAATGATGCGTTGCTGACGCCTGTCTTGTTGGAAATAATTCCAACAAGGGCAGAAATTTAATGAAATATGAATTTAAAGTAACTATTTGGCGATAAAAGAAAATATACAAGCATACCAAAAAGGGATTGATGAAAGTTTTTTCATCAATCCCTTTTTTAATTATATGTGTTTGAAGTCTCACAAAACATAACTAAACACCACATCTGAATACACCAAAACAGATTCTTTGCCTTTTGCGGTTACTTTGATGGCGTATTCTGTGCCTGATTGTAGGTTTTCAAATACCATTTTTTTGCGACTGCTAATATGTGTTTCCCAAATACTTGTTTCTGTGATGGGAGCAGTCGTAATCTGATAAATATAGCTTTTGGCTCTGTGTATTTTGTCTATATTGGCGATTAAAGTACCTTTTACTGGACTGTTGACTACTGTCAAATTGCTGGGTTTGGCTAAAATACCAACAGGCTTTCCTTTCTTTTTAACCTCAAATCCTGAACTTTGGGCTATTGCTTCATTATCAAAACAATTCATATTTACATACAAACCCAATAATTCCAATTGTTCTTCTAAAATACTTCTACATTCTTTTTTATAGAGCGTTGCTTGTTTACTTCCAGTTCTTGAAGAAATCAAAGCATCCAGAAAAGCGATTCTGCTTTGATTAATTTCTTCTAAACTGGGTTGCGGAGCTGGAAAATGAGCGTTTGATGTTAAGCTTTGAATAATTGCTAAAGTCTTGATGTTTAATTCATCTTCTCTGCATCTTTTAAAACTTCTGAGGATAGTAATTTTAGGCATATCAATGGGTGTTTTAAATGTTGAACATGTATGAAATAAAGTAGATGATTAAAGTGCTGATTTGTAGTGACTTAATCTTGAAATATTTGTTTAAAGATAAGTTTTTTTTGAATATTTAGCTAAAATTTTTCTTTAGAAAATTGATTGATAATTTTTCAACAAAGGCTTATCTCTTAGTAATTTCTCTTTTTTGCTTGTTTACAAAATTTTGTTGTAGTGTAACAATGATTTATTGTTACACGTAAAAATTATAAAATAGTATAACAATGATTTATTGTTACACGCAAAAAATATCTTTTAGTATAACAATCAGTAATTGTGATACGTAAAAATTGCATTGTAGTATAACATTGGCTTATTGTAATACATATCAACTTTATTGTAGTATAACAATGACTAATTGTTATACGTTAAAATTGTATTTTGATATAACAATAGCTAATTGTAAGATGTAAAAACTATAAAATAGACTTACACAAAATACGAGAAAGTGTCAAAAAAAAAAACGGTAACTGCAAGCGTTACCGTTACAATGATTTTAATAAGCATTCTGATTTTGTTAAAAATAATCAAGGAGGGGATCGTTTCAACAAAGGCAAATAAGTCTTTATTTGTTTTATAAATTATATTTTGGACTTAATGCTGATAGCTTTAATTTGAGTTGCTCGTAATAGGGTTGCCATTCTTCATTTGATGGGTCATTAAATTTTTTGTCCATTCTATTTAGTTTACTTTCGAAGTCTGGGTCATTGCATAATTTTGAAATAATTAATCCTCTAAAATAAGCATCTAAACTACCATGTAATCCTCCTTTTTCTCTATTATTCCAGTTCAGATCTTCTGATTCTAATGCGTTCATCAAAAGTAGCAAATTAGGCAAATAACTATATTTATCAAGAAAAGCCTTACCATTGGTTTCGGTATATTGTTTAATAGCTTTGGCATATTCTTGTACTTGTTTTTTGGTTTCTAAAGGTCGGTCTTCATTAATATTAATTACACTTCTATCTACAATTGTAGGTAAAAAATATCTGTCTTTATTTATATATGAGTCCAAGCCAATATTGGGTAAACCTATTTCAAGAATAACATTCTCCACATCCCAATGAGAAATATTGAATCTTGTAAAAAAGATTGTATTTGTAGAAAAGAAATTCATATAAAAATGTATTACATAATCACTTTCTACAAATCTTATAAACTGAGGAGCGCCCATATTATTCATCAATTTATATTTCCTGTCATTGAAATAGGGTTTAAGAATATCAAATAATTCCTTTCTTACACTTTGCATTTTTATTATAGTTTTGAATAGTAAACGGTAACTGCAAGCGTTACTGTTACAATGATTTTAATGAAAATTTATCTATGTTGACAAGAGATTTTTAAGTCAGCTCATTCATTTCAAATAATTTCATTCCTTACTTCAATACCTTTTATGTTTAATTGCTCTTTTAATTGTAGCCAAGTAGTATCGCTTAGTGTGGATGCTTTGTATGAATTCGATTTAAAGTCTTTAGTGATGATTCTGATAGCATTAGGGCTTTTTCTGGCAGTTTCAAAGACTATTTCTTCGATGTCTTTTAGAGCATAAATATTTTGCCAAAACCAGATATTATGATTTTTAATAACCAAATAATCGTTGGTAATGATGATGTAATTCATCATCCAAGAAAAAAATAAAATGCCTGCTATTAAAAATAATACACTGTATATTATTGTGGGCGAGTAAGAATTGCTCGTCATTGAATAGATTGAATAAACAAAATAGGCAACAAAAAACCAAAGTATGATTCCTCTGAAACTCGTAAATTGATTTCCATCAAAAACCTTCGTTTCTGTTGATGTTAAATCAATAAATTCATACTGATTTACTTCAAACGATTGATAGGCTTGTTGTTGTTCTACCACTTGATAAAGGAAAGATTTTATTTCCCATAAATTCTCATATAAATCATCATAGAGTACTTTCTCTGTTCCGTTTTTAAACTCAATAATCATCCCTTCCATTTCATTTCTATAGGTATAGGTGCTACTAAAAGGTATTTTTGTAGAAAAAGTAATGTCTGTAATGTCTTTGATAAGGAATGATTCACTATCGCCAAAAGTAATAACATCATTTTTGATAGTAACTACAGGCGTTTTTTTGAAATAAATAAATGTGTGATGAATTGAGAATGCAACCATTCCTAATCCTAAGAGAAAGAATATCCAATTAGCCCCTTCTAGCTCATCATCTATGAGCTTATCAATTGTGGATAGTAAGATTGTTGAACCATAGAAAAGGAAGAAAGCACAGGTTGTGGTAAGGATGATGTAAAATCTATACAGATGTCTTTGTGTTGAAATTGTTGTCATTGTTTTGTGCAGTTTATTTGTTTGTATGTATTCAGAAGTTTTTAATTAACCTATAAGGATTTATATGATTGACTAATAATAAGAGCTTTAACCTCAAATCATTATAGGTTTATATCCTCAATTAATTTATTCTTAGTACTTATGTAATTGATAAAGATAATTATTTGGCTTTAATTTCTTCATTATTTTACAATTTTTAGAAGTAGTTAGTTTGTTGTAGAGGCAATTCCTTGCGGTTGTCTTTATTGCTTGGAATAAAAAACGGTAACTAGAAGAGTTACCGCTACGATGATTTCATTAAGCGTTTCGCCTTTGTTAAAGATAATAAACAAGCCTAAAAAAGTAAACAACCTTCATACAATACGATGGCGGTCGTAAATGTATGAGGTTGTTTTATTAAGAAATAGTGGTTATGAGTTATTAGTGGCGGTTTTAATGTGCTTGTATTCTTTAAGAAACAGCAAGTAATATAAATTATTGGCGGTAATGAATACTACTTGCAATGTTCATGAGCTTGATTGCTAATGCCTTATCAAATTTCATATTCAAAATTATAACTTTTGTGAAGGCAACTGAATGACAATTACCAGATACTTTTGTGAGTATAATTGCTCATAAAAATGATAAATGTCATTTATTAAAATGACTGGTTATAAAATACTTTTAACGTAACTTGATAAATTTTAAATTGCTGAAAATTAGATTTATCAATTCGAAAAACTGCTTTTTATCAGTTTTTTAGGCTTTGTAGTTCAAATACTTAATTTTGTTTTTTAAATCTATCTAAAGGTGACACACATTATGGCAGATAATTATACTTTTAAGGATAAGTCTAAACGGGAGTTATTACGATTTCTGGAGGCATATCAAATGGCAATTAACGAAAGTATCATTTGCTCTGTTACTGATACAAATGGAGTTATTGTTTATGTAAATAAAAAGTTTTGTGAGGTAAGTAAATATCAGGAAGAAGAGTTGTTGGGGCAAAATCATAGGATTTTAAGTGCTAATTATCATCCTAAAGCATTCTTTAAAGAAATGTGGCAAACAATTTCTGCGGGAGAAATGTGGAGAAGTGAGGTGAAAAGTATTGCTAAGGATGGTACTTATTTCTGGCAGGATAGTATCATTCTTCCTGTTTTTGATGAAAGTCGTAATATTATTCAATATTTTTCTATCAGAATTCCTATTGATGAACGTAAAAAAGCAGAGGAAGATAGAGAACAGCGTATTAAGGATTTAGAAGGGCTTTTATTTAAGATTTCGCATGAAGTACGTCATCCAGTTACGTTGATGTTGGGAATCTGTAATTTATATGATGATACTTCTCTTTCACAAGAAGACCATGCTACTTTTATCAATGCCATTAAACACGCTGCGGAAAGATTAGATATTTATACCAGAGAAATGACTGAAGTACTTAGTAAACTTAGAGATAAAGAAGATGTGTAGGAGTTGATTTTGAGTTTATGAGTTTAAGGTTTATGAGAAGTATTCTCTGCAATTGTCCGTGAGACACGGACAACAGCGGAGTTATTTTTCTATTAGCAGGCGAATTAATTCGCCTGCTAATAGAAAAATATTCATTGATAAAAGCTAACGATTTATAAGAATACTTAACATCAAACAAAAAACTCTTCTCATCAACTTTAAACTCATAACCTCATAGACATTAATTAACATTGAAATACTTCAAAGCGTAATTCCAGCCTTCAATAGATACTTGTGGTTTTGTTTGTAAAGGAACGTTGTCGATGATAATGGTTTTCTCAGCACCAGGGGCAATCGAAACATAATTATCATTATAAAATACTGGTAAGATTCTCTCTTTACTCGTGGCATCTACTAAAGATACTCTGTTAAAGAAAGCAATTGGATTATTCGCTGGGTTGGTTAATCTTACTTCTATTTTACCTGATGCAATACTTTTTACGGATACTTTTAAATTTTCAGCAGCTTTCATTTTTTGTAAACCAGAATATTCTCCTTTTGCGTTTGGATACCAGTATATATTATCACTCACTATTTGTTTATTTTCGTCTAATAATTGTAAAGACAAAAACGAACCATCTTCAGCACCAATTTCATCTAAAACCTTTTTTACAGAAAGTATCTTTTTCACAGAACTTGCTTCAATATAAGTAAACACTTGGGTTATTTCTTTTACAGTACCGTCTATCTTATACGCTTTAGCTACTAGCATTAAATTTCTACGAGCTTTGAAATCATTGTTTACCATCATCAACATTCCATCTACAGGATTTGCCATGATGTGTACCAATTCGCTACCATTTCTTAAACCATACAAACAAGCGTTAGGATCTAAATAGTAATCATACATTTGTCCACGCATGGCTGTCCAAGGATTTTGTGTTTTCCAAATGATTACGCCTGTGTACCAATCCCAAATATGAGAAGAGAAACCTTCAATCAGGCCACGATATTGATCATAATTGACTAATTGTGCTTTCAAACCAAAATCTTTAATGTCTTTAGGTTTTCCATAAGGATTAATAAATTCATTGTAACCAACGCCTGTATAAGTATGATATGTCCAAACAGAATCAGGTTTTTGATTAGCATCATGATAAGGAACAACAAGGTTTTCTTTAGGAATAAAGCGTTTCAAAGATTCATAATCACCCGTACCTACTGAACCAACTTCTGAATTGAAAGGAAAAGTACGCTGATTCCAGAAAACATCAAGCGGTTGAATACCATAAGGACCATCGCCATTACCACCTAATGAATTAAATGACATTTCATCAGAATTGGAATAATCTATAAACCAACGAGTACCGTCTAGTTTAGGCAAAATCTCATCTCTTAAAGGAACAAGGATGTCTTCAGGCGGAGTAATCTCATTTCCACCGCACCATATTGCCAAAGAAGCATGATTTCTTACCATTTTAATCATGTCGGCGGCAGATTCTAAGAATAATTGATGATTATCAGGATAATTTCTTCTAGTCCATTGGTCTTCTTTCTTCATTGGGTCAACCCAACGACCATTACAATCGCCCGACATCCAGAAATCTTGAAAAACCAACATGCCATATTTATCACAAGCTGCATAAAACTCAGGACGTTCTACCAAAGCTCCGCCCCAAATACGAATAAGATTCAAGTTCATATCACGATGAAAACGAATTTCTGCATCATAACGCTCGTCGGTAAAACGTAACATCGCATCAGAGATAATCCAGTTACCACCTTTGATAAACACTTTTTGTCCATTTACATAAATCTGGCGACTAGCCGTATGTGCATTCCAATCAGTCTGAATTTCACGGACACCCACTTTTACAGCTTCTTGGTCAGATACTTTATTGTTGACGATAAATTCAAATTTGGTATCATACAATTCTTGTTTTCCATAACCAGCAGGCCACCATAAACGGGGATTCTTTAAAGATAAATCAGCTAAAGAAACAGTAGTTGTGCTATTCGGAGGAAGAATTACTTTTTTTGATACTTTCATTCCATCCATTGTATAAACCAAAGTACCTTCCACTTTTTGGCTAGAAGGATTCTCTAAATCGGCAGAAGCTTTGATGATGGCAGGTTTTTGAATGGCATCAGGCATTCTTTTTTCAGGAACTAGCGTAATGATATGCGGGTCTTTTAAGTTTACTTTTCCTGTTTTTTCGATATAAACTTTATCCCAAATACCTGTATTTCTATCACGGATTGGGCGAATCCAGTCCCAACCAGCAGTATATTGTAGCGAAACGTTCTTGGCGATAGTTCCATCACCGCCTTGTCCACCATTGGCATTTCCGACAGTGTAAGGAGGATAAACAATTACAGCTAAACGATTGTTGCCATCTTTTGCCAAGAATTTTGTAATGTTGAAAGACTGACGCAAAAACATTCCTTCAAATACTTTTTGGTTTACTTTTTTACCATTCAAGAAAACATCACAAGCGTAATTAATACCTCTGAACTTTAACCAAACTTCAGAGCCATCGGCAGGAATACTTTCTTTAAAATCTTTGGCAAACCAATAAGTGTAATAATCACGACCAGTATTATAAATATCTGGAATTTTCTCGTTGTTCATGCCATAAAAAGGATCTGGCACTTCTTTATTAGCCAGCATACTTGTAAGCACTGTTCCAGGCACAACGGCAGGTTTCCAATTATTAAGTGAAAAGCTAGGAGAGGAGATTACTTCACCACTTTCTTTGGTGCTTTTAATGGGATTACATTTCCAAGCACTATTCAGTTCGTACTGATTTTGTGCTTGGATTTGTTGGACAAACAATAACATCAAAATAAGATGAAATTGCTTGAGATTTAGTTTTAAAAAATTGGACATAGTAAGAATGAAAATTATTAATATTTTTAGAAGTACTCAGTTGCTCGACGTTTATGATAAAAGCCAAGCCTTCTTCATTGCTGATGAATGATGTGCTAAATTTAATACAAAATATTTTGGATTATTGTACTTTATTGTAAGATTTCGTTTAAAATAAGCAAGAATACTTAACTTTTATTTTGTAATCGGCAATATATGTAAAATATTAAAATATTTTTAGGTAAATAAGAGAAGCTGTTGAATTGGAGTATTGATGTAGCATAATTGTAAAATATTGAGAATATAGATTTGTTGTATTTTTTGCCTTTTTCAATGCCATTAACGTCATTCAGCGAATTAATTTTATTCCTGACGTTAAATCCATTATTTTTCTCTCTTTAATATTCTTAATGTTTTCCATTAATTTCACGTTGAACTATAAAATTTCTCCAATGAATATCAAATCGAATAAAAACATTTTCCTATTCCTAATACTGCTTGGTTGTTTTTTCAATAGTAATGCTCAGCCCATTAAACCCATGCCGACTGGTGAGCTTTTATTGAATCTCAAAAAATTAAATGTTCTTGGTACAGCCATGTACATAGCTGCTCACCCAGACGATGAAAATACGGTGATGCTTTCTTGGCTTGCCAAAGAGCGTAAAGTAAGAACTGCTTATCTATCAATTACTCGTGGAGATGGCGGACAAAATTTAATAGGTTCAGAATTAGGTGATTTATTAGGCTTGATTCGTACACAAGAATTATTGGCGGCACGTGCCATTGATGGACCAGAACAATATTTTACTCGTGCCAACGACTTTGGTTTTTCTAAAAACACCGAAGAAACTCTTCAGATTTGGGGAAAAGATGCTGTTTTAGCTGATGTGGTATGGAGAATCAGAAATCTTCGTCCAGATGTAATCATTTGCCGTTTCCCTCCTGATGCTCGTGCAGGGCATGGAAATCATTCTGCTTCGGCAGCTTTAGCAGAAGAAGCTTTCAAACTTTCTGGCGACCCAACTAAATTTCCAGAACAATTAAAATACGTAAAACCTTGGCAAGCGAAAAGAGTAGTTTGGAATACTTTCAATTTCGGAGCAGTATCACAAAAGCCTACAGAAGGTACTTTTATTCAAGTGGAAATTGGCGGATATAATCCTTTATTGGGAAAAGCTTATTCTGAAATTGCTGCTGAAAGCCGTTCACAACATAAATCTCAAGGTTTCGGTGTTCCTCGTACTCGTGGTTTACGTCCAGAGTATTTTGTTCATAAATTCGGTGAACTTGCTCAAAAAGATGTTTTTGATGGCGTTGATTTAACTTGGAGTAGAGTAAAAGGCGGAAAAGAAGTAGAATCTTGGATTAATCTTGCAATCAATAGCTTTAATCCAGAAAATCCTTCAACGATTGTTCCTTCTTTGTTAGAAGCTTACAAAACGCTTGATAAAATTGGCGATGAGTATTGGAAAACACAGAAGAAAAAAGAAATAGAAAACCTGATTATTGCTTGTACAGGTTTGTATTTTGAAGCCAATCCAAATGAATATTCTGCTTCTTCGGGAGAGAAAATCAATATTCTTGCTACAGCCGTAAAACGTTCGGATTTTGCTATAAACTTACAGAAAATCAAATTAGTTGGTTTGGGAAAAGACAGCACTTTCAATGTTAGTTTAGCCAATAATGAATTGCAACGCATTAATTTCTCAGTAGAAATTCCTAAGAATCAGCCATTGACACAACCTTTTTGGTTGGCTGAAAAGAAAATGGGAAAAGGAATGTATCGTGTAGATGAGCAAACTTTGATTGGTTTACCAGAAAAACCAGCAGATTTACAAGCAGAATTTACTTTCGTGATTGATAATCAGTCTTTCACTTTTAGCACGCCAGTGATTTATAAATATACAGATGAAACTCGTGGAGAGCTTTATCGTACTTTTGAAATTCGTCCAGAAGTAACGGCGAATATTTCAGATAAAGTATATGTTTTTGCGAATGACCAAGCCAAAGAAGTAGAAGTAACTTTAAAAGCTGGAAAGAGTAAAACTTCAGGTACAGTAAGTTTAGATTTACCAACAGGTTGGAAAGCAAATCCTGCCAATATAGATTTTAATTTGGCAAATAAGTATCAAGAAATGAAATTGGTATTTAAAGTTACTCCTTCAAGCACAACACCAGAAGGAACAGTAAAAGCCATTGTAAAAACAGCCAATGGAACTTATGATAGAGGAATTTTAACTGTTGCTTATGACCACATTCCTCCGCAAACACTCTTCCCTGTGGCAGAAGCTAAAGTAGTAAAATTAGATATTAAAACGAAAGGTAAAAACATTGGTTATATCGTAGGAGCAGGAGATGATGTACCAATGGCATTACGCCAAATTGGTTATAATGTAACGATTTTAACAGAGAAAGAATTAAACGAAGATTTATCAAAGTTTGATGCCATCGTTGTTGGTGTAAGAGCTTATAATACCGAAGAACGCATTACTTATTATCAGAAAAAACTGATGGAATATGTTGAGAAAGGTGGAAACATGGTTGTTCAATACCAAGTGAATAGCAATTTGCAAAAATTAGAAATGGGCATTGGTCCATATCCTTTCAAATTATCAAGAGATAGAGTAACTGTGGAAGAAGCGGAGGTTCGTTTCTTAAAACCAGAAAGCATTTTATTGAATAGTCCAAATAAGATTACTTCAAAAGATTTTGATGGTTGGATTCAAGAAAGAGGTTTGTATTTCTCAAACGAATGGGATGGAAAATACGATGCCATTCTTTCATCAAACGACCCGAATGAAGCACCAGCAAATGGCGGTTTATTATATGCAAAATATGGAAAAGGGAATTATATTTTTACAGGATATGCTTTCTTTCGTCAATTGCCAGCGGGTGTATCTGGAGCGTACAGATTATTTGCTAATTTGATTTCAGCGGGTAAATAATTTTTTGAAGACGCAACTAAAGTTTAATAAGAGTCGTAAGTGTTTGTGAAGACTAAATGCTTTACAAACACTTAAACTCTTATTAAAATGAAAAGAATTCTCTTATCTCTTTTGCTTTCAAGTTTTTTCCTAGTTTCATCTTGTAAAAGCGAAGACGAAGTTTCCCCAGAAGTAAAATTCAATGTAAGTCTCAATGGCTCATTAGAAGTACCCGCCAATACTTCTACAGCCACAGGTTCGTTTGTTGGTACTTATAATAAAACAACAAAAGTTATTTCTTACACGATAAACTACAACGGAATTACGCCAACTGCTTGGCATATTCATAAAGGTGCGGTTGGAGTAAATGGAGGAGTAATCTTTGCTTTGGGAACAACATTCAATACTGCTTTTAGTAGCAAAACAGCTGCATTAACAGCAGAACAAGAAACAGATTTAATGGCAGGTAATTATTATGTAAACATCCACAGTGCTTCAAAACCAGGAGGCGAAATCCGTGGACAATTAATTTTACAATAGCTTTTTAGCTGTGATATTTTAGTCATATTCATGTTAATAAAAAAAAGTGTAGCGGTAGCCTTTACGGTTACCGTTTCTTGTATCTGTAATTTACTAATACTAATCATCCCGAATTTTAGCAATAAAAAAGCGGTCAAAATTAGTTTTTTGACCGCTTTTTGAGGTTTTACTATTTGCAATACTTCATGTTGAATCTCAAAGCTCTTTACTCATCGCTGACAACTATCTATTAAACTTAATTCTCAATACAGTAGCATCATATTTCCCATTCACAAAATTACCAACTACTTCTAATCCAAATAATTTTCCAAGCCCCAACAAGCCATAACCAACTTCTAAGTATTCAAATTGCTGATTAGGTACTTTTAAATAATTCGCAAAGATTGATTCTTTCAACCCGTAAATTCTTAAAGGAGTAATTTGTGTCAGCAATAATTTATTAAAATCTTGTTGAGCAAACACTTCTAAATAATTGCCAGTAGTGCTGTGCAAGTAATAATCTAAATTTCTGTAAGCATCAAATCTAAAAGAACGAAGAATAGTTTGATTTCCATTAAAATGACGATAATCGATAAAATAGGTTGGCTTTTGTAAGTATCCGCCATAATTGGCAAGGATATGTAAATTTCCTAATTTCTCTAAATCAAAAAACTGTTCATAAGAACCTTGTAAACGAGAAAATTTACTTTCTGTCAATAAACCATTGGTTGATTTTACTCTGAAAATAGGATTCCCTTCATTGATTGTGTATTCTCTGTCATTGAACTTGCGTTTCTTCGCAAAAGGTCTCCAGGCAATAATTCCTTCTGCCAAAAAGCTTTTGTGCGTATTGAAAGCAGTATTAGTCAATTCAGTATTTGTGGGATTGTTCGGACTGAAATCTCTATCTTTTACATCAATCCAAGGCTTGAAAGTACTTAGGTTTTCTAAAGCCTTCCTTTCAGCATATTCTCCACTTGCTACGATTGTTATTTTTTCAGAAAGTCGATTTCTGTATTCAGCACTGATATAATCTTTCTGGTAAATTTTCTGATAGTTTCTCTCAGCCAACATTGTATAAATGGTATTTGCGGGCGTAGAAATAGGATTTTCGTTATTAAATTGTTGAATATATCTACCCGTTTTGATTTCGATGGTATGTTGATTTTTTAGATAATAATATCCAAGATTCCAGTTTAAAGCTTTTCTGCCCAAAGCGTATCTTAAATCTCCATAAAAGGATTCTCTTCTGGTTAGTTTTTCACGAATGTCGTATCTCAAAGAACCTTGTAGGAAATATCCATCAACGGTATTCACAAAATCTAAAGCAGGAAGCTGATTTAGTGGAGAACTATAAGTAAGAGATTTCTGATGAAAACCGAATAGATTATCTCTTTTACCATAATTATAAGTTTTGCCAAAAATCAAATGAGAAAATTTGAAAGCGGGTAGATTTCTAACCGAATCTTTTTTGAATTGGTCTTCATTAGTTGTTGCGATGCTATCAGCCTGAGCGTAGCCTTTTATTTCCAAAGGAGTGAGAGGTATTTGTCTTTCTTCATTCCAGAAATCAGCATTTCTTTTATTATGAAGACTATCAATTTCAATGTTATAAGAACGAACCAAATCAACATCTTCGCCCTTTTTCTTTCTATCTTTTTTGTCTTCTTTTTCAGCTTCTTTCAAGAATTTATTCAGTTGTTTTCGAGTTACTTGTTTTTGGCTGAGTGCGATTTTACTATTTACTTTTTCACCTTTCAAAGACTTTGCTTCGGCTTTATCAATTTTCTCGTCAATTACAACTGGTCTTTGATGATATTTTTCATTTACTGTCACCGTATAATTTCTAACGTTGGTTACATAATTAAAGAATCCCTTGAAACCAAAAGCATCAAAATCTGAACGGAAAGTATAATTAATAGGCAACCAAATTTCTTTGTTGGGTGCATAAATCATTTTTACGGTGTTTGAAGTATTATCATCGCTAAAGCGTAAATCTAAACTATGGATGTACCAAGAATCTTCGATGATGTTGATAATTCCCTCAAACACATTTCCATCTCTTGATTTAGGTGTTACTCTTATTTTATTAACAGTTTGTCCATTTTCAGTAAAAAAACCTTCGTATTTGAATTTATAATACGCTAATGCCACAGGAGAGAGTGGCGAAATCATATCGCCAAAAGGTTTTGGTTGATAGAAATTTGTCCGAGAAACAGGAATGAAGTTTGTACCTTGGCTTTGTAATTGCTTCGGTAAATTATTTCTGGTAGAAACTACTTTTTCCTTCACTACTGAAGGTTGTTTAACAGTAATATCATTAATTGATTCCAGTACATAAACTTGTCCGATTTTCAAACCAGATTCTTTTTCAATCTTTTTTCCTGCGATAGCCTTCATCAAAGCAGATACTTCGCTTACTTGTCCAGTGCCTTTTACATAAGTTCTAGCAGAAAATTCGTTAATTTCAAGAATTTTGAAACGTGCCATCGAAATGGCTTTTCGCATAATAGTATAAGCTGGGTCTTCGCTTTTTGCAGAAAACTCTACTTCTTTTAGACTGATGGATTGCTCTTCTAAAACGGCATCAATATTAATAATTTCATTGGCAACGGTTACTTTCTTTTCAAGTGTTTTATGCCCTAAAAATTGGAAGATGATGGTGTATGTGCCAGCGGGTAAAGTAAGTTCGTACTTGCCATCTTCATTTGCCATTGTGCCTTTACCAGATTCTTTAATAATGATTGAAGCAAAGGAAAGTAATTCATTTTTAGTATTTTTAACGGTTCCTTTGATACCTGCACTCCATGCAAAGGAGCAGAAAAAGAGCGAAATGAATAAAGTAGTCGAGAGGTTTTTAATAAACTTGTTCATAATCAGCAATTTGAGGTGAATTAATTATATTATAAAAATGCAAGTTAAAAGAAAAGCTTGGCTAAGGTATAAAATGCTTTCTTAAAAAATCTTAAATCCTTGTTTTATCGTAGTTAACCTCAGAATTATTAAAATGTTATTTTATGGGTTGATTTTAAATTTAAAAATAATGCGTACAAAAATCTTAGTTTATACTTCATTGAGTTTATTATTGGGTTTATTGATACAAAGCTGTCATCGGCATACAATAGTGAAGTACGCTAACGAAAATAGCGATTTCAAGGTAAATTATAAAGACGTTGTAAACCTTGGCGATTCTGCTCAATTTCAGTTTCAAGCCTTTGAAAAATTAAACCAAGTAAAAGTGCTTTACGACGATATTTTGTTAGGAACTGCCAAGTTTGTCAATAAAAAGGCAATTATAAAAATTAAATTTTCTACCAAAGGAGAAAAAGAATTGGTTTTTATTGGGGAGAAAGATGGGAACAAGCAAACGAAAAAAATCAAAGGTTTAGTTGTGGTGGTGATTCCTCAAAAGAGTATTCCAACGACGGTGGCAAAAAAGTCTGTTGTGAAAAGTAAAAAAGTAGTAAAACCAACTAAACCTGTAATTTCGGATGCACAAATTTTTATCAATGAAATTTCATTATACCTTGTTGAACGTTGCAAAAAGAATAATCTTCCGACCAGTGTTGTCATTGCGATGGCAGCTTTAGAAAGTGGTTACGGAAAAAGTGAATTAGCAATGAATGCGAATAACTTTTTTGGCTTGAAAGATTGGACTAAAGACCCCACGCAAGCTTATCAATATACCCGACAAGCTTATGCTGGTGAAGTAGGAAATTGGTACAAAAAATTCAATTCAAGAGAAGAGTGTTTTGATTTCTTTATGGAAGAACTTTTGATGCACAAAACTGGAAAATGGCGAAATGATTATTCGCCAGCAGTTAAGACTTATCAAGAAAACATGAAAAAGGGGATGGAAGAAGCGGAGGCAGTCGAAAAATTTATGGGACATTTAGTTGATTTAGGTTACACAACGCTTCCAAAATCGCAATACATCAGTCGTTTAAAAAAAATCATCAATACTTATCATATTGATGATTTAGACTAAAGATTTTACACGCCGATTGCCCAAGTAAGAAATTCAGGCATTACTTTACTCCAAGTTTGTTGATTATGCTCACCGCCTTCTACTTGTCTGTAAACGATGTCTTTGTTTTTTTGATAACCGTGTTTTTCTAATTCTTTCATCAAATCTAAAGTATCGTCGATGGCGTCAATAATACCATTATGATTTCTATCTGAAGTTTCATCATTTGTACCAGCTTCAAACCAAAATTGTTGATTTTGATGATAATTCCCTTTTCTGACGATATTGTGAATAATTCTATCATTTTCGTCGGTATATCCATCTTCTTCAGATTTTTGTCGCCACCACAAAGCACCTGAAAATACCCCTACTTTGGTAAATACTTTTGGTGAATTCCAAGCAATATCCATCGCCGAAAGTCCACCCAAAGAAAAGCCTGCCATCACTTTATTTTCAGGAGAAACTAAAAAAGTATTTTCTAAATAAGGTAACAATTCTTTCAAAACGAAGTTTGAATGTTGATGAGCTTTATTTCCTCTATTTTTATAATCTGCTTGCGAAGCTGTTCCATATTCTTGCAATCTTTCTTCGTTGGCATGAATTCCTACACAAAGAATCGGAGAAATTTTGTTTTCATCGCTTAATGAAGCAATCCATTGTTTGATTTTTAAAGATTCAAAATCTTGTCCATCGTTAAAAATTACAAGTTGAAGTAAATTATTTTTTTTAGGATATATCAAAGTGAGCTTAACTGTTCTATTCAAATAGCCAGAATAAATATTATCCTCAATTTGAATGATTTCAGGGGAAGTATTTTGTGAATATATCGTCATTTCAGGATTACCAATTTTAGGATTATTCTCGAAAATAAACAAATTGTTAAATATTTCACAGAGAAATTATTCTAATTTTTGTTTTGAAAGTTAAAAACAGTTTCTATTTTAGAGTAAAGATTCTACATAAAGATGGAAATCTTTGTAAAATGCCGAAGTAGAGATAATTTTTGACAAATGGTAATTTTACAGCTATATGAAAATACTCTAAATCTAGCTGTGAATATTTTTTAACATCATGCAAAACCCTCACCATCAAAATGCAAGAACGTTATATCAAGTATTATTCTCATCATCTCGGAGCAGATAATGAATTATTGATTTTTGGCAATTGGGGCTATCCAGTAATCGTTTTCCCTACCACTATGGGACGATACTATGAAGCAAAAGATTTTAAACTGATAGAATCGGCAAGAAGGCAAATAGAAGAGGGAAAAGTAAAAATTTATTGTCCAGACAGTATCGACAAATACTCTTGGTATGGCAAGCATCTGCACCCTTCAGAGCGTATTCAAAACCATATTTATTATGATCAATATTTGAATGAGGAATTGATTCCTGCTATCATGCGTGAATGCAATACTTCAAAAGTAGCGGTTGCGGGTTGTAGTTTTGGTGGTTTTCATGCTGCAAATTTTGCTTTTCGTCATCCTGATAAAGTTTCTCATCTTTTTACGATGGGAGCTGCTTTTGATATTCGCTCATTTTTAAATGGCTTTTACAACGAAAACGTATATTTCAATAATCCGCCTGATTATTTACCTAATGCAACTCAAGCTGATTTATGGCAAATGAACATCGTTTTAGGAACTTGTAATGCAGATTTTTGTAAACCTGAAACAGAGCGTCTTTCTAAAATTTTGAGTAATAAGAAAATCAATCATTGGTTAGATATTCGTTGGCATGGCACACACGATTGGGATATTTGGCGAGAAATGTTTCCAGAATATTTAAACAGAATTTAATTAATAATTATCAGAGTGATGAAATCGCTCAACTAATTTCATTCATCAAACCTGTAAAATTGAATTTAAACATTATGAAAAAAATTGGTATCCTTCACGGAATGGAATCTTCCTTTCCAGAAGCGTTTGTGGAAAGAGTCAATCAAATTGCACCTACGGGCATTATGGCAGAGCGAATGGTGGTAGAAAAAGTAATACAAGGGGAATCTAGCGGATATGATGTAATTATCGACCGTATTTCTCAAGATGTTCCTTTTTATAGAGCGATGCTTAAAAATACAGCCCTGACAGGAACAGCAGTTATCAACAATCCTTTCTGGTGGTCGGCTGATGAGAAGTTTTTCAATAATGCCTTGGCATTGAGTGTGGGTGTTCCAGTTCCTAAAACAGTATTATTACCTTCCAAAGAACGCCCGACAGATACCGCTGAATCTTCATTTAGAAACCTGAAATTTCCTTTACCTTGGGGTGAAATGTTTGATTATATCGGTTTCCCAGCTTATATGAAACCGCATTCTGGCGGAGGCTGGAAAAGTGTTTATAAAGTAAGAAATCCAGATGAATTATTTTCAGCTTACGACGAAACCGACCAATTGGTGATGCTTTTGCAAGAAGAAATTACTTTTACTGATTACTTCCGTTGCTATTGTATTGGTGGAAAAGAAGTAAGAATAATGCCTTATGAACCCAGAAATCCACATCATTTACGCTATGTTGCTGATATGCCTTCTGGACCAGCCGCCAAGAAATTATTGGCAACGGTGAAAGATTATGTAATTCGATTAAATAAAGCACTTGGCTATGATTTCAATACCGTTGAATTTGCGATAAAAGATGGAATTCCTTATGCCATTGATTTTTGTAATCCTGCTCCAGATGCAGATATTAATTCTGTAGGGCAAGAAAACTTTGATTGGGTAGTAGAAACTGCTGCAAAAGTTGCGATTGACCGTGCTAAAAAGCATAAACCTGGTAAAGACAATCTTACTTGGGGAACATTTCTCACTTCGTCGATTGCAGGAAGTCTAAGAACAAGCATCATTGAAAGCAAAAAATAATCATGTTGAAGAAGGGAATCATTGTGATTCCCTTTAAAGCCCTTAAACCTTCTAAATTATGCCATTATTTACCATTGGAATTGAAGAGGAGTTTCAAACAATTGACCCCGTAACCCGTGAATTGCGCTCGCACATGAGTAAGATTGTTGAGGGTGGTCAGATTATCCTACAAGAAAGAGTAAAAGCAGAAATGCACCAAGCTGTTGTGGAGGTTGGAACGAATATTTGTCATAATATTCAAGAGGCAAGGGCTGAAGTAACCGAATTAAGACGACATATTATTGACCTCGCAGACCAAAATAACCTTCTAGTCGCTGCCGCAGGAACACACCCATTTTCAGATTGGCAAGACCAACTCATTACGCCAAGTCCGCATTATGATTCATTAATTGATGAAATGCGAGATGTGGCTCGTGGAAATTTAATTTTTGGTTTGCACGTTCACGTAGGTATCCAAACCCGTAATGAAGGCATTCAAATTTTAAATGCCGTTCGTTACTTTTTACCACATATTTATGCCCTTTCTACGAATTCACCTTTTTGGTGTGGTAGAAATACAGGTTTTAAATCATATCGTTCGAAAGTATTTGATAAATTTCCAAGAACTGGTATTCCTGAATTTTTTGCTTCTGCCAATGAGTACGACGAATACATTGATTTATTAGTGAAAACAAAATGTATTGATAGTGGCAAGAAAATCTGGTGGGATATTCGTTTACATCCCCATTTTAATACGATTGAATTTAGGATTTGTGATATTCCGATGCGAGTGGATGAAACCATTTGTTTGGCAGCATTAATGCAGGCTTTGGTCGCTAAGATTTATAAATTGATGAAACAAAATCTCAATTTTAGGTCGTATCGTAAAGTACTAATTAACGAAAATAAATGGCGAGCGGCTCGTTACGGAATCCAAGCAAAATTGATTGATTTCGGAAAACAAGAAGAGGTACCATATAGCGATTTATGCGATGAGCTATTAGATTTTGTCGATGATGTACTAGACGAATTAGGTAGCCGTCATGAAGTAGCTTATATCAAAGAAATTCTAAAAAATGGAACTGGTGCCGACCGCCAATTGGCTGTTTTTGATGAAACCAACGATTTGAAAAGTGTGGTAGATTATATCGTTCAGGAAACAAAATTTGGGATTTAAGGTCTTCTAATTCCAATGTTAAATTTATCGTTGTTTTTTGTAATTGATTGATTTAAAGGCTGTTTTTTGTAAATTGCGATGTTTTTATGATTAATTAAAGATTAAATCTTTGATAAATTTCCACATCAACAAATTTACGATGCAAAATATTTCGCTTGAAAAACCACTAAAAATAGCCGTTTTAGATATGTACGACAACGTAGCCGGAGAAGGCATGCGTTGTATCATTAATTTGATAAACGAATTCAAAACACAAAAGAATATTGACGTAATTACGGAGGTTTTTAATGTTCGTGCCAATACTGAAATTCCAAGTTTGGAACACGATATTTATATTTCTTCGGGCGGGCCGGGAAGTCCTCTTCCTTCAGATGAAGCTTGGGAAAAACCTTATTTTGTCTTGATTGATTCAATTTTTGAACATAATAAATCAGAAGAGGTTTCAAGCGGAGAAAGTACTCCTAAATTCCTATTTTTGATTTGCCATTCATTTCAATTAGTGGCTCGTCATTTAGAAATTGGAAAAGTAACCAAACGAAGAAGTACTTCATTTGGTGTTTTTCCAGTGCATCCAATTGACACGACAAATAAAGAAATATTATTTGAAGGTTTGCCAGACCCATTTTTTGTAGTTGATTCTCGTGATTATCAATTGGTTAGTCCGAATTTGAAAATTATTAAAGAATTAGGAGTACAGATTTTACGGATGGAAAAAGAACGTCCGCACATAAATTTAGAGCGTGCCATTATGGCAATTCGTTTTTCAGAAGAAGTATTTGGAACGCAATTTCATCCAGAAGCTGATGCACAAGGAATGTTAAAATTGCTGTTATCTGATGAAAAACGCAAAGCAGTAATAAAAACGCATGGAATTGAGAAGTATAACGACATGATTACAAAGCTTGATGACCCAGATAAAATCATGTTGACAGAATCTATCATCATTCCAACATTTCTTGAAAAAGCCTATTCTACCATTAGTCAACAATTAATTCTGGGGGAAATGGCATAAATTGTTTTAAACTTACTCTTTTTATGCAAAAAGACATTAGAGCTTCATTTAACCAATCTTTTTCTCAAGAAAAATATCAAGATTTTTTAGCAGATTTGAATACAGCGACTCAAGATTCAATAGAATTCAGAGTCGCTGAAACGCCAGTTTTTGTGCCTAAAAGTCTGAAAGATAAGCTTATTAGTACTTGTGAAAGTATTATAGAGGTGATTGCCCAAGACGATTTTAAGGCTAAAACAGAGAAAGCGATTCCTGTTCATCAAAATGTGCCAAATGAAAATAAACATACTTCTTTTTTGGCGATAGATTTTGCTGTTTGTCAAAATGAACAAGGCGAATTTGTTCCTCAATTAATTGAATTACAAGGTTTTCCTTCACTTTTTGGTTTTCAATATTTACTTTCAGAAACTTTTCAAAAGCATTATCAACTTCCTGAAAATTATGATTTTTTATTCAACGATGTTGATAGGAAAGCATATATAAAAGCACTTCATGAATTAATTGTTGGCGATTCAAAACCTAAAAATGTTATTATTTTAGAGATTTATCCTGAAAAACAAAAAACAAGAGTCGATTTTGAAGTAACTGAAAAATTAATTGGTGTAAAAGCCGTTTGTCTTACCAAAATTATCAAAGAAGGGAAAAAGCTTTTTTATATCAATGAAGGTGTAAAAACGCCAATTGATAGAATTTATAATCGTTTGATATTTGATGATTTAACCAACTTTCCTGACTTAAAAACTGATTTTAATTTAACTGATGATGTTGAAGTAGAATGGATTGGACATCCGAATTGGTTTTTCAGAATTAGTAAATATATGATGCCATTTTTGAAAAATCCTTATATTCCTGAATGTAGGTTTCTGAGTGATTACGATGGAGAATTTCCTGAAAATTTAGCAGAATATGTGCTAAAACCTTTATTTTCATTTGCAGGAACAGGCGTGAAAATCAATATTGATAAAAGTGATTTAACATCAATTCCCGACCCTGAAAATTATATTTTGCAGAAAAAGGTTAAATATGAACCTGTGATACAAACAACAGATGGGAGTTCAGTAAAATGTGAAATCAGAATGTTATACATCTGGCAAAAAGACGAAATAAGACCAATTTTATTAAGCAATTTAGCAAGACTTTCAAGAGGAGAAATGATTGGGGTACGCTTCAATAAAGATTTTGATTGGGTGGGAGGAAGTGTTTGCTTTATGGAAAGGTAAGTATTTGGGCTACTTAACCTTGAGAAATAATACATTTCAATTAGCTGGTGAATTAATTCACCAGCTAATTGAAAAAATGAGGAAGTTTAAACTACATAATCTTTTAATAAGACCTAAATATATTTTGTTTTCCAACTTCATCAAAAACTATGAAAATATTTTCAATAATATTCCTTATTTCAACGCTTAATCTTTTTTCAGGGATAGAAATTAATTCCATTCAGAAAGACAACTTTTCTTTGCTATTTAAACCCAAACCTGTTCAAACCGCAGCTGAGCTAACTAATCAATATTTCCCTTATTTAAAAGGTAAGCGGATTGGAATTTTAGCTAATCCAACCAGTATTATTGGTAAAAGACATTTGGTGGATAGTTTATTAGCTTCTGGAATTAATGTGTTAAAAGTATTTGGTCCAGAACATGGTTTTAGAGGAAATGCAAGTGCTGGTGTTAAAATCAACGATGAAAAAGACCCAAGTACTGGCATTAAAGTAATTTCATTGTACGGTTCAAAAAGAAAACCTTCTGCAGATGATTTAAAAGATGTCGATTTAATGATTTTTGATATTCAAGATGTGGGTTGTAGATTTTATACTTATATCAATGTTCTGAGAGATGTAATGGAGGCTTGCGCTGAAAATAACAAAGAATTATTGATTTTAGATAGACCAAACCCAAATGGTTATTTAGTGGATGGACCAATCTTGGATATGCGTTATAAGTCAGGTGTTGGTAAATTTCCGATTCCAATAGCTCACGGAATGACGATTGCAGAATTCGCACAAATGATTAATGGAGAAGGCTGGTTAGCCAATAAAATGATTTGTAAGCTCAAAATCATTCCAGTAAAAAATTATACGCATGATACTCCTTATACTTTGCCCGTAAAACCTTCACCAAATTTGAATACACAACAGAGTGTGATGTTGTATCCAATTACTTGTTTGTTTGAAGGAACGATTATTAGTCAGGGGAGAGGAACTTATTTTCCTTTTACCGTTTTAGGAAGCCCTGCTTTGAAAGGTAAATATGATTTTTCGTTTACGCCCAAAAGTATAAAAGGCATGAGCGAAACACCTTTACATTTGAATCAAGAATGTTTTGGAATAGATTTTAGAAATTTTGATATTGAAGTACTTAGGAAAAGTAAGAGAATTAATATTCAATGGATGATAGATTTTTATCAGGCTTATCCGTTCAAAGATAAATTCTTTGATAAATCACAAAGTGACCAAATGCTTAATATTGATGTTTTAGCAGGAAATGCAACATTTAAGCAGCAAATTATTGAAGGCAAATCAGTGAAAGAAATTCAAGATTCTTGGGAACCTCAATTATCTGAATATAAAGAAATGAGAAAGAAGTATTTAATCTATCGCTGATAGGATTAATACTTCTTTTTTAAATATTCAAATTTTGTTCTAAGTATGTAAGAAGCATCTTCATCACCTAAATCAACAGCTCTGTTGAAATCATTGATGGCATTTTCTATTTGACCGATACAATAACGAGCCATTCCACGCCAACGTAAAGTTTCTGGATTTTCACTTCTGAAATACCAATCTGCTTTATCAAACTCTAAAAAAGCTTTGTCATATTCTTTTAATTGATAAAGTACTTTTCCTTTGATGACGTAGGCTTCTCCAACGGTATTATCAAACGAAATAGATTGTTCGATGTCATACAATGCCGAAAAGTAATTTTTAAGCATGTAGTTTGCTTTGCTTCTATGAAAATAGGCTTTTGAAGATTTTGGGAAGTACTTTAGTTTTTCTGTAAAGAATGCTTGTGCTTCTACAAATTTGCTTTCATGAAGTAACCTTTCGCCTTCTCCTAACTTTTCACGGTCACGAAAGTTAAATAGCTTCTCTTCCAACCAATTGAAAAACATCATGGTCAGCACAAATGGTAGGAAGAAAAATAATAAAATCCATTCCATAACACTTATAAATTTTGAAATTCTGCTTGTACTTTTTTGGGTAAGCTTGAAACCACTAATTGATAAGAATGTTCCGTTAATTCTTTTATTTGTGTTGTTGAAGCAATGTCCGCATTGACGGTATTCCAATGTTTTTTGTTCATGTGATAACCCGGAATAATGTAATGAAATTCTTCACGCAATTGAATTGCTCTATCTGGATCGCATTTAAGATTAATCGTAAACATTTCAGAATCAAGACCTGTCAAGGCAAATATTTTGCCCATTACTTTGTAAACCAAAGTATCTGGTCCGAAAGGTAATTCTTCGGTTACACCTTTCATAGAAAGGCAGAAATCTCTAAATTCTTCAATATTCATGGTATTAAGTATTATAGATTTGACAACTTTCTGAAAGTTGTCAAATCTGTGTATCATCTAAAAAAAGCTCTGTAAATCATTACAATCAAACACATTAAAAACATCAAAATTGATATTTTATTGATGATGTGCATGGTTTTGATGTTAAAATTAGTCGGCTTTGTTGGATCAGGTTTGCTGAATATTCTAAAGAAGTATCCAAAAGCTTCTCCTAATTTAAACTGTTCTTTCAATTTTGACATGGTTGTATTTGTTTATAATTGAATGGCTTTAAGCCATAAGCTTTTTTACTTTCCATGAATAATGATTAAGAAATCGCACAAGAATTACTGCCTTTAATTCATCACTCATAATTCAAAATTCATAACTCAAATATTTGCTGGTTCAAACCAAACACCGTCTTCTTTAATGATTTCTATTAATTCATTAACTGCATTATCAGCATGAACAGATTTTTTTACTACGTTTTGTCCACGATACAATGCGATTTTGTCTTTCCCAACACCAACATAACCATAGTCTGCATCAGCCATTTCGCCTGGACCATTTACGATACAACCCATAATGCCTATTTTTACTCCTTTCAAATGTTCTGTTCTTTTACGAATTAAGGCAGTGGTTTCTTGCAAATCGAAAAGTGTTCTTCCACACGAAGGACAAGAGATATATTCAGTCTTACTCATACGTGTACGAGCAGCCTGTAAAATACCAAAAGCTGTTGAATTGTAACTTTTTGATTTAGCGATTAGTTCAGCTTTTTCTGATAAATCTGGTAATTTTAGTAAGATTCCATCACCAAAACCATCAATCAATAATCCTCCACAATCGGTTGCAGAAAATAATTGAAAATCACTTTCTGGTAGATTTTCATATTTTCTTAAAATCACTGCTGGTGTTGTAATTTCTTGGTTTATCAATTCAAAAAATAAACGACGCAATGCTGGCATGGCGTGTTCATTACTTGTTTCTACCACTAATACTAATCTTTTGTCTGTTTTTATTGTTTGAATTAATTCCTCCGTCAAATCTGTTAAACTGATACTTAAAAAGTTTAACGTTTCATGTTTTTCTGTGTTAGCTTGATAAGCTTCAATATTGAATAATGGAAATTTATTCACTTTATCGCTTTGTTCTGCCCAAACTGATGCGTCTAAAATTTCTTTTAAACCCATTGGGAGCATATATTTAGCAGGATTTTTAGCAGTATAAATATAATCTGCACCCAAATCATTCATCGTCCATTTATCTGGCAAAGGCAAATAAAAATGACCAATCGTCTTTAAATCTTCATGTTCTGAAACTTCAATTTGTGAATAATCTGCAATGACTCTTGGCACATTATGTCCGCCAAAATTTGCTACTTCATGCGTACTTCTTCTGAAATACTGGAATGGGTTAATAGGAGAATCGAAGGAGTTGTGAGTTATGAGTTGTGAGTGCTGAATGAAATTGGGAATAATTGTTGATTTTTCTTTTCTGTTTGAATATCTATCAATCAAAGCTTTGGCTACTGGTGCTTCAAATTCAGGATCTTCTGTTAGAGAAACCCTAACAGTATCGCCCAAACCATCTTCTAATAAAGTACCAATGCCAACGGCTGATTTTATTCTTCCGTCTTCGCCTTCACCTGCTTCGGTTACGCCCAAATGTAATGGATATGCTTTTAAACCTTCTTCATTCAGTTTTTTACATAATAATCTGTAAGCTTCCACCATTACTTGGGTATTTGAAGCTTTCATTGAAAGTACGATATTGAAGTAATTTTCGTCTTCGCAGATTCTTAAAAACTCTAAAGCCGATTCTACCATTCCTAGCGGAGTATCGCCATATCTACTTAAAATTCTATCACTCAAAGAACCATGATTTGTACCAATTCGCATGGCAGTGCCATACTCTTTACAGATATTTACCAAAGGCAAAAACTTATCTCTGATTCTATCTAATTCTACTTGATAACCAATTTCTGTATAATCTATCGTTTCGAAACGTTTTTTATCAGCATAATTTCCGGGATTGATTCTTACTTTTTCTACCAACCTTGCTGCTAATTCTGCTGCATTGGGCGTAAAGTGAATATCTGCCACTAATGGAACGCTATAACCTCTTACTCTTAATTCTTTACGGATATTATCTAAATTTTGAGCTTCTTTGACAGATGGTGCAGTAATACGTACATATTCACAACCAGATTCAACCATTCTAATGGTCTGTTCAACTGAGCCTATTGTATCTAAAGTATCAATGGTTGTCATTGATTGTACTCTGATAGGATAATGAGAACCCATTGGTACATCGCCAACATTGACAGTAATCGTTTTTCTACGAGAATATTCAGTTAAAGAATTGGCATAACGATTGCCATTTTCAATCAGGTTATTTAAAGTTTGAGTAGTTGACATGGATTTGTGAATTGTTCAATGCAAAGATAAGTGATTCTATCATTGAATTATAGTTTGCATAAAAAAGCCCGATATACTTAAAACGTTTATCGGGGCTGAATGTTCTTTAATTTTTGCATAAAAACTAAATGTAAAGCGAATTGTATTTAGCTTTATTGAATTTCAGCTAAACCTAAAAAAAGCTTTTCAAGCTACTCTTAAAACAAAAAATCCACTCAAAAACTGAATGGATTTTTGTTAAACCAATTATTTGATTTATGCTGTGATGTATTTCAAGAATTCAGCTTTTGTAGCTTCTTCTGCGAATTTACCGCCATAAAAACTTGTTATGGTTGATGAAGTATCATCTTTTACGCCTCTTGAAGCAACACAAAGATGTTTGGCATCAATCATAATGGCTACGTCTTCAGTTCCTAAAAGCTTTTGTAATTCTTTGGCAATTTGCATCGTAAGTCTTTCTTGGACTTGTGGACGCTTCGCAAAGTGCTGAACAATTCGGTTTAATTTAGATAAACCAATTACTTGTCCGTTTGCAATATAGGCAACGTGTGCTTTTCCGAATATTGGTACAAAGTGATGTTCGCAATTCGAGTAAAATGAAATGTTTTTTTCTACCAACATTTCATTGTATTGATATTTATTCTCAAACAGAGCAACTGAAGGCATATTTTTAGGGTCAAGACCACTGAAAATTTCCTTTACATACATTTTTGCTACTCTTTTAGGTGTACCTTTTAATGAATCATCCGTCAAATCAAGACCCAATGTTTCCATGATTTGTTTGAAATGGTATTCAATCTGAGCCATTTTCTCTTCATCGCTCATATCAAAAGCATCTTCACGCATGGGAGTATCCACCGATGTCATGATATGCTCATCACCGATTTCATCATCCGTAAACCTAATCTTATTATTGTTATCAACTAACAGGGTATTCAACAAAGTTTCGTTCGGTTTCATATAGTCTAATTTTAAGGTCAAAATTTGAGTTGATTTTGGTTTTTAGTTTGTCATGAATCACAATTGCGATATTTTCAGCAGATGGATTGAGGTCTTTAAATTCCTCTGTGTCCAGATTTAAGTTCTTATGATCAAATCTATCGAGGATTTCTACCTTAATAAGTTCGCTTAATACTTTCATATCAATCACATAACCCGTCTCAGCATCTATTTCTCCCGTTACTTGTACAATTAGTTCATAATTATGACCGTGATAATTGAAATTATTACATTTTCCATAGACACGTTCATTTTTTTCATCCGACCAATTCGGATTATTCAGTCGGTGTGCAGCATTAAAATGCTCTTTTCTAAACACCGACACTCTTTTTGGCATCATGTTTTTGTTGATTAAATAAATTTCAACTTTTGAATGGGTGAAAAAGTATCACAAATCATTTAAAAGTTGGAGACAATTATGCGGAATTTAGTCTCAAAGTTTAAAAGCCGTCTGAAAGGTTGTCAGCAACACTATTAAACTAAATCAGCGTTTATCTTACTCACTACTATCAACACGTTGAATAAAAGTTTTGTTTAAGTAATTTATAAAATAATTAAACAAATGTATTTGTGTGTTGAGTTATCATGCTTCATCATTAAGAAAAACAAAATTAATCAGTAATCAATTACTTATTGAGGATGATTTGACAAATAATATCTGTTAAACTTAATTGATGTAAGAAAATATGGTTCTTTTTCTCAAAATATTTTCTTAGGTTACAACATAATTTCAGCTATCTAGGTTCAAAAAACTAGAATAGATGTCAAATAATTATCTGTTAATGAATTCATCAAACTCCAACTATGCAAAGACGTCAATTTATTCAATCCACTGCGCTGGCTAGTACTGCTGCTCTTACAATTCCTAATTTTATTTTCGGTGCTAAACAAGAAGAAAAAAAGGTTCGCCTTGGGTTTATTGGTGTTGGACTTCGTGGAAGAAATCATCTCGAAATGGCAATGTACCGTGACGACGTTGAAATCAACGCTATTTGTGATATAGACCCAAATGCTATTGCTATTTCTTTGAAAATGATAAAAGATAAAGGAAGAAAAGAACCTGCAGTTTATCAAAAAAATGACCGTGACTTTGAAAACATGGTTAAAAGAGATGATTTAGACGGTATTATTATCGCTACGCCTTGGGAATGGCACGTTCCGATGTCGCTTGCTACGATGAAGGCTGGAAAATATGCTGGTGTTGAAGTGTCGGCGACGGTTACTTTGCAAGAATCTTGGGATTTGGTGAATACTTTCGAGAAAACAGGTTCGCATTGTATGATTCTGGAAAATGTTTGTTATCGTCGTGATGTGTTGGCGGTCTTAAACATGGTGCGTCAGAATCTTTTTGGCGAATTAATTCACTTGCAATGTGGCTACCAACATGATTTAAGAGGGGTAAAATTCAATGATGGTAAGCAAGCTTATGGTGGAGGAGTAGAATTTGGCGAAAAAGGTTTCTCAGAAGCAAAATGGCGAACTCAACACTCAGTTGATAGAAATGGAGATGTCTATCCGACGCACGGATTAGGCCCAGTGGCAGAAATGATTGATATTAACCGTGGAAATAGATTCCTTTCGCTTACTTCAACTGCTACAAAAGCAAGAGGTTTGCATGATTATATCGTTAAAAAAGGCGGAGCCGACCATCCAAATGCCAAAGTAAAATTCAAATTAGGTGATGTGGTAACAACAGTTATAAAATGTGCCAACGGAGAAAGTATTTTAATTACACATGATACCAATTTACCTCGTCCATACTCACTTGGTTTCAGAGTACAAGGCACAGAAGGTATCTGGACAGAAGATAACAAATCGATTTACTTAGAAAGTTTAGCCAAAAACCACGACCGTTGGGAGCCATTCAAAGAATATCAAGATAAATACGACCATCCACTTTGGAAAGCCCACGCCAAAGATGCAGAAAACGCTGGTCATGGCGGAATTGATTATTTTGTGTTAAGAGCTTTTGTAGAATCTATCAAAAGAAAGGTAGCACCACCGATTGATGTATATGATGCAGCGGTTTGGTCAGCAATTAGTCCATTATCAGAGCTTTCAATCGCTAAAAACTCCGCTTCAGTAGAAATTCCAGACTTTACCAGAGGGAAATGGAAAACCAATAAACGTATTTTTGGATTAACGGATGAGTATTAGATTCTAATTTGAAAATTTGGTAATTTGAAGATTTGAAAATGGGTTTAAGTGTTTTTTTTATCCATTGACAATAGGAGATATTCTAAGTTTAGAACCTCATCCCCCAGCCCCTTCTCCTGTAGAGAAGGGGAGTGGTTGGAGGGTTTTGATGTTGATTATCAAGTGCTTATAGTAATGTTTCTTCAAATTTATTTCACCTTAGCTAAAAGGAATGACTTTGGTACTGAAAGCTCCCCTCTCTGACGAAGAGGGGCTGGGGGTGAGGTCTTTTCACGCAAATAATTTCAAATTTTCAAATCAAAAAACCTCACTTTCAAATCAATTCACTATTTTTGCAGTAATTAATTACCGACATTAATGAGTAATAAAATTAAAGTATCAACACCAGGAAGAATTTGTCTTTTTGGCGAACATCAAGATTATCTAGGATTACCTGTAATTGCCGCAGCTATTTCTAAAAGAGTAAGTATTACTGGAGAAAATAGAAATGATGGAAAGGCAATTATACATTTACCCGATATAGAGGAGGAAATCAGTTTCGAAATCTATCCAGAATTACCTTATTTACACAAAAGAGATTATTTTCGTTCGGCTTTGAATATTTTACAAAGACAAGGCTATACTTTTAAAAAAGGTTTAGAATGTACTGTTCAAGGAAATATTCCCATTAATTCAGGAACATCAAGTTCTTCTGCATTATTAGCCAACTGGATTCATTTTTTATCAAGAATAGCTGATGAACCTAATCCGCTTACTGCTAACGAAATAGCGGAAATTGCTTATAGAGCCGAAGTCGTAGAGTTTAATGAAGCAGGAGGGATGATGGATCATTATTCAACCGCAGTTGGAAATGTTATTTATCTGGAATCAACGCCAGTAATTAAGGTTGAGACCCTAAAACCAACATTTGGAAGCTTTGTTTTAGGAGATTCTTTAGAACCAAAAGATACAGTAGGTATTTTAAAAAGAGTAAAATATGGTGTTTTAGAAGCTGTAGAAAAAATTAAAATAGCTTATCCTGATTTTTCTTTATTTAGCGTTCAGCAAGAAGACACGAAAGAATTTGCCTCTTTGATTACCAAAGAAGAATTAGATTTAATCAAAGCCAATATTGATAATAGAGAGATTTTGATTGAAGCATTGGCATTGTTAAAGGCTAAAACATTGAATCATCAAAGATTTGGTGAATTATTAAATCAACATCAGTTAAATTTACAAGCATTATTAAAAATATCAACTCCTAAAATTGATAGGATGTTAGCAGCAGCAAAAGCATCAGGAGCATTTGGAGGTAAAATAAATGGTTCTGGTGGTGGTGGATGTATGTTTGTATATGCACCAGAAAACCCTGAAGAAGTTGCTAAAAGTATTGAAAATGAAGGAGGTAAGGCTTATGTCATTCAAATCGACGAAGGCACAAGTTTTGACAATTAACCAAACCAGCAAAACAAAAATCTTTAAATGGCAAAATTATTAATCATGGCGGGCGGTATGTCGTCAAGAATGAAAAAAGCAGAAGGCAATGAAACCTTAGATTCTACATTGATTGAACAAGCAAATACACTTCCGAAAGGAATGATTGGTGTAGGAAAAGATGGTCGCCCATTTATGGATTATTTAATTTATAACGCACATCGTGCAGGTTATACAGAAGTTTTGATTTTAAAGAACCCTAAAGACCACGTTACCAAACCTTATTACGATCAATTGGTTGCTGAAAACAAGGCTTGGGGAATTACTTTTAAATATGCTACTCAGCAAATTGCTCCCGACCGTGAGAAACCCGCTGGTACTGCCGACGCCATTCAACAAGCTTTAGAGCAAACACCTGAATGGAAAGGAGAAAGATTTACTGTTTGCAATTCAGATAATCTTTATTCTGTAAAAGTACTTACTTTATTAAGAGAAAACCCTGTACAAAATGCAGTAGTATCTTATGAAAGTATCGCTTTGGGCGTAGCCCCAGAAAGAGTAAAAGCATTTGCTGTGATTAAAGCCGATGAAGAAGGCTATTTGGTAGAAATCATTGAGAAACCAAATGATGAACAGATAGAATCTGCTAGAGATAAAAACGGAAAGATTGGTGTAAACATGAATGTATTTCATTTTAATTATGATGATATTCTGGAATATGTTAGTAAAGAGCCTTTTAATCCAGTACGTAACGAACGTGAATTACCAAGTGCCGTAATGAAGATGGCTAGAGAAAATCAGAAAAAAGTAATTACTGTTCCCGTTGAAGAAAACGTGCCAGATTTAACATCAAAAGGAGATATTACCATTGTTCAGCGGTATTTAGTAGAGGAATTCGGAGATTTTTAATTGTGAATACTACTAAAAAAATTAGAACCATTAAAAGTAATTAGAATAACATAGCAAGCATTATCTCTTATCAATAACCTGTTGTAACTATTACCCTTCTCGTGCTGAGGAGGGTATTTTTTTGTTGTCAATACAACCTCATCCCCAGCTCTTCTCCTGTTGAGAAGGGAGTTTTTTAAACACCAAAGTCTGCTCCCCTTCTCTACAAGAGAAGGGGCTGGGGGATGAGGTTGTTTTCTTCCTGAAATCCCCTCACAAGATTTACCGTTTAATAAGTTTTCTGAGTATTACTTTGAGTTTACCTTTCTATTAATTAAGTTTGAAATAGATGAAAAATAAATGATAATCCAACAGAATTTATACCTTAAAAAGAGAATGTTAAAAGCCTATATAACGACTCAATAAAGCCCAATGATTGAGAAAAATTACATCAAAACAATCTTGTGAAGCCCGCTAATGATGAAGCAAGAGCGGGAAATAAACTTGCGAAGCCCGCTGATAGTGAAGCAAAAGCGGGAAATAAACTTGCGAAGCCCGCTAATGATGAAGCAAAAGCGGGAAATAATCTTGTGATGCCCGCTAATGATGAAGCAAAGGCGGGAAATAAACTTGCGAAGCCCACTAGTGATGAAGCAAGAGCGGGAAGTAATCTTGTGAAGCTCGCTAATGATAAAGCAAAGGCGGGAGGTAAACTTGCGAAGTCCGCTAATAATGGAGCAAAGCATCAAATGATTGTGCAAAGACGGGAAAATATTTTGTGAAGCCCTCAAATGATTTTGAAATGATGAGAAAATATTTTGTGGAGTCCTCAGATGATTTTGAAATGATGGGAAAATATTTTGTGAGTCCTCAGATGATTTTGAAATGATGGGAAAATATTTTGTGAGTCCCTCAAATGATTGTGCAATGATGAGAAAATATTTTGTGAATCCCTCAGATGATTGTGCAAAGACGGGAAAATATTTTGTGAAGCACTCAGATGATTTTGAAATGATGGGAAAATATTTTGTGAAGCTCTCAGATGGTTGTGAAATGATGGGAAAATATTTTGTGAAGCCCTCAAATGATTTTGTAATGAGTAAAGAATATTCTGCTAAACCACCTAATAACTATGCAAAACCCAATTTAAAATCTATTAATGGAAAGCTTTATTTAGAATTTTAGAGCTAATGTGATACAACAGTTTTACCTTTTAATGAGATAGACAGGCTACATAAAGAAAAGAAGGGATTAAAGGAAATTAACGCTACAATATTTTAAAAAAGATAAATAAACAATAACAATAAACACTACAATTTTTTTTAACATTTAAACCCCATTTCTTATGACCTCGTTACAAGAATCCAAACTAAGTATGTACCAAAGCGTACAACTGTTGTGTGCAAACAATCCTACAATTACCGCAGGCAACGCTGCCTTTACAGAAGGACTCAACGAATTAAATGCTAAAATTAGCGACATCCTCAATTTTGTCTCCACAGATATAAAGCATACCAGTGGCATTACAAATGACAAAACGGTAATCAAACACAATCTTTGCACTGTTGCTTCCGAAATCGCAGGATTTGTTTTTGCTTATGCCAATGTTGTTAAAAATGAGGTATTAAAACAGGAGGTAAATTATACTTACAATGAGCTTAGGAGGCTCAGAGAAGATTTAATTATCCCAACTGTTAAAATTATCTTCAATGCCACACAGGCAAATTTAGCCTCTTTGGGCAGTTATGGCATAGATGCCACCAAATTACAAGAATTTGCCGATGCTATGAGTGCTTATACCAATGCTTTGCCCTCAACAAAAATGACAAAATCAGAAAAATCAAGTGTGGTTATTTCACTTAATAATCTCTTTAAGGAAACCGATGAGCTATTAAAGAACCGATTAGATAAATTGTTGGCATTTTTTACCAAAGCACATCCTGAGTTTGTAAATGCTTACAAAAGTATCCGACATGTAGATGCTCCGACCAAAACAACTACACAAATTAAAGGAAATATCAGTGCAGCAAAAGACGGAACAGTCATACAAGGTGTCAAGATTACCCTTACAGGCAAAACAACCTACTCAGCCACAAGCGACGACGAAGGAAACTTCAACTTCAAGCCCATTAGTTACGGCAAATATCAAGTAAACGTACAAGCAACAGGTTATCAAAGCCACACAGAACAGAATTACCTAGTAAAAAGAGGGGTTGTGAATAAGCTTTTGGTAGTGCTGAAAGAGTAAATTTATAATTTGTTTATAGAACCTTTCCAATGGCTGGCGATTTTTATTGTTGGCTATTGGAGAGTGTATTGTTTTATCTTTTGGTAATTGTTGTTTTTTATAAATGGTTTATTATTAGTTGATTAAGCTTTTGTTTTTACCGTAAAATAAAAAAGTAAAAAGTTTTTTAAGAAAAATTTTGATTTGCAGTTGAGAAAGGAGTGTTTTGTGAAACATTAACATATTCCCAGAAAACAATTTTGTTTAATGTTAGTATGTTTTAAAATAAAATAATAATGTTTTTTCAAATTAAAATGGATACTTCTAATTTTTGGACAGTTAATTGGTATTATTTAGTAGCATTATCAGCAACTTTTGTAAGTATAACAATTGCTTATAAAAATTATAAAAAAAAACCTCAGGAGAAGAAAGATGATGGAAATTTTAGTAATAATAGCTTTAATAACAGTTCGACATTTTCAAATAAAACTAATGTTCCTGTAAATATTACAAACATCATAAATAATAACGAAAAACAACATAATGGTTCTTTGAACTCAAATAATAGTGATGAGAATATGAAAGCAACAACAAAAATATTATTTATTGATGATAATCACACTGAATACAAAATTGTTTCAATTCTCAAAAAGGCAGGATGGATATTTACCAAATCTGTTAAAGATATAAACAATTTAGATGTTGCAATCGTCAGAGAAAGCGATATAATTTTTGTTGATATTAATGGTGTTGGGTTAGAATTGTTTGAAGATCAAGGTCTGGGTTTAGCATCTGCACTAAAAAAGAAATATCCAAAAAAGAAAATTGTAATTTATTCCGCTGAAACTACAGGCGATAGATTCCATCAAGCTTTAAGAGAAGTTGATCATTGTTTACCAAAAAATGCTGATGCTTATCAATTTATAAACCTAATAGAAAATTTAATGAAAGTCTAATGAAAAAACATTACTCAATTACTTCTCATGACAATGAGTTGATAAGCGATAACCTTGGTATTGAATGCAAAGAGTGTTACTTAAATTGTAACTCTAGAGGTAGTCTTGTTCAAAATTGTCCTAAATATGGTGGAATTAGACGTCAAGGTAAAGTAGTAAATAACAACGGAATAACTTTTTTATGTGATGAAACAAAAACTACTAAGTTATTTAGAGATAAATTAGAAGGTTTATCTTATGCTTTTTATGATTTACTTATACCAAGAAAGCAATTTGAAATAGAAGCTAAACAGATAGAACAACAGCGTGTTAATAGACTCATACATAATTTAACATCGCTTAATGCACATAATATTCAAGAAATAGATGATTTTATTCCACAAGAATTACTTGGAACCAATTATCAAAGATTATTAGAATTTATTCAAGTAGAAATTAAGAAGAATATCAAGAATACAGCAACTATGTTTTTGCGTATAGCAAAACATAACGTACACATGAAAACTGAATTTTCTATTTATAAAAAATTAGATAGATTAGATGCTGCTCTTGAATTTACTCTACATCCAATAAGAAAAGTAATTCTGAATGTTTTGCATACCTTTTTTGTAGATTTTACAAATCAAAATATTTATGTGAATGTATCTTCATTTAATGAAAGAGTACTTATAGATTATGAAAGCATACAAGTTGCATTATATCATTTAATTGAAAATGCTTCAAAATATACTATGTCAAATACTAGTGTAGAAATAAGCTTTGAAGAAATTGTTAATGAAATAGAAGTACATTTTAAAATGAAAAGTTTATATGTGGATAATGATGAGGTTGAGAAAATCTTCATAGAAGGATACTCTGGAAAAGCTGCTAAAGAGTATAAATTAAATGGAGATGGTATTGGAATGTGGCAAATAAACAGAATGATGAAACTCAATAATGGAAAAGTTCAGTTTATAAACGGACAAGATATTGAAAATGTTAGAGATAAAAAATTTGCAGACAATAAAATAATTTTAACATTCAAGAAAAAAATGTATAATTCTGATTAATGGTTTTATTTGTTTGTCATTATAAGAAAGGTATACTGAATGTGTTATTTCATCCTTTTAGGGTTTTCCAAACAACATTTCTAATCTTTTCACCAGTTCATAGTTTTAGGTTAAAAAGCAATTATTGGAGTTTGTGATTTGCAAAGAAGGTTTAATTTATTACTATAATCCTTTCATCCCTTCGGGATTGGAAAATTAAAAACAATACAATCCTTTAAATGAAAGGATTGCTTACTAAAAAATTAAAAAGCCTTGACAAATATCTCTGTCAAGGCTTTTTAATTTTTACTTTAAAGTCTCATCATAAAACTCATCGGCTTCTTTTTTCAGTTTTATCAACGAAGCTTTGTGAATATACATCATGTGTCCAGATTCAAAGTAAGTAAACTTAACGTTTTTACGTTGTTCTGGTCGCAATCCCATGTGTGAAACTACATATTCTGCCGCAAAATATGGCGTTGCCAAATCGTAATAAGCCGAAGGAATCCATACTTTTAAATAAGGGTTTTTTGCCATCGCTTGTCTCAAGGTTTCTGCTACATTTAAGTACTTGTTTTGTACATTATTATAATTCCAAGGTTGCACACGTCCCGTCAACATTAAATAAGCCAAATCATTTTCATATTTCAACTCCTGACGTAAATAGTTGTTAACAGTCGTAGAATAAGGACCAGAGATGGTAGCATCTAAACTTGGGTCGAATTCATAGCGTTCACCAACATTATCATAGTCAATACCAGTAAAACGACCGTCCAAACGTCCAGCAGTTTTGCCTTCATCACGCAATAATTCCTTAGTGAATCGGCTAATTTCAATACGAAGGTTCGCATTTTTAATAAAAGTTTCTGAAATACCCGTAAGCTTACTTAGTTTCTGTACAATCTTCTGTTTTTCATCTTCTGGTAACAAATCACCTTTCATTAAAGCCGTAGCATATTCATTTAAGGCAAAACTTTCTGCTTCACGCAAGGTTTTTTGTAAGTCACCTTGATATTCTTTAGCGATTTTCTTGTGATACCAAGCCATTGCGGTATAAGTCGGCACATAAAGAATGTTCGGTAAATCATTTCCTTTATCAAAAAGAATGGTTTGAAAATTCAATACCGAAGAAATCAAAGAAATACCATTGATATACATATTGAATTTATCTTGTAAGTAACCAGAAAGTCCCGCTGAGCGAGTAGTACCATAACTTTCGCCAGCCAAAAACTTAGGAGACGACCAACGACCGTACTTTACAGTATATAATCTGATGAATTCACCAACAGATTCAATGTCTTCTACATAACCTAAAAACTGTTTTGGGTCTTCACCTTGCACAGCACGGCTGTAACCCGTATTAATTGGGTCGATAAATACCAAATCAGTTTTATCTAACCAAGAATATTCGTTATTAATGTACTTATAAGGAGGAGCTAAAGCATCGCCTTTGTCGGACATCAAAATTCTTTTAGGGCCAATCGCACCCATGTGCAACCAAACCGAAGCAGAACCCGGCCCACCATTGAAAGTATAAGTAACAGGTCGTTTTGTAATATCAGTAATGCCATCTTTGGTATATGCAATAAAGAATACATTGCCTTTTGCCTTGCCAGCTTCATCTTTTAAAACCATATAACCCGTAGTGGCAGTATATGAAATTGTTTGACCATTAATAACCGTTTGATGTTTAGTAATAACTGGAGCAGGAGGAGGGAGAAGGGGAGTATTAAGTTTTGATTCAGTCTTTTCTTGGGCAAAAGAACTGATGGAACAGAGTATTAATAAAAGTAAGAAATGTTTTTTCATTGATTTGTTAGTTAAATGATGATGAATGAATTGTAATTTTGTTAACTGTTATCAGTTAATCGTTATCCGTTATTTGTTTAAATCTATTCTTGTCTAAATAATTCAAAGAATTTCAAAAAAACTTGAATTTACTCGAACTAATTTTCTAAGAATTAGCTTCATTTTAACCGATAACCGATAACCGATAACCGATAACCGATAACCGATAACCGATAACCGATAACCGATAACCGATAACCGATAACCGATAACCGATAACCGATAACCGATAACCGATAACCGATAACCGAT
>NZ_JAYGIL010000001.1:0-9626 GCF_034931025.1 Arcicella gelida | reverse complement strand
CCGTACTTATCAACTAAAAATACAAAAACTTGATTACACATAGAGAATTATTCTTAAAAAATGTTGCCCAAACTTCTGATTTTCCATTGGCTTTAGAAATCGAAAAAGCAGAAGGCGTTTACATGTTTGGAAAAGACGGAAAACAATACATGGATTTGATTTCAGGTATTGGTGTTTCGAATGTGGGGCATCGCCATCCGAAAGTTGTAGAAGCGATTAAAAATCAAGTAGATAAGTACTTGCATTTAATGGTTTATGGTGAATATGTACAAAGTCCACAAGTAGAATTAGCCGAGGCATTGGTAAAAACGCTTATTCCTAAAGTCGAAAATGTAGTGCCTTTAGATAATGTTTACTTTACAAATTCTGGAACAGAAGCCGTAGAAGGAGCGATGAAATTAGCGAAACGTTATACTGGTCGTCAAGAGATAATTTCATGTTTTAATGCTTATCATGGTGCTACGCAAGGAGCATTATCTTTATCAGGAAGCGAGAATTTTAAAAGAAACTTCCGTCCATTATTGCCAGAAATTAGAAATATCCGTCACGGAGTAATGGAAGATTTAGGATTCATTACAGAAAAAACGGCGGCTATTATTATAGAAATTGTTGGAGGAGAAGCAGGAGTAAGAATTCCAGATAAAGAGTATTTTTGGGCTTTAAGAAAACGTTGTGATGAAACCAAAACACTCTTGATTTTAGATGAAATACAAAGCGGTTTTGGTAGAACAGGCACTTTCTGGGCTTTTGAGCAATTTGGTATTTATCCAGATGTTTTATTATGTGCCAAAGGAATGGGCGGAGGAATGCCAATCGGTGCATTTATTGCCAATCATGAAGTGATGGGTGTGTTTAAAAATAATCCAATTTTAGGACATATCACTACTTTCGGCGGACATCCTGTAAGTGCAGCCTCTTCTTTGGCTACCTTAAAAGTAATTTTAGAAGAAAATCTTTTAGCACAAGTAAAAGCAAAAGCAGATTTGTTTAAATCTTTATTGATTCACGAGAAAATTAAAGAAGTTAGGAGTCAAGGTTTGATGATGGCGGTAGAATTTGAGGATTTCGATACTTTAAAACCCATCATCGACCGAGCGATTGAAAAAGGTGTTGTAACAGATTGGTTTTTATTTTGTGATAATTCCATGCGAATTGCCCCACCATTGATTATTACTGAAGAAGAAATCAGAAAAGCTTGTAAAGTGATTTTGGAAAGCGTTTAACTTATTGAGCGATTTAGTGAATGAGTGATTTAGTGATTAATTTTCTGAGAAAAATTCCAAAATAAATATGAGTCTTTTTGGATGTAAGCTCATAAAAAAAGCGGTCGAAAATTAATTTCGACCGCTTTTTTTATGTTTAAATTTGAGATGACTTATCAGTAAATAAGCTCAAAACTCTGTAACCCTAAGGTTTACTATTCCTAATTTAGCACTCCAAATTCAACATTCATATTTAGGCGTGTTTCAACAAAGTTTGTGATAAAACTGCTTTTGGAATATTTCCACCTACTAATCTTTCTTTCAATTCACCATTTTTGAAAATTAATAAAGTTGGAATAGAACGAATTCCTAAAGTTGAAGGAACAGTTGAGTTTGCATCAACGTCCATTTTAGCAACGATTGCTTGTCCTTCTACATCACCAGCTAATTCTTCAACGATTGGTCCAATCATTTTACATGGTCCACACCATTCTGCCCAAAAATCCACTAAAACTGGTTTATCTGAATTGATTAATTCTTGAAAATTATCATCGGTTGCTACTACGTATTTTCCCATTTTATTTTTTAATTAAGTTAATTTCTTTTTTCAAAGTTAGAACAAAATGTTTTAATATCTTAGTTCCTCTGTTTTGTTGAAACAAGATAGAATTACAGATTCTACTTGATATTCAATTGTTTAATGCTATAAATTTCAATAATTTTCATAATATTTTTTTATTTTACGGGTGATTTGATCATAAATAGGTTTGGTAAATTCCGTAAATAATTGTTGTGGAGGAGGAGGCAAAAGCTCTTTGTTTCTAGTTAGACTAAGTTGTTGTTTTGTTAAAGCTCTTTCATCACCGTTGAAATTCCCCCATTCATTCACCCAAACGAACTCACCAGCTATTTTATCTTGATAGATTTTCTGTTTAGTTTTAAAATCTATGACCTGAAAATCTAGAATTCCTTTAGAAGTAACAGCTTTTCTGGATTGTGTCAATTTCGCAGTTACTTTATTGAACACTGCAATTTTCTTTCCATTTACGGTTGTTTCTCCAACTTTTACGCTGTCTTTACTGGTAACAGTATTGGTATTGGTTTCAACGTAAGTTTGTCCAACAATAAAATCATCAAATTGTAAACGAATGACGTGATCGGGCTTTAGCTTATTTTGTTCAGCTAATTCAGGAGAATGAAAACGAACGAATTGATTTAATTTTGGATTAGTACGAAGAAATTCATTGATTTTGCCTTGAAAATACTCATTACTTAAAGCATAAGTTGGAGAATTAACACTTACTTGTTCTACAACGACATCAATACTGGCTAATTCGTAAGATTCATCTAGTTTAGATTTGATGTCTTTATAAGTAGGAATTAATTGTTCAACGACTGAGAAATTATAAAAAGCATCTTTTGCGGCTTGACGATTATCATAAGCCTGTTTCATTGCAGATAGACCAACAGCGAAGCGTTCGTCAGCAGCAAAAATCTTTGAGTTTTGCAAATCATCAAAGTATCTTCTAGGCGTACCCGTTACTTTCAAACAAGCCTGACAATTTACTAATTCATCAGTGAGTGCATGGATTTGCTTGTATTCATTCACAACACGTTCCCAACGGAATTGCTCTTGAGAATTTCTCCAATTTTCAACTTTTGAAAGATGGAAGTTGACCGCCGCAGGAAAAGCTTCTTTTAATACTTTTTGAGCTTTTGTATTGGTTGGACTTTTCTGAAGTCTTCCAATGGCTGTTTCTACAGCTTCGTCATAGTTTCCTTGTTCTAAAGCCTTTTTACCTGAACTGCAAGCAAAAGAAAAATAACCTAATAAAGCAATTGCAAATAATCTTTTAATCATGTTGATTTTTGAGGTTTATGAGAGTAATTGAGAATGAGTGAATTGTGATTTAGTGATTGTGTCAAAAAAATCACTAAATCAAAATTCACTAACTCATGACTAATTTAATTTATAAGTAAGTCCTTGAATCAATTTTAATTCATTTAAGAATTCGTTACTTGGTGAAATTTTATTTTTTCTTGATAGCATTGTTACTTCTACTTTATCTTCAGGATCGTAAACCATCAAAGTTAAGTTACAAGTACCTTGGTTAGAAGAAACCAATTTATTAAGATGTTCAATAAAGACAGTGTTAACTTGTTGTAACCCTATGCTGATTTTTAATTCTTTAGAAAATTGATTTCTAATTTCAGACAAAAGTCGAATCGAAACAGGTTTAAATTCCCATTCGTCTTGTCGTCCCCAGCGGTTTTTAATTTGTCCTTTAATGTACAGAAAACGATCTGGGGCAATGTATTTTGAAAGATTTACAAAATCTTCACCAAACAAAGCAAATTCATAACTACCATTATAATCTTCCAAAGTAAAAAGCATAAATGGATTTCCATTCTTAGAATATCTTTCAATGGCTTTTGTAACAATGCCACCCACAGAAACTTCTTTACCTCTGAAAATCGGTTCCATTACTCTATCTAAAGTACAAGTACAGAAACTTTCCAATTCCAGACGATACTCATCTAATGGATGACCGGAAATGTAAATTCCTACAACTTCTTTTTCAAATTTGAGCTTTTCCATTTGTCCCCATTTCTCAATGAAAGGGATTTTTGGAGTTGCAATATCACCACCGCCTCCATCGCCAAGCATACCAAAAAGCGAGCCTTGAGCAGACGCCGCTACTTCAACAGCTTTGTTGGCATAACGAATGATTTTTTCGATAAAATTACTTCCTTCAACATCAGCAAAATAAATAGCTCTGTGAATATCTTCGAAACAATCAAATCCACCGCCATAAGCTAAACTTTCTATAGTTTTCTTGTTGACAGTTCTAAGGTTTACTCTTTTTACGAAATCAAAAATATCTTTGTAAGCACCATTTTTGTCTCTTTCTTCAATAATACTTTCAACGGCGGCATCACCAGTTCCTTTAATTGCTCCTAAACCAAAACGAATTTCACCCTTTTTGTTTACAGCAAAAGAACGATAAGATTCATTAATATCTGGACCCAATACTGGCAAGCCCATCCGCCTACATTCTTCCATAAAGAAAGTAATCTTTTCGATATTACCCAGCGAGTTAGACATTACTGCTGCCATGTATTCTGATGGATAATGAGCTTTTAAATAACCCGTTTGATATGCCACAAAAGCATAACAAGTAGAGTGAGATTTGTTGAAAGCATACTGAGCAAATGCTTCCCAGTCAGTCCAGATTTTATTAAGCTTGTCTTCTGGATGTCCTTTTGCTTTAGCCCCATCCACAAACTTACTTTTCATTTTATCAAGCGTGTAACGGTCTTTTTTACCCATTGCTTTTCTCAGAACGTCGGCATCTCCTTTTGAGAACCCTGCTAATTTCTGAGACAAAAGCATTACTTGTTCTTGATAAACTGTAATTCCATAGGTATCTGCCAAGTATTCCTCCATGTCGGGTAAATCATAAGCGATTTCCTCACGACCATGTTTACGAGCAATAAAGTTAGGGATGTAGGCAATTGGACCGGGACGATACAAAGCATTCATGGCAATTAAATCCGAGAATTGATCGGGCTTTAAATCTAGTAAGTGCTTTTGCATTCCGCCAGATTCAAACTGGAAAGTTGCATTTGTTTCGCCTCTTTGATATAATTCATACGTTTTTTTATCATCAAGAGGAATATTGTCTAAATCAATTTCAATTCCATGATTTTGCTTAATCAAACGAAGGGCTTCTTTTAAAATAGATAAGGTTTTTAAACCTAAAAAGTCCATTTTAATTACGCCAGCATCTTCAATGATTTTTCCTTCAAATTGTGTAATTAATAAGTTTACTTCTTTCGAAGTAGCTACAGGAAGAATTTCTGTTAAATCTTTCGGAGCGATGATAATTCCAGCGGCGTGAATACCTGTACCTCGCACAGAACCTTCTAAAACCAAAGCTTCTTCTAATACTTTTGAACGCAAAGAACCTTCTCGACGAATATCACGAAGCTTCTTAACGTTTTCAATGTCTTCTGACTGAAACTGTTCTTTTTCGGCGAGTGATTTTTCACCAATTAATGGGGCATTCATTACTCTGTTTAAATTAGTACCGGGTTTATCTGGTACTAATTTGGCCAATTCGTTGGATTCATTCAACGGTAAATCCATCACACGGGCAACGTCTTTGATAGACATTTTTGCCGCCATTGTACCATAAGTAACAATGTGTGCTACTTGTTGCTTTCCGTACTTTTCAACCACATAATCAATCACTTTTTGGCGACCTTCGTCGTCAAAATCGGTATCAATATCGGGCATTGATTTACGGTCAGGATTCAAGAAACGCTCAAAAAGTAAATTATACTTAATTGGGTCGATATTCGTAATGCCAATACAATAAGCAACTACCGAACCTGCCGCAGAACCACGTCCTGGCCCTACAAAAACGCCTAATTCACGACCAGCACGGATAAAATCTGATACAATTAAGAAGTAACCTGCAAAACCCATTGTACGAATGGTATGCAATTCAAAGCTCAGTCGGTCTTTTACTTCGATACTTTCCCAAGCTTCGCCATATCGTTTTCTTGCTCCTTCCCAAGTAAGGTGTTCTAAGTAATCATCTTGACTAACAAATCCAACAGGGATTTCATAATTAGGCAACATGATGTCTTGTTTCAGACGTAAAGTATCAATTTTGCCAACAATTTCATTGGTATTATCAATGGCTTCAGGAATATGCGACCACAATTGGGTCATTTCCTGTGTATTCTTGAAGTAAAATTCATCATTATAAAAAGCAAAACGCTTGCCTTTTACCGATTCGCCATCGTCAACATCTTTATAAGTAGGTGTTGCTTGTTTTTCGCCTGTGTTGATACACAATAAAATATCATGAGCGTTGGCATCCTTTTGGTCTAAATAATGCGAATCGTTTGAAGCAATTACTTTTACATTATACTTCTTTGCAAATTTTAGTAATACTTCATTACATTTTAATTGGTCTGGAATTTGGTGATTTTGTACTTCTACATAATAATCTTCCCCAAAAATATCCAACCACCATTTGAATTCTTTTTCTGCTTCTTCTTCACTTCCTCTCAGAATTGCTTGAGGAACGGAAGCACCAATACAACAAGTAGTGGCGATAAGTCCTTTGTGATATTGTAAAATCAAAGACTTGTCGATACGGGGATATTTCCCGTACAAACCTTCTATAAAACCCAAAGAACAAAGTTTTACTAAGTTTGCATAACCCTCAGCATTCTTTGCTAACATCAATTGGTGATAACGCTTATCTTTTTGCTCTTTGGAAAATTGTTTTTTGAAACGATCTTCTACTACATAAAACTCACAACCCACGATAGGCTTTACACCTTCGTGCTTACTTGCTTCTGCCACAAACTGAAATGCGCCAAACATATTACCGTGGTCGGTAATAGCAACAGCGGGCATATTATCAGCTTTTGCTTTGGCAAAAAGTCCAGAAATTTTAGAAGCTCCGTCTAAGAGAGAGTATTGCGTATGGCAGTGTAAATGAGAGAATTGCATCAAATTGGGTTTTTACTTATACAAAATAAACAAAAAAGCGACATTTTACGGTCGCTTTTCGGTAAAAATATATAATCATGTTGCTATTTCTTCTCACTGGGCAATTTAGGTGCAACATAATCTCCACCTTCTTTCAATTGTTGAATGCCCATGATTTGTTTCATCGTTCTATCCATTCCCTCGGTTGAACCATCCAAGAAAATCACATTGCCTTGTCCTTGTTCTGCGAAGTGTTTTACGGCTTCTGTCCACATCGAGAAGAGTATTAACGAAGCATCTAAATTGGCTTCTGACATTACTTTCGCAGATTCTGCCATACCTCTTGCTACTTCTTCACGGAAGAGTGCAACACCTTGTCCACGTAACTGTGCCGCAATTTTTTCTGCTTCTGCCGAAATCCTAATGGCATTACCTTCTGCCTCAGCCGACTTTGTTTTAGTAATTAATAAAGCTTGTCCTTCGTTTTCTGCGGCAGCTTTCAAGTTATTTGAGGCTACTACTTGTGCCATCGAACGCATAATCGCTTCATCAAAAGCTATATCATTCAATTGTAAGTCTATTAAATGATAACCCCATTGTTCGAGTGTTTCATCTAATTCATTTTTTACATTTAATACAATTTCACCACGTAAAAGTAGTACTTCTGCTTGTTTTTTTGTGGCTACAAAAGCACGAATCGTTCCTTCTACGGTACGAATTAAGGCTTGCATAAAAGAACGCTCGTCCATGTACTTGAAAGCTACGTTTTTAATCGTCTGTTCTTCTTGATTCAGTACTGCATAGACCAACATCGCTTTGAAATTCACATTTGCTTGGTCGGAAGTGATGGCTTGGAATTCTAATTCCATCGAACGGTTTTGAATAGAAATTCTTTTGAAGATAAATTCAATAAATGGAATCTTAAAATTCAATCCGGGTGTCATTACTCTTTGGTATTTTCCAAAAATTGTAATGACTGCTACTGTACCTTGATTGACAATCACGATGGAAAAGAAAATAATTAGAATGGCAAAAACCACTATAAAAATTAAAGCACTCATAGTTTTGGGGTTTAAGAATGTATTTTTAGTTAAAATATAGAAACAGCACCAAAGTACGGAAAACTTTGGTGCTGTTCTATTTAATTATGCGAAAATACGTTTTTCTGATTTGAAAGGTAAAATTACATTGTTTTAATTGAGCTCATCCCGCCATCAATGTTCAGTACTTGTCCTGTAATCCAGCTTGCATCGTCTGAAATTAAGAATGAGGTCATGCTTGCGATGTCTAAAACATTACCAAAGCGTCCTATTGGATGGCGTTTGTTAGATGCTTCTTTCTTTTCTTCGCTTGATAATAAGTTTTTTGCCAATGGTGTTTCTGTTAATGAAGGTGCTATGCAATTTACTCTGATTTTATTAGAAGCAAACTCGGCTGCCAACGAGCGAGTTAATCCCTCAATTGCACCTTTTGAACTTGCGACTGAAGCATGGAAACCCATCCCAATTTTAACTGCAACAGTACTGTATAAAACTATCGAAGCAGTATTACTTTTCTTGAGACGTGGTAAAACATTTTGTATTACTGAAACAGCTCCTAATACGTTAATTTGAAAATCAGTCTTAAAATCATCTTGATTTAGCCTTGTAAATGGTTTTAAGTTAATTGTACCTGGACAATAGACAACTCCATCTAAAACATCTGGGAGTTCATTAAAAACTGTGTTATCAGGATTAAGAGCATCCCAAGTAAAATGCTTTGCTGTAGCTACTGATGGTGCTGTACGTGAAGCAGAGTAAACATTAAAGCCTTGTTTGTTTAATATTTGTGCAGTAGCTTCTCCAATTCCTGAACTTGCACCTATAATTAAGATATTTTTTGACATTCCGATTGTATATTTATAAATAGAAATTATAGCTAGAACATCCTTGAAGCAGAAATGTTTTAAGGAATAAATAAATCGGTAATTGCATATTCTTTTATTGAATTTTTTTACACAGTTTATTAACAATCTCTAGGTGCTAATTTATCTTAAAATGTAAATTGAATAATCATTCATTATTGTTTTTATGTTGAAAATCAATATATTACATGCCGTATAATAAGTTTTGAATAAAAAAATGGATTTTTAAATAAAAATATTTTATGTTTGATTTTAGAAGGACAAAATTGATTTTTACTTTTAAAAAAGTACCTAAAACTATTATAGATTACAGTCAGTTTAATTGAAATTCCAACTAAGCAAAGCTTTATTCTATTTAAATAATACTATTGTTTAGTTAAGCAAAAGGTAATTTTAAAAAGGCATTGATAGGGTGTAGTTAAACTAATAGTAGTTACATAAAAGCAATAATAAGATGCAATAAAACAAACGACTATGACATTGAAGCATTTAAAAGGTGCAATCAAACTGAGCATAATTGCATGAAATCATGGGAGTGGTATAGTTAAGCAAAGGGTAATTACATCAAATCAAGAAAATGGTACATTTAAACAAAAAGTGATTACATAAAAGCAACAATAAGGTTTATTGAAACAAAAGATAATTACATATCAACCATGGTATAGTATTACAAAACAATATTTGATTCTATTATCACAAATAACAGCTGTTAAGAAGCAGAAAGGAATTAAATACAAACAAAGTAATATTGTATATAAATGTATCTAAGTTGTTTTATATTAAGTAGTTAATTTGTCTTTGAAAGAGGAAAGGGATAGTTCATTAATTAAGAATTACATCAAGTTTTAATATAAATAAAACACTTATGAAAGCACGTCAGGAGTCCAAATGAGTCTGTTCATCCAACTGTGTCAGTTTAAAATTAAGTTTATTTTTTTACTTTTACTCAGACACACTTTATTTATGGAGACTCCTGACAATTTTGATTTTGAGACTTTTAAGCAAGAAG